>NZ_JBAQEO010000830.1:0-2471 GCF_049286785.1 Rhodococcus sp. (in: high G+C Gram-positive bacteria) | reverse complement strand
CCAATATCGCAGCGCGGATCAGCACCGCCCAGAGCTGTAACTCAACCGGCAGAAACGTCAGCGAAACGCACTCCCCTTCGACGACAGGGCCTTGACGCGCTCGACCGTCCACACCGCGAGCACTTCGACCTTGCGCTTGCGGCCGGTTTCTTTGTGCGTGTCGAGTTCCTGCTCGGCGATGATGTCTTTGATGGCGTCGGCGTCCAACGCCGAGAGTCGTTCCAGGAGCGCTTCTTCCCCGGACTCGCGGAAGACGTCGAACGGATCGAAGGCACCCGCCTCACGCTTGGCTTTCGGGGCTGCCGCACGACGGCGCGGTGCGGGCGCGGCGACAGTCGGTGCGGGTATTTCGGCACCGTCTGACGACGGCGTCACGAATGCGTCGGCAATCGCTTTCGCGAAACGCGGGGTGCGTGCGGCCTCTTCGGCCACCACCTGAACGAGCTTGGCCAACAGCACCGACGCGGACGCGTTGGTGGCGTCGAGCTTGAGTAGGGCTGCGCTCGCCTCGGACACCTGCACCCGTCGGCGGGCTTCTTCGATCTGGGCACTCATAGCTTCGCCTGCGCTTCCGTGAGAATGTTCTGCGTGATCGCACGCATCTGGTCGAACTGACCCTGATTGCCGTACTTCACCTTCAGGGTGCTGTAGGGATGGAATTCCGCCGACGCGGCGATCTGATTGGACTCCGCGAGATATTCGGGCAGCACATTGGGCACGTTGGGGTCGCGTCGAAGGTTCTTCACTGTGGTCCGGTGCACCGCCGAGTTCGACTTGTACTTGGTGATCACGAGCCCGAGTTCGAACAGTTCCCGGCCGATCTCCTTGCCGAATTTCTTGATATGCGTCTGGATCTGCGGAATGCCGTATGTCGAGAGCACATCCGGGATGGTCGGGATGATGTATCCGTCCGCCATCGCCAGCCCGTTGAGCGTGATGGGTCCGAGGTTCGGCGGGCAGTCGATGAGGATGTAGTCATAGAAGTCCGCGACCGGCTCGATCGCGTCACGCAGCAGTTCCACGGGTTTCGTCGACGACCGGTCTGCGACCCGCAGTGCGCTGATCTCTTCCTGCAGTTCGATGAGATCGAGCGACGACGGCAGCAGATCCACACCCGTCACCCGCTTGACCGGCGACACCTGCCGCTGGATCGCCCGCTTCACATCGAAGTGCGACGTGCCGTTGACGGCGTCTCGGAACAGCGTCGCGACCGTCAGGCCCTGCCTGTTCAGTTCCAGCCACGAGTCTTCGCTGATCATCATCGTGGTGAGGTTGATCTGCGGGTCGAGGTCTATCAGCAGCACGCGCTGACCGAACTCCAGCGACATGAATTCCGCGAGTCCCGCGGTGATCGTCGTCTTGCCGACCCCACCTTTGAGGTTGATCGTCGCGATTGTTTTGGCCATCACGCACCGTTCCTTCTGCAGCCCGAAGCTGCGCCTACTTCACTGCGCATCGACGATCGCCCCCGCGCCGGACTTCTTCACCCGAAAACCGATCCGCCCCAGTGGTTCTGCCGCATGCGGCAGGGCGTACGAGAACAGCGTCGCGAAGTCGCTCGGATCGACGGGCCCGGTCTTCGCCCGCTTCATCTGACGTGACCCGGCCTCGGGGTCGCTGGCGAACACCAGGATCAGGGCGCCTCGAGTTCGGCGGTGCATCTTCGCCGCTTCCGGACCGCCATTCTTGTTCGGGCTGCCCGCGATGTGCTCGATGGCGTCCCGCTCTCGCACGGCGGTTCCGGTGAAGCCGGTCCGGTACTCGCGTTCCTGCCGCTTGCGGTTGACGATCGGCAGCTGCTCCGGCCACCCCTTGATGTCGACGGGCAAGCGCGTCTTCGGTAGCGGAAGCAGAATCGCGAAGTCGTCGAGCAATCCTCGATCCATCGCGCTGACCAGTGCTTCGCGGTGCGGTCCGAAGTCCCACCGCTCGTCCCAGACGAACTGGTCGACGGCGTCCAGTACCGTCCGGGCCGGGACGATGCCGTGTCGAGCCGAGAAGCTGCGCGGCACATCATCCTTGTCCCGGAACTGGAACGTGCCTACCTCGGTGAGACTGTCGAGTAGCGGACGCACCGCGGCAAAGTGCCGCGCGTTGTTGGAGCCGTCACCACGCGGCGGTTGCATGGTGAAACTGAAGCTCTCGCCACCGATCCCCCGGTACGTCTGCTCCGCGTTGAACATCTTGATCCGGGCGGTCGGTTTGAGCCACGGCAGCTGCTGGAACACCATCGGCGGGACGTCGCGCGGCGTGACCCACGGTTCGCCCTGCGCGTTGGTTCCCTTGAACCGGGCGAGCTCCGCTCGGAACTCCTCCTCGTCGCGGACGACGGCCTCGAACGCCTTGTACATGTCGAAGCCCGCGCCGGCCGGCCCCGGCACACTGCGGCCGATGAACAGTCGCACCAGGTCTCGGTAGCCGGGCCGGAAGCCGAACCAGCGGCCCATCTGCATCAGCGTGTCGGCCTGACC
>NZ_JBAQEO010000829.1:0-2837 GCF_049286785.1 Rhodococcus sp. (in: high G+C Gram-positive bacteria) | reverse complement strand
TCCCACCCCCGCCGTGTGCGGCACACCCACCGTCGCCGCCCGACGTCTCATCCGCGAGATCGAAGGTGAGCGCGGCTTCTATGCGGGCGCTGTCGGCTGGGCGGACTCCGACGGTGACGGCGAGTGGATGGTCAGCATTCGTTGTGCCCAGATCGACGCCGACGGCACCACCGTTACGGCGTCCGCGGGCGGTGGCATCGTCGCCGCCTCCGACCCGCTCGACGAACTGGTCGAAACCACAACAAAACTGGGTACCGTTCTGGCCGGACTGGGCGTCTCGACATGAGTGGCATCACTCTCGTGGTGGGCGCCGCCCAGGGCATCGGACGGGCCACGGCCACCGCCCTCGAAAGAGCCGGACACCAACTCGTGTTGCTCGATCGGAACGCGGACGGACTCTCCGAAACCGCGGCGTCACTGGGAACACCACCACTCGCCGTCGATACTCTCGACATTCGCGATGTGGACGCCGTCACCGATGCCGTCCGCCGGATCGAGGACGAGCACGGCCCGATCGGAGCACTCGCGCATGTGGCGGGCGTCCTCGAAACCGGCTCTGTGCTGGACGCCGACGCCGCAAGCTGGCAACGGGTTTTCGATGTCAACGTCACCGGACTGGTCAATGTACTCCGTGCCGTCGGTACCGGCATGCGGGAACGCCGACACGGCTCGATCGTGGTGGTCGGGTCCAACGCCGCCGGGGTGCCGCGCACCGGTATGGCCGCCTACGGTGCATCCAAAGCCGCTGTCGCCATGATTGTCCGGGTCCTCGGACTGGAGCTGGCCGAGTTCGGGATTCGCGCCAATATCGTCGCACCCGGGTCGACGGATACCGCGATGCAGCGTTCCCTGTGGTCCGATCCTACCGGCGACGAAGGTTCACGGGGCGCGATCGAAGGCGACCTGGCCTCGTTCAAGGTGGGAATTCCGCTGGGGCGCATCGCCGATCCTGGTGACATCGCCGATTCGATCGAGTTTCTCCTGTCCGAACGAGCCCGGCACATCACCATGCACGCGCTCTACGTCGACGGCGGCGCCACTCTGCAGGCCTGACTGCACCATGGACACTTCGAAGGGAAATCCATGACCACGAGCGTGCGCGCTCCCTTGGAACCGACCACCCGCTATCCGGAGCGCTTCGCCGCGAAATACCGGGCCTCCGGATACTGGGCCGAGGAAACGTTCCAGCAGTTTCTGCGCACCCGCTCGGAGTGTTTCGGCGATGCCATCGCCGTGTCCGGTCCGGATTCCGCCGGAGCGAACACTCATTTGACCTACCACGAACTCACCGACCGTGCAGACCGATTGGCCGCGGGTCTGCGCAACATCGGCGTCCTGCCGGGTGACCGGGTGGTGGTGCAACTTCCCAACATCGTGGAGTACGTGGAAGTCATCTTCGCGATCTTCCGCCTCGGCGCGCTGCCCGTTTTCGCTCTCCCTGCGCACCGTACGCAGGAAATCTCCTACTTCTGCAGCTTCACCGACGCCGCGGCCTACGTCGTCGCCGACACCCACGGCGGCTTCGACTACCGAACCCTCGCCCGTGAGGTGGTGGCCTCGGCCGAGAATCCGCCCACCGTGATCGTGGCCGGTGATGCCGCCGAGTTCACCGCACTGGACCGGTTGCGCGGTCCGGAACCGCTTACGGACGCACCGACCGCACATCCCGAGTCGGTCGCGTTCCTGCAGCTGTCGGGAGGCACCACCGGTGTGTCCAAACTGATTCCGCGCACCCACACCGACTACCTGTACTCGGTGCGTGAATCGGCCTCCATCTGCGGTGTCGACGAGACCACCCGGATGCTCGTGGTTCTTCCTGCAGCACACAACTTCCCGATGAGCTCGCCCGGAATCCTCGGTGTTCTGCACGCCGGGCGGACGAGTGGTGCTTGCACCTAACCCCAGTCCCGACACCGCGTTTGCGCTCGTCGAGCGTGAGCGCATCACCATGACGTCGATGGTGCCTCCGCTCGCGCTGGCGTGGCTCGCAGCCGGTGCCCGCACCGAATACGACCTCTCCAGTCTCGACGTTCTACAGGTCGGCGGCGCCAAGTTCAGCGCCGAGGCGGCCAAGCGGGTGCGCCCAGAACTCGGCTGCACACTGCAGCAGGTGTTCGGCATGGCCGAGGGCCTGGTCAACTACACCCGCCTCGACGACCGCGAAGACACCATCGTCGCCACCCAGGGACGGCCCATCAGTCCTGACGACGAGATCCGGGTGGTCGACGACAACGACGAGCCCGTTTCCGCCGGCACGTCCGGTCATCTCCTCACCCGCGGACCGTATACCATTCGTGGCTATTACCGCGCTTCCGAACACAATTCGACAGCCTTCACCGAGGACGGCTTCTATCGCACCGGCGACATCGTCCGGCTCACCGAGGACGGCTACCTCGTGGTCGAGGGCCGCGCGAAGGACCAGATCAACCGCGGCGGTGAGAAGATCGCCGCCGAGGAAGTCGAGAACCACCTGCTCGCGCATCCGTCGGTCGGCGATATCGCAGTGGTGTCGATGCCCGACGCCTACCTCGGCGAACGCAGTTGCGCGTTCGTCGTCGTCGAGGGCGAACCACCGAAGGCTCTCGAGCTGAAGAAATTTGTGCGCAGCCGCGGACTCGCCGAGTACAAGGTGCCCGACAAGGTGATCTTCGTCGACGAATTCCCGGTCACCGGCGTGGGCAAGATCAGCAGGTCCGAACTACGCCGCGCGCTCGAGAAGACTTTCCTCACGCGGTAGCTGCCTGGGCGACGACTACGCTCGGATGAGTCATGTGGGTCACGAAGGAGACGAGAGTATGTGCCTGGTCCTGTTCGGCTGGCAGGCGCATCCCGAACTC
>NZ_JBAQEO010000828.1:0-12663 GCF_049286785.1 Rhodococcus sp. (in: high G+C Gram-positive bacteria) | reverse complement strand
AGTGATTGCCACTCGGCCTAGGAGATTTCGTGAAGTTCGGTATTACGTTGTTCACCAGTGACCGTGGAATCGAGCCGGCCGCCGCCGCGCGGGGTGCAGAGGCCAACGGATTCGACTCCTTCTACGTGCCCGAGCACACCCACATTCCGGTCAAGCGTGATGCGGCGCATCCACAGACAGGCGACGCATCGCTTCCGGACGACCGCTATATGCGCACACTCGATCCCTGGGTGGCTCTTGCGACGGCCGCGGCCGTGACCGAGCGTATCGAACTGGGGACATCGGTGGCTCTGCCCGTCGAACACGACCCCATCACACTCGCGAAGACGATCGCCTCGCTCGACCATCTGAGCGGCGGCCGCGTCGTCCTCGGGGTCGGGTACGGCTGGAATCTGGACGAACTCACCGACCACAACGTTCCGTCGGGTCGCCGTCGTACGATGCTGCGTGAGTACCTCGAGGCCATGCGGGCCCTGTGGACGGACGAGGAAGCTTCCTACGACGGTGAGTTCGTCACCTTCGGCCCGAGCTGGGCGTGGCCCAAGCCGAAGCGGGTGCCGCCGGTCATCGTCGGGGCCGCCGGCAACGAGAAGAACTTCACCTGGATCGTTCGCTCGGCCGACGGCTGGATGACCACTCCGGCCGAGGAGAACATCGACGATCGTGTCCGGCTGCTCCAGCGGATGTGGCATGACGCCGGCCGGGCGGGGGAGCCTCGGATCGTGGTGCTCGACGGCAAGCCGGATGTGGACAAGCTCCGGCGGTGGCAGGACCTCGGAGTGGCCGAGGTGGTCTACGGGTTGCCCGACCGGAGCGAGGAGGAGGTGCTCGCGTACCTGGGACGGCTCTCCGGAAAACTCGAGGGTTTGCGCGAGTCGACGGCGGTGAGCTGAGTAGTGCGGTTGGATGGAACGAGAACACCCGGGTGTGAGAACGTGTTCTAGTATGCTGTCCGCTGCTCGAAGAGAGGTCGGAGTCTGTGCGCATCGCGCTCTTGTCTTATCGAAGTAAGCCCCACTGCGGTGGACAGGGTGTGTACGTACGCCACCTGAGCCGTGAGCTGGTCGAACTCGGTCACGATGTCGAGGTGTTCTCGGGTCAGCCGTACCCCGACGTGGATCCGCGTGTCACCCTCACGAAGGTCCCCAGCCTCGATCTCTACCGTGAACCCGATCCGTTCAGAACGCCGCACCCCCGCGAGTTCCGCGACGCCATCGACGTTCTGGAACTGGCGACGATGTGGACGGCGGGATTCCCGGAACCACTCACGTTCAGCCTGCGGGCCGCGAGGTTGTTGCGGGAGCGGGCGGACGAGTTCGACGTGGTGCACGACAACCAGTGCCTCGGCTACGGACTCCTGCAGATCCAGAAGATGGGGCTGCCGGTCGTGGCGACCATTCACCATCCGATCACCCGCGACCGCGAACTCGATCTGGCGGCTGCCAAGTGGTGGCGCAAGGTCACCGTCCGCCGCTGGTACGGCTTTCTGACCATGCAGAAGCGCGTCGCGCGCCGGATCCCGGCGCTGCTGACGGTGTCGCAGTCTTCCTCCGACGACATCAGCGCGGCCTTCGCTGTTTCCGCGGACAATCTGGTGACCATTCCGCTGGGAGTCGACACCGAGGTGTTCCGTCCGCCGGCCGAGGCCCGGGTGCCCGGCCGGATTGTGTGCGTCGCGAGCGCCGACATGCCACTCAAGGGCGTGTCCACACTGCTCGAAGCGGTCGCGAAGGTACACACAGAGCGGACCGTCGAACTTGTGCTCGTCACCAAGCTGGCCGCCGGAGGTGTCACCGAGAAGCTGATCGAGGAACTGGCGATCGGCGACGTGGTGCGCACGGTCTCGGGCATCGACGACTCCGAACTGGCGGCGCTGCTCGGTTCTGCCGATGTTGCCTGCGTTCCGTCACTGTACGAAGGTTTCTCGTTGCCGGCCGTCGAGGCGATGGCCTGCGGAACCCCGCTGGTGGCGAGCCGGGCCGGAGCCATTCCCGAAGTGGTGGGTACGGACGACGAAGCAGGCGTGCTGGTGACGCCGGGGGACCCACAGGAACTCGCTGACGCGCTGGGCGCGCTGCTCGCAGACGCGCAGAGGCGGTCACGGCTCGGGGAGGGCGGCCGTCGACGGGTGCTCGAGCGGTACAGCTGGGCGGCCGTTGCGTCGAGGACGGCAGAAACCTATGCCGAAGCGATGGCGCAGACACAAGAAGGAGACCGCCCATGCTGACCGTGGACTTCGACCGGCTCGGTGTGAAACCAGGCGACAAGGTGATCGACATCGGTGCAGGAGCCGGACGGCACTCGTTCGAGCTGTATCGGCGCGGCGCCGACGTGATCGCGTTCGACCAGAACGCCGATGAACTGGCGGATGTCGAGAAGATGTTCGTCGCCATGGCAGAAGCGGGGGAGGCGCCCGTGGGTGCGGACGCGCGCGTCCAGGTGGGTGACGCGCTGAACCTGCCGTACGAGGACGGCACTTTCGATGTCGTCCTCATCTCCGAGGTGCTCGAACACGTGCCGGAGGACGAACGGGCCATCGCGGAACTGGTGCGCATTCTCAAACCGGGTGGTGTTGCTGCAGTGACGGTTCCGCGCTGGCTGCCCGAGAAGATCTGCTGGGCGCTGTCGGATGCCTACCATGAGGTGGAGGGCGGGCACGTGCGGATCTACCGCGCCGACGAGTTGGCGGGCAAGCTGACGTCGGCCGGGTTGGAGGTCCGCGGACGAGATCACGCTCACGCCCTGCACGCTCCGTACTGGTGGCTCAAATGTGCTGTGGGGGTGGAGAACGACGACAATCCTCTCACCAAGGCCTACCATCAGATGCTGGTGTGGGACATGATGAAAGCGCCCTGGCTCACCCGCACCGCGGAGAAGGTCCTCAACCCGGTGGTCGGCAAGAGCGTGGTGCTCTATCTCGAGAAGCCGAACCGGCCGAGCGTGGTGAGGGCGCCGCAGTGAGGGCGCACGCCGTGCCGTCGGTGCCGAACGTGCTGTCCGAGAACTTGATCCGGCAGACTGCGCGGTCCATCGCGGACGCCCAGGAGTCGTCCGGCGCGTTGCCCTGGTTCGCCGGCGGGCACACCGATCCGTGGGATCACATCGAATCCGCCATGGCCCTCGCCGCTGCCGGACTGATCGAGGAGGCGGAGGGCGCGTACGAGTGGTCGCGTCGCACTCAGCGGCTCGATGGCTCCTGGCCGATGGAGTTCCGCGACGGTGTGGTGCACAACCACGACTCCGACAGCAATTTCTGTGCCTACCTCGCGGTGGGGGTGTGGCACCATTTTCTGATCACCGGTGATCGGAAGTTCGTCGACTCGATGTGGACCGCGGTGCGCGCGGGACTCGACTTCGTTGTCGGGATGCAGACCTCGACCGGCGAGATTTTCTGGGCTCGCGGACAGGGCGGTGAGGACTGCCCCGAGGCGCTGCTGACCGGAAACTCCAGCATTCATCACAGCCTGCACTGCGGGTTGCTCCTCGCCCGACTGGTCGACGATCCGCAGCCGGAATGGGAATTTGCCAAATACACTCTCGGCCACGCGATCAGGCAGCACCCGGAGGCGTTCACCCTCAAGGACGAGTACTCCATGGACTGGTACTACCCCGTTCTCGGCGGCGCGCTGCGCGGTGAGACGGCGCTCGAGCGGATCGACTCGCGGTGGGACGACTTCGTGGTCGAGGGACTCGGTATCCGCTGCGTGGACCATCGGCCCTGGGTTACCGGGGCGGAGACCTGCGAACTGGTCCTGGCCCTCGACGCGATGGGGGAGCACGCCCGTGCGCTCGAGCAGTTCACCGCGATGCAACATCTGCGGCACGAGGACGGCTCGTACTGGACCGGACTGGTCTACAGCGACGGTAAACGGTGGCCGGTGGAGCAGACCACGTGGACGGGCGGCGCGATGATTCTCGCTGCCGACGCGCTGTCGCGCACCACGCCCGGAAACGGAATCTTCCGGGACGCGGCTGCCCCGGTGGGCCTACCGATCGGACCGGATCGGTGCGGCGACCACTGTCATGCCAGCGGTTCTCCCGTCTGACCGCTCACGCGCTCTAGCACTCGTAGCGAACCGGTCACGCCCACCTCTTTGAACTGGCCCGTGGCCAGGGCGCGTTCGTAGATCTCGAAGGGCGGCCGGCCACCGTCCGCGGGATCGGGGAACACATCGTGGATGACGAGTGCTCCACCCACGGTGACCCACGGCGCCCACCCCTCGAGGTCGCCGTTCGCGGCCGCCGACGTGTGCCCGCCGTCGATGAAGACGAAGCTCACCGGTGTCCGCCAGAACTGCGCGACCGTCGACGATCGTCCCAGCACGCCTACCACGTACTCCTCGAGACCCGAGTCGGCCATGGTGTGCCGGAACCGGCCGACGGTGTCGAGCACGCCGGTGTGCGGATCGACGAACGCCGGCTCGTGGTACTCCCAGCCGGGTTGATGCTCCTCGGAACCATGATGGTGATCGATCGTGACGATCCGGGCATCGAGGGCCTTTGCGGCCGCCCCGAGATAGATGGTGGAGCGACCGCAGTAGGTGCCGATCTCGACGCCCGTCCCACCCCTGGTCAGGTATTTCACCGCTGCTTCGTGCAGCGCGGTGCCTTCGTCTTCCGGCATGAATCCGGGAGTCGCATCGGCCAGTAGGAGCAGTTCGGCCGTCAGGTATTCGGTGCTCACAGCTACGTGTTCTCCGTTTCCGCAGCAGCCGCTCTGGCCGCCTTCTTCCGCTTGTGTAGCACTCCGCCGATCATCGAGTCGAGTTTCGTCCCCAGCGGCCAGCCCACGTAGTGGCACAGGAACAGGGCGATCTCGCGCAGCTGATCCTCGTCGAGTTCCTCGTTGTGCAGGGCGGCACCCACCTGGATCTCCGCGACGTCGATCAATCCCTGTGCGGTGAGAGCACCGAGGAGCAGGAGCCGGCGGTCACGAAGGCTCAGACCGGGCCGCGCCCAGATGTCGGCGAACAGGTGGTCGGCGGTGACGGCGAAATGAGCACCGGGACCGTCCTGCATCTCGAACCCGTACACCTTCTCCATCATGGCCAGCCCGCGCGTGCGGGTGTCATCGGTCATCGGTCTTCCCTTCTACAGTGCTCTCGACCTACAGTGCTCTCGACGCCGAGCCCAGGGCCCAGTCCTGTCAGCGCGATCCTGGCAAGCGGCAGGGTGACGTCGAGACGCTCACCGAGTCCGATTGCCAGCGACAGATCCTTCTCCCCGAGGTCCCGGACGTGGGACATGATCGGATACCAGTTGTCGTTCTCGTCGAGTGCCGCAGTGGTGTCGCGGAGCATGATTGCCCCGGCTCCGCCGGTGATCGCGTCGGTGTGACGGACCACCTTGCCGAGTTCGACGATGTCGAGCCCCGCGGCCTCGGCGAGCCGCCCCGCCTCTGCCGCGGCGGTGAACGACACGAAGTGCAGCAGGTTCCGGGCGAGCTTCATGCGCGTGCCCGCCCCCACGTCGCCCGCGTGGACGACGAGTTCGGCCCAGTGCCCGAACGGTTCGCGCACCTTCTCGAACGCGGTGTCGCTGGCCCCGACCATCACCGCCAGCTTCCCCTTGTGCGCGCCGGGAGCGCCGCCGCTGACGGGCGCATCGACCAGGTCGACACCGTGCTCACCGCACAGTTGCGCCAACTCGACGGCGGTCACGTCGCTGATCGTGGAGTGCACCGCGATCACGGCGCCCGGCCGCGCCGCCTCGAGAATCTGGGTGACGACGTCCCGCACCTGCTGATCGTTCAGCACGGTGACCGAGATGACGTCAGCGTTCTCGGCGACCTCGCGGGGGCTGGTCGTGGTCTTGGCGCCGGCCTTGCCGAACGGTTCGAGAGCCTCCGGCCGGGTATCGCACACGATGAGACCGCCCGGGCGATCGAGGAGCCGCTTGGCCATGGGCGCCCCCATGTTGCCGAGGCCGATGTAGCCGACGGACAGCAGCGCAGCGTTCTCGGTGGTGGTCACGAGCGGAAAATCTGTCCGCCGTCGACGTTGAAGATCTGCCCGGTGATCCAGCTCGCCTCGTCGGAGAGCAGGAACAGGCACGCCCCGACGAGGTCTTCGGGAGTACCCATACGCTTGAGTGGCAGTGACTTGACCATGTCTGCCACCATATTTCCCGGCGTGACCGTGCGGGTGGCCTCGGTGTCGATCGGTCCGGGTGCGATGGCGTTGACGCGGATGTTCATGCCACCCACCTCATGCGCGAGCTGCTGGGTGAGGCCGTTGATCCCGACCTTGGCGAGACCGTAGAACCCGGAGTAGAGCCACGCCGCGGTGGACGACTGGTTGACGATGGATCCGCCGCCCCGCTCGTTCATGTGCGGCCACACGGCCCGGGTCACGTTGAGTGCGCCGTCGAAGTTCACGCTCATGAACTTCTTGTAGTAGTCCCACGGCACGGTGATGAGGAGGTCGAGCTTCATTCCGCCGTAGATCGCGGCGTTGTTCACGAGATGATCGATGCCACCGAACTTCTGTACGGTGAACTCGGCGAGCTGCTTTGCCGATTCCTCGTCGGCGACGTCGACGTCCTTGAACACCGCGGTTCCGCCGTCCGCACTGATCTGCTTGGCTACCGTCTCACCCAGTTCGGCATTGAGGTCCGCGACCACCACGTTGGCGCCTTCGCGGGCCAGTGCCCGTGCATAGCCCTCGCCGATGCCCTGTGCGGCACCCGTGACGATGGCGGTCTTTCCGTCGAAACGTCCCATATCGATTGTCTCCCTGTACTTTTGTGAAGTCGTGCAGATTACTGTGCCGGTTCCGCAACCAGCTTGGTTTCCAGGTACTCCTCGAATCCGGCCACACCCATTTCTCGGCCGATTCCCGACTGCTTGTATCCGCCGAACGGTGCGTCGGCGGCATACCAGATTCCGCCGTTGACACCGAGCGTCCCGGTGCGGACTCCCTCCACGACGTGTTGCACGCGTGCGGGATCCGTACCCCAGATCGAGCCCGACAACCCGTAGGGGGAGTCGTTGGCGATACGGATCGCGTCGTCGTCGCCGTCGTGGGGGATGATCACGAGGACGGGACCGAAGATCTCTTCCTGTGCGACCCGGGAGCTGTTGTCCAGCCCGGAGATCAGGGTGGGCTCCACGAAGAAGCCGCGTTCTCTGTCGCTCGGCCGTCCACCACCGACCACGATCGTGCCGCCTTCCTCGACGGCCAGCCGCAGGTACTCCTCGACGCGCTCGCGTTGCCGTGCGGAGATCACGGGACCGCAGATGGTGCCCGGTTCGTTGGGGTCACCGGCAGGAAGGCCGCGGAGGGCTTTGGCGGTGGCCTCGACTGCCTCGTCGTACCGTTCCCGCGGCATGAGCAACCGGGTGGTGAGTGCGCAACCTTGTCCCGCATGAGTGCTCACGGTGAACCCTGCCATTGCGCACGCACCCGCGAGGTCGGCGTCGTCGAGGACGATGAACGCAGACTTGCCCCCGAGTTCGAGAAACACCTTCTTGAGCGATTGAGCAGCCGCCGTCATGACGGCCTTGCCGGTGGTGGTGGAACCGGTGAACGACACCAGATCCACGAGGGGATCGGTGGACAGCTGCGCGCCGACGGAGTGATCGCTCGACGTCACGATGTTGACCACACCAGCGGGGAAGTCGGTCTCCTCCGCGATCAGCTTTCCGACCAGCGCCGCGCACCACGGGGTGTCGGGGGCCGGCTTGAGGACAACGGTATTTCCTGCGGCCAGTGCCGGTCCGAGCTTGGCGAAGTTGATCTGGTGCGGAAAGTTCCACGGCGTGATGGCGCCGACCACGCCGACGGCCTCCTTGAGGACGCGTCTGCGCGACCTGATGCCCATCGTCGTGGACTCTCCCAGATCCGTTGTCCAGGAGTAGTCTTCGGCGAGTCCGGCAAAGTATCCGAGATCGTCGACCGGTCCCTCGAGCTGTGGTCCGCTGGTGAAGAATCGTGGGGCGCCGACTTCGGCGATCGTGATGTCGCGCAACTCCTCGATGTGGGACTTCAGGACGTCGCGCAGTTGCCGCAGGCAGCGTGCCCGGAAGGCGTGGTCGCGGGACCAGTTGGTGTCGTCGAACGCGCGGCGCGCTGCCGCGATGGCCGCATCCATGTCGGCGGAGGTGCCATCGGCGGCGGCGCCCAGCACCTCTTCGGTGGCGGGGTTGATCACATCGAAGGTGCCGCCGGAGCCCGGTACGAGTTTGCCGTCGATCAACAGGGAAGAACTTCCGGTGGGACGCAAAGTCATGTGTTCACTTCCGGTTCGGGGAATGAGACGCGGGTGGGCGGCACGTTGTCAGGAGTTTTCGGCGACGCGGAGGCGATGGATCGCCGGTGCGATCATGGCGAGAACTGGACATATGTCTGGACTATAGTTTGCACAACTGTACGACGCAATGACTTCGGTTTCCGGATCCGTATCGCCGGACGACACTTGTGGTAACGAAAGTGGGGTTTCATGAGTCTTCACGAGGGGCAGAACTTGGCGGGGCGCGCTGCGGTGGTCACCGGTTCGAGTCGGGGCATCGGCCGATCGGTGGCCCACGCTCTGGCGGCGGAGGGCGCCGGCGTGGTGGTCAACGGGCGCGACCGGGAGGCCGCCGAGCAGGTCGCGAAGGAGATCGTCGATGCAGGCGGACGAGCGATTGCGGTGCCGGGCTCGGCTGCAGCGAAGGGTGTCGCGGAGGCGCTCGCAGATGCGGCGGTGAGCACGTTCGGATCGATCGACGTCTTGATCAACTGCGCCGGTATCGCGGAGCCTTCACAGTCGTCCATCCTGAACGTCACCGACGAGCAGTGGAGCGAATTGATCGACGCGCACCTGACCTCGACGTTTCGCACGTGCCGGGTGATCGCTCCGCTGATGGTCGCCCAGGGAGGGGGCGCCATCGTGAACACGAGTTCGTTCGCGTTCCTCGGCGACTACGGCGGTACCGGGTATCCGGCGGCGAAGGGTGCGGTCAACAGCCTCACTCTGGCGATCGCTGCCGAGCTCGCCGAGTCGGGGGTGCGCGCAAACGTCGTCTGCCCGGGTGCGCGCACGAGACTGTCCGTCGGCGAAGAATACGAGCAGCACATCGAGCAATTGCATCGGCGCGGCATGCTCGACGACGCCGCGCACTACGGTTCGCTCAATCCCGCGCCACCGGAGTACGTCGCCGCGCTCTACGCCTATCTGGCGAGTGACAGGGCGGCGACCATCACCGGCAGCGTCTTCGTCGGATCAGGTTGCTTCGTAGGAAGGTTCGAGCGACAGACTCCCAGTTTCGTCGCCTACCGCGACCACGCCACGGCGCCGCCCTGGACCATGGACGAACTCGCGGAACTTGTCTCCTCCGCACAGCCGACCCCGGACAGTGCGCCGCGCAAAACGGACTCGTAAATCGTCTCCAGATCCATCTCGTCGGTCCGGTATCACACGAGCCACGACTTCGGCGTCGGATACTCGTCGTAGTCGTCGGGCCAGTCGGTGGGGCCGACGGCGGCAGCCCCCTTCGGCTCGGGTGGCGGAGCCGGGGAGGACCAGAGCCAGGTGAAGTATCGCGAGCCTTTCAGTTCGGTGACTTCGGGCGGCAGCGGCCAGGCGCGTTGCTCGACCTCGGACCATGTGCATTCCCCGTTGTCGACGCGGGCGGCGTACGTTTTCAGCTCGGGCGAGGAATGCGGCATCGCCGCCAACTCGAACATCAAGCCGTCGGTGACCGGGGTCGGTTCGTCGACCAGGTCCGCGACCTCCGTGCGCTCGGTACGGATGCGAATGGTTTCCAGGCGATCGGCCGCGTCGGAGAGCTTGCGGAATGCCGCTTCCACCGCGGGGTCCAGATCCCGTTCCGTCATACTCTTCCCCCTGGCTGGATCGTTGCTTCCCTTGCTGCGGTGTATGACTCGTGTCAATCAGCGTTCGCCCTGCGGTGAGCCCGGCTCCGGCCGGCAATGTCGGGCAAACCCGTAGAGGGTACCCTCCACCGGTGGTGGGATTCTTCAAGCTTCTCCAGAAGTACGGTGTGCTGAAACCGCTCAGGGACATCGCTATGGCCGTCGCCGCGCTCGGTGCGGTCATGACCGTGGTGATGTGGGTGGGCAACCCGTATGCCGATGACGCGCCGGCGACGGAAGAGGCAGCCTCGTCGTGGGCGCCTCCGCCTCCGTCCGGTCCGAGCACCACGGTCGCGCCGCTGCCGCCCGGCTTTCCGTCGATGGAGTTCCCGCCGCCGATGATCGAGGCGCCCGACGGTCAGCCCCAACCGGTTCCCACCAAGTTCGGACTGACCTACACCGTGCCGAATGACGAAGGCTGGCGTCCGAGTTCCACAATGGTCACCGGTTGGACGGATGATGACGGTTACATTGCTGGTTACGGCGCGGTTAGCACCTTCGGTTACAACTACTGCCCTGAGTACAAGGGCTCGACGTTGGCTGATGTCGGTATTACGGGTCGAAATGGTGTGGATATCGACACCGCTGCACGCGAGGCGGTCGGCAAGGCCGAACGAATCTTCGCCGACGATGTCCGCAACAAGCCGAAGGTTGAGATCCGGGGTCCGTTCGACTTTGAGGTCTCCGGCCGCCCGGCGGTCCGTTACACCGCCGTCGTCACCGACATTCCCCAGGAGCACTCGTGCGACGCTTCCCGGGCCGAATTCGACATTGTCGCCACGCCATCCTATGCCTCCGCCGAAGTGGGTGTTTTCATGGTCACCCACCATTTGGGGCTGTCCGACTCCCTCTCCGGCGACGATGTCGACAGGATTGTCGAATCACTGCGCAAAACTGCGGAATAGACGGGGGACGGCCGCATGAGTGAGAGATTCGACGCAGATGCATCTCAGATCGCGGGTCTCGCCGAGTCTTTCGACGAGATCGGCGCGGACAGTCGGCGGATCGCTGACTTCGTCGGCAAGAACGGACCGCCGAGTGCGGACTTCTCGGGTGCGATCATCAGCTCGTTGCTGACCCCGTTCGTCGTACTTTCCGATGCCACCACAACGCGCATGGCCGATATCGCGAAGCAGAATGTCGAGACCGGTGTCGAACTGAACAAGGCCGCCTGGATGTACCACGACCAGGAAACGAAGAACTATGACGCGCTCAACGCGCACACCCGTTACGTAGGCGACGGAACCGTCGAGTACGGATCGTATGCCGAAATGCCCGGTATCACCGCAGCTTACGATTCTCCGGTCAGCTTCCCCAAGCCGGAGGAAGTCAAGCTGGACGATCCGGTTGCCAACAAAGAGGATGTCGGCGCGATCGTCACCGAGGCAGCGGGCTGGCTCGGGGAGGTGAACGAATCCATCAAGAACGTCACCCGGATTGCCGGAAAGGAATGGAATCCGCTCGAGTACGTTCTGTCCCCGATCAGCGGCAACTGGAGTGAGCTGAAACGAATCGGTGAGACCTACAAGATCGCCGGGAATGCTTTCGAAGCGTCCGCCAGGAACATCGATGACGGCCTCAACCGTGTTGGTGAGTATTGGGATGGTAAGGCGGCATTGGCGTTCGACGACTACGCGCGCCTGCAGAGTACGGCGATGAAGTGGGAAGGCCCCGTCGGCCGCATCCTCGCCCTTGCCCTGGAGATGGTGGCCGACAAGATCAGAGATGCGGTGAGGACCGCGGTCGAGAAGCTGGCCGATCTGCTCGAGGCCGAGGTGAGCTTGGACGGTGTCTTCGGCAAGCTCAAATTCTTGGTGAAGAAAGTGCCGGTCATCGGCACTTCCGCGCAGATCGCATCGATCGCGCACACCATCTACAAGGTGGCCGATTTGGTGATGACTCTCGTGCGTGAGATCGAGGAGCTGACCAACCGGCTGAAGGAATACCTGGAGTTCTTGTCCGATCCCGCCCTGAAGGCGAAGGAAAAGTTGGACGAGAGACTCTCCCCGATCACCAGTCGGGTCGACGACGCCACCAGGAGAACGGCCATCGCGAAAGACATGGTCGAGGTCGGGCAGGCCGACAAGACCCTGAACCGGCCGAAGCACGGTTACGAGGTCGGGCAGGGAACCCAACCATGGGAGGACGCTTGACCGAGCCCGCCTTCGGGGCGTCGACCGATCGCTTTCAGGACGGTGTGCGCGTTCGCTCCGGCCGCTCGACCCCGGACAGTGCGCCGCGCAGTACGGACTCGTAGATCGTCTCCAGGTCCATCTCGTCGCCGAGAAAATCGGAGTTCACCAGCATCACGAAACCATGCATGGCGGCGAACATGCTCACCGCCGCGTCGAGGGTGTCCTCGGGTGGCAACCCGCATGACGCGAGCATCGAGCGGAGCGCCATGTTCGCGTCCAGGGCGGCGGAGAGGAAGGCGTCGCGATCGACCGGCGCCGTGGTGAGTGCTTGGTATCGGCGGGGGTGCCCGGTGGCCCAGGCGCGATGCGCGTCGACGAGGGCGCGAAGGCCGTCGGGCCCGGTCCGGCCCATGGCGACCTCGCGGAGGTGCGCTCCGAGTTCTGTCATGGTTCGCACCTGGACGGCGCCGCGCACGTCGTCGAGATTGCGGACGTGGTTGTAGAGGGACGCGGTGACGACGCCGAGACGGGCGGACAGATTGGTCATCGACAGTGCTTCCCAGCCGATCTCATCGACGATCTCGACCGCGGCATCGACCACCTTGTCTCGCGTGAGCGTGCGACGTCGGATGGGTGGGCGGGCGCCTTTCGTCATTGCCCCAGCATAGGGG
>NZ_JBAQEO010000827.1:0-4911 GCF_049286785.1 Rhodococcus sp. (in: high G+C Gram-positive bacteria) | reverse complement strand
GTCGATCCCCTGCGGCCCCGGGTCTGCGTAAGCCGTACCGGCTCCGAGGGTCATCGCGGAGACGACGAGAATGGACAACGTCAGAGTCTTGAAGAGTTTCATGGATTTCCCACCATGTCGTAGGATGAACACGGCCCGCACCCGAGCACTAGACAGCGTTGTGCGTGGACCATATTCACTTGCAGTACCTGACGGCTGGATAACAGCTGTGGGTGCGCGGTGATGCTCCCCGTGATCGAATTCGTCCATCGTCCTCCCGAATCGGGCTTGCTCGAAGGAAGTTGGCATCTGTCAGAGTGTCCCCAGGAACTCGTATACCGCCGGTGTCGCAGCGGGGTTGGCATTACTGATGCCCGTCACGGCACCGATCGCCGCGCCTACCGCCGCACCGGGGATGCAGCCGCCGATGACGAAGAAGATGCACCCGACGACGAAGCCGATTCCCGCGCCGACCGCGGTGGCCACGCCGCCACCGTTGTTCCAGCCGATTTCGATCTGCCTGATCATGTTGGCGTAGGCGGAATCCCTGTCCACCAGGTTGAGATCGAGTGCCCCCGAAACCGGTGTCGTTGTCGGTGTGAGACCGAGGAATCGGCCGTCAGCGGAGACGACGGGATCGATGGCGAACTGGACGCCGGCGATCGAGTAGCGCAAAGGGATGGAGCCCACGGTTGTTCCCGCGTCGTTGTAGACATCGACAGAGGCCGACGCCTTCGACAGCGCGAAGCGGCCTGAGTCGAGGACGGTGTCGACCGAGCGTCCGTCAGCTCCGAATGCAGTGCTGGAGAGCACGGCCTTGCCGGGAGTTGGTACGGGAGCGGAATACGCAGTGCCCGCGCCCACACACAGCGTGGCGATCAACAGCGCTGCGAGTGCTGTCACTTTATGCAGTTTCATGGCGTTTTCCCACGCGTCGTAGCCGGATAACACATGACACACTGGTTCGACCTGGCGCTCCACGCTCGCCCCGACCGGCGAAAGCGTCCGTAACCTGCCCTACTGAAGACATCTTCCCCCTCGGACCGCCCCTGTTTTCGGCCTTTCGGAAAATACGTACGTATGAAGTTGCGGGCGTGGGTGTCAGACCGTCAGGCGGTAGAACCGCCAGAACCCGAAATCGTCGATGGGAAGTACGTCCATATGGGTGAAACCGGCCGCCTCGGCGTACCCGCGCAATATGCTCGGACGCATGACCGTTCCGGTGGCGGCGCTCGGCGAGTGGTTCATTCCGTCCGGAAGACACACGGTGAGACTGAATCCGTACATCAGGCGCTCGATGTCGCTTCCGGGGGCGGAGAACTCGTCGTCCACCGCCTCGTCCATCACGATCATGAACCCGCCGGGTGCCAGTGCCTTGCTTACCGCGGTCAGGACCTCGACCGGAGCGGGCATGTCGTGAATGCACTCGAACGCGAACGCTGCCGTGAGCTTTCCCTCGGGGATTCCCGCCGCGTCGGCCTGCATGACGGTGATCCGTCCGGCGACGTCGGGTTGCGAGGCAATATTGGACTTTGCGAGTTCGACGGTGGCGGCGTCGATGTCGTAGCCATGCAACTCGGCCTCGGGGTAGGTGCGGGCAAGGGCGATGGTGGACCACGCGCCGCCGCATCCGATGTCGGCGATAGTAGCGCCGGGAGTGCGGAGATGGGCGTCCACGTCGGGGACCGAAGCCAGCGCTCCGGGTAGTACCTTCTCGTACCAGGGTCGATTCATGTCGGCCTGCGACTCCCGGGCGTCGGCGCCGTACTGCGCCCACCCCACACCTCCACCGGTGCGGTACGCGTCGAGCAGGGCGGGTATCTGGGTGGTGGCGGCGACGAAGATGCGGGCCAGCGGAGCGAGGTAGTCGAGACTCTGCTCGTCCGTGAGTACTTCGGCCACGCCTGCGGGTAGCGCGAATCGTCTGGGCTCGCTGTCGTCCACGGTGAGCAATCCGGACACGGCCTGCTGTTCGAGCCACTCCCGCGCGTACCGCGGATGGGTCGACGTGCGTCCGGCCAACTCGTCCGGCGTTGCCGGGCCGTCGGTCGTCAGGCTGCGATACCAGCCGAGACGATCGCCCAGATGGATGGCCAGGAGGTCGATCGCGCCGAGCGAGGCGTCGAAGATGCGTTGGGCCATCTCGCTGGATGTCGGGGTGTGGGATGCGGGTGTGGACATCGCTGACCTCCGGTCGGCGTGAGTGAAGAGCCTCGTCCTTCCATCGTGAGCCTCCGCGGTGCCCGCTGTCACCGGTCGGTGCGCGGAAGCAGGAATCCCCAGGGCAGTTCGAGACGGTGGGCCGCGAGGAGATCGGTGTCGCCGAGCAGTTCGCGAATCGGCCCGTCCGCCACGATGTGACCGCCATCGAGGATGACGGCCCGCGTGCACAACTGGGCGGCATAGGGAAGGTCGTGCGTGACGAGCAGGAGAGTGGTATCGATGCCTGTCAGAACCTCGGCCAGTTCGCGCCGGGCCACCGGATCGAGATTGCTCGACGGCTCGTCGAGGACGAGAACGTCCGGCGTGCAGGCGAGAACGGTTGCCAGCGCGACGCGACGGCGCTGCCCCACCGACAGGTGCGCCGGATTCCGTTCTGCGTGCGCCGCCATGTCGACGGCGCCCAGGGCCTCGCGGACCCGTTCCTCGAGGGCGGCGCCGGTGACCCCGAAGTTCGCCGGACCGAACGCCACGTCCTGCGCGACGGTGGGCATGAACAGCTGGTCGTCGGGGTCCTGGAAAACGATGCCGACGCGGCGCCGCACCTCACGCAGCGTGTCCCGGCCGGCGCCGCGCGTCAATTCCAGACCGCCGACGGTCACGCTGCCGTCGGTTGCCGCAAGAATGCCGTTGAGGTGCAACATCAGTGTGGTCTTGCCGGCGCCGTTGGGACCGAGCACCGCCACCCGTTCACCGGACTGCACGTCGAGATCGATCCGACTCAGCGCCTGCCGTCCGTCCGGGTAGGTGAACGACACGCGTTCGAGGTGTACGGCCCCGGTCACGGAAGCGCCCACGCGGTGAGGCAGATGACGACAGCACCGAAGGCGGGTGTGAGTCCCGCGGCCCAGGTGGCGGCGGTGACCGTGGGGGTGCCGACGGTGGGAACCGCACCGGTGAAACCGCGAGAGAGCATCGCGAGATGGACCCGCTCACCCCGTTCGTACGAGCGCACGAACAGCCCGCCCACACCGCGTGCGGTCGCGCCGATCTGGCGGAAGGTCCGGGGGTCGTCGCCCCTCGACAGCCGCGCGGTTCGCATCCGCCCCGCTTCGGCCGTGAGCAGATCGAGATAGCGCAGCATCAGGACGACGATGGTGGTGATCATGGGCGGCACTCGCAGGTGCGCGAGGCCGGCGGGTAGGTCCCGCGCCGGGGTGGTAGCGGCCAGAGTGAGCGAGATCAGAACACCCAGTGTGCCTTTCACCAGGATGGCCCACGCCGCATACAGGCCGTCCACCGACAGAGACACTCCGATAACGGACACCCGGTCCCCGCCCTCGGCGAACGGCAGCAGAACGGCGAGGGTCACGAACGGCACCTCGATCAGCATGCGCGGGGCGATCCACCCGAGGGTGATAACCGCCACGCGCCACACAACCATCAAGACCAGCAGGTATACCCCGAAGGCCCAGAACACTTCCCGCGGCGTGGCGACCACTGCGAACACCGCGACCACCGCACACACGATCTTCACTTCGGGAGGCAACCGGTGGACGGGCGATCGCCCTTCGAGATACAGCGGATGTGCATGACCGGCACCCACGGCTAGGCGCCCGCGTCCGGTGCGGCGGATTCGACGTCGGCGCGGGGGCGGCGGGCAAGCAATCCGAACAGTCCGCCGGCGACGACGAGGGTCGCGACGACACCGACGACACCGGCCACTCCGGTCAGCTGCGACCGGTCACCCACCGTGTAGCCGGCGAGCGGGGAGTCGGACAGGTGGTGTGCGGTCGCGTTCCGGGCGATGCAGTCACCCACCAGCGCCTCCCCGGTGTCGGTCTCCACGGTGTCGCAACCACGGGTAGTGGCGCTGTCGAGACCATCGGGACTCGAACTGGCCAGGTAGGAGACGACGCCGGCGATCAGCAGCGCCGCCAGGGCGAAACTCGCCAGAACACGGCGGACGGACGGTCGGGGGGCGGTCATGCCTGCGCCGCCACGCGGCTCGGCGCGGTCCGGAGGAGATACACGAGGTCGGGCCGTGACCTGGCGACCGCGGTCACCGTGACTGCGGTGATGACGCCCTCGCCGATCCCGATCAGAGCGTGCGCCCCGAGCATGTAGGCGGACACGGCGCCGAGGGACGTCGAACCCGTACCTGCCGACTGCCCGCCGATCGCGTACTCGAGCACGAAGCCCATCGACGCGGCGAGTGTGCCACACAGCGCGGCCGTGAACGCCAGTGCGCCGAGGCCGCGGGGCAGCAGGGGTCGCAATGCCAGCGCAACGACGTAGCCGGCCGTCACCCCGACGACGGCCATGTTGGTGATGTTGGCACCCAGGGCTGTCAGACCGCCGTCGGCGAAGAGCAGTGCCTGCACGATCAGCACGATCGACACGCAGAGGATGCCGGTGAACGGACCGACCAGGATGGCGGCCAGGGCGCCGCCGAGCAGGTGACCGCTCACGCCGGGAAGGACGGGGAAGTTGACCATTTGCACCGCGAAGATGAACGCCGCCACCAGCCCTGCCATCGGGGCGGTCCGCTCGTCGAGTTCCGCGCGTGCGCGCCATGCAGCGATCGACACGCAACCCACGGCCACGGCCACGAAGAGCAAGGAGGTCGGTGCGTCGATCAACCCGTCACTCATGTGCATGGCTTCGAATTCCACGACGATCTCCCTCTGCGCAATGCTGGAACGCACCCGGTTGCCTGGTTCGAAGTCTAGTTTCACGTATGAACACTTGAACAGGTGTTCATGGGTTTCG
>NZ_JBAQEO010000826.1:0-5031 GCF_049286785.1 Rhodococcus sp. (in: high G+C Gram-positive bacteria) | reverse complement strand
GCCAACCGCCGTCGCCCAATGTCACATCGGTTCAATCTGACTGAACCACTGTGACATTGGGCGACGGGTAGGCGGGTCGAACCTCAGCGGATGAGGTTGCCGAGGTCGACGGGAATCTGTGCGCCGGTGATGTATTTGGCCTCGTCCGAGCACACCCACGCCACCACGGCGGCGATTTCTTCGGGCTGGGCAATGGTGTACGGCAGCGAGTTCATGTAGATCGGGCCGAGAGTGGATGCGAACCGCGCGATGAGCGGGTGCAGATCGCTGACCTTCATACCGGTGTCCACACCCGCCGGATGCACGGTGTTGACGCGGATCTTGTGCTCCCCCAGTTCGTTCGCCATCGTCTTGGCCAGGCCCGTGACGCCGTGCTTGGTCGCGACATAGTGGCCGGTGAACGGTGTGCCCTTGAGCCCCGACACCGAACTGATGAACACGATCGCCCCGCCCTCACCCTGGGCGATGAGATAAGGGATCGCCGCCTTCGCGGTGTGGAAGGTGCCGGTGAGATTGATGTCGACGGTCTCTTGCCACTGCTCGGCAGTGATCTCCCATGACAGCGCGCCGGAACAGATGCCGGCATTCGCGATCACCACGTCGAGGCGCCCGAGCTGCGCGATGCCGTCGGCGAGGGCCTGCGCGAGGGCGTCGAAATCGCGGACGTCGGCGACGCTCGCAATGATGCGACGACCGGTCGCCTCGACGAGACGCACGGTCTCCGCCAGATCATCTTGCGTGGCACCGGGATAGGCCGTGGACGCGAAGTCGGTGCAGGCGTCGACGGCGATGATGTCGGCGCCTTCCCGCGCGAAGCGCACCGCCTCGGCGCGCCCCTGCCCGCGTGCTGCGCCGGTGACGAAGACGACCTTGCCTTCGAAGCGCCGGGATGGATCGATACTCGCTGACGTCACTTTCTACTCCTGACCGAGAACAGAAATTTCACCGTGCAATCGGGTCATCGTACGATCGTGTCACCGTGGACGCGGCACCGTCTTGTCGATGAACAGCCCCTCGACAGACACGCACAACTCACCGTCGGCGGTCCTGATGTCACCGACAGTGGTGATCTTGCGCCCGTCGACCGTCATCAACTTGCCGGTGACGGTCAGGGGTTCGAACAGCGGTGTCGGACAGTGGTAGCGCGTGCACAATTGGGCCGTCATTCCCGATTGACCACCCCACGCGTTGGCGACGCCGAGAACGTGGTCGAGCAGCAATGCCGACACTCCGCCGTGCACGTGCCCGGGCGGGCCCTGATACGGCATCGTGAGCGTGACCGTGCCCTGCACCGAACCGTCGTCCCGGCCCTCGAGGACCAGCGGGGGCGCCAGCGCATTCTCGGGACCGGTGACCGGATCGTGCCGGGTGACGCCCTCACCGTTCCACATATCGATCAGGCGCTCGGCGACCGCCGGTGCGTGTTCTTCGAGATGGTCGGCAATGCTGTTCAATTCCTCGGCGACGCGGTCGAGATTCGCGTTGGTCCGGTCGGTCCGCAGCAGGGCGTCGACGACGCGCCGCGCCGCATCCGCCGCACGATCGACCGGCGCACCCTTGCGCGGGGACGTCAAGACGGTTCCGGACGTGCTGTTGGCGGATGTGGGGTGTGAGCCGACGTTCAAGGGTGGACCTCCATGGTGGCGTGGGTGAGCACCGGTTGCCCGTCACGCTCCGGGCAGGTGGCAAGCAGGCGGAGGCGGCCGCCGTCGCGCCATACCGCCGTTTCGATGGTCTCGCCTGGGTACAGGGAACCCGCGAACCGTGCGGTGTAACTCTTCAGCCCACACGGATCGCCGTCCAGCATCCCGTCGATCACCGCCTTGCAGACGATCCCGTACGACGCGAGACCGTGCAGGATCGGCCGGTCGAACCCTGCTGCGGCCGCGAACGCCGGATCGGCGTGCAGCGGATTCATGTCTCCGCTCAGCCGATACAGCAACGCCTGCGCCCCTCCGGTCGACGACACCAGCACCTTCTCCGGTTCACCTTCGGGGAGGGCAGCCACCGACTCCGGGCCCGGGGATCCGCCGAACCCGCCCTCACCGCGGGCCCAGATCTGCATTCCCGTAGTCCACAACGGATTCCCGTCGAAGTCGGTGGCCGTCTGTTCGAGCACTATGACGGCAGCCTTCCCCTTGTCCCACACCTCTGCCACTCGCGACGCGATCCGGGCCGATCCGGACTTCGGTATGGGCGCGTGAACCGTCAGCGACTGCCCGCCGTGCAGGATCTTCCGCAGGTCGATGTCGACTCCCGGCAGATTCAGCCCGGCAGGCAGCGTCTTCGATGAAATGCCCTGCCCGGCAACCATAGCGAAGGTCGGCAGGACGCGCAGGCCTTTCTCGAACACCCAGCCGAGTTCGCCTGGATCGGTCGGCCTCGTTCCCGCGCCGACACCGAGGTGGTAGAGCAGCACGTCGCGTTCGGTCCACGACGCCTCCCGGACGGTCGTTTCCGCGCTCAGCGCCACGTCTACGTCGATTGCCATGTGGATCTACCCTCACTTTCCTGGATCGGGGTCGCGAGGTAGACCGAGCAGTCGCTCGCCGATGATATTGAGCTGGACGTTGGTGGTACCGCCTGCGATCGACATGCACTGGGAGTTCAGGAACATGTGGGTACTCGACGTCCGGCCCTTCTCACCGAGCAACGCCCGCGGTCCTGCCCAGTCCATCGCCACCTCCCACACCTGCTGGATGTGTTCCACACCGAGCAACTTCGACACCGAGGATTCGGCACCCGGTTGCGCCCCAGCGAGGGACCGCAGTGTGGTGCGCAGGCCCATGAGCCCGCCGGATTGCGCGTCGCACAGCACCTTTCCGAGCACGGTCAGCTGCTCGTCGTCCAGGCCGACCGGCAACTCGGCGGCGAGATCGAGCAGTGCCTCTCCCCCTGATCCGAGGGTGGAGTCGTGTGACAGCGAGACGCGTTCGTTTGACAGCGTGGTGCGGGCCAGTTTCCAGCCGTCACCCGGGGCGCCCACGAGCAGGTCGTCCGGGACGAAGACGTTATCGAGGAAGACCTCGTTGAACAGTGCCTCGCCGGTGATTTCCCGAAGCGGCCGGATATCGAGACCCGCACTGCCACGCATGTCGACGAGGAAGTAGGACAGGCCCTTGTGCTTGGCCACGGACGAGTCGGTGCGGGCGAGGCAGATACCCCAATGGGCGTCCCTCGCCATCGAGGTCCACACCTTCTGGCCCTGCAGTATCCAGCCGCCGTCCACCTTCGTTGCCTTGGTGGACAGTCCGGCGAGGTCGGAGCCGGCGCCGGGTTCCGAGAACAACTGGCACCACACGATCTCGCCCGACAGGGACGGCGGCACGAAACGTTGCATCTGCGCCTCGCTGCCGTGTGCGATCAGCGTGGGAACCACCCAGTTGCCGATGATCATGTCATGCGGCGCGAGGCCGGTGGTGCGCAGTTCTTCCGCGATCACCAACTGCTCGACGGGGTCCGCTCCCCTACCCCAGGGCGCGGGGAGATGCGGTGCGGTGAAACCCTTCTCCGCCAGATAGTGTGTGCGCTCTGCCCCGGCCATTTCGATTGCGGGCAACAGATCGGCACGTACCTCGGCCCGGATGCCTGCGGCGTCCGCCGGCAGATCGATACCGAGTACTCGCCGGGTGCCCTCGATCGTCTCGCGGGCCACGCGTCGCCGCCATGACGCTGTGGACCCGAGCAGGAGCCGCAGCGTGTGCGCACGGCGCAGGTAGAGGTGGGCATCGTGTTCCCAGGTGTATCCGATACCGCCGAGAACCTGAATGCAGTCCTTGGTCACCGAGAAGGCCGCCTCGGGTGCGGTGGCCCCGGCCACCGCTGCGGCAAGACTCGCCTCGGCGGCCGGGGTGCCCGGCTCGAGCGCACGCGCGGCGTCCCACGCGCAGACACGAGCCTGCTCGGTGAGGCTGAGCATGCGGGCGACCCGGTGCTTCACACCCTGGAACTGCCCGATGATTCGCCCGAATTGCCGGCGCACCCTGGCGTGGTCGGCGGCCGTGGTCACCGCCCAGTCGGCGAGACCCGATGCTTCGGCGGCGAACAGGGTGGCGGCCAGGTCGAGCACCCGCTGCGCATCGATCCGCAGCAGTTCGTCGTCGGCGAGCGCGAGTGCGGTCACGGTGATCCGTGCGTTACGCCGGATCACATCGTGGCTGGGCAGGTCCGTGACCTCGATCCGGTCCCGCGGCACCACGACGAATCCCAGGGAATCGCCGTCTCGGGCCGCGAGCAGGAAGAGGTCACCGACCTGACCGCCGAGTACGAATTCGGCTGCTCCGTCGAGCGTTATGGCGCCGTTGTCGCGGATGACCCGCAGAGTGTCCGGCTGCAGCGAGACGGCACCGAGTGTGGAACCGTCGGCGAGTCCGGAGAGGTCGCGAGATCGCCCCGCCTCGCGCAGTACCGCGCTGAGCAGGACGGTCGGCAGGAACGGCCCGGGTGTCATGGTCCGCCCCAGTTCCTCTGCCACCACCGCGAGTTCGACGAGTCCGCAGCCCGCACCGCCGACGCTCTCCGGAAGATGCACACCGAGCACTCCGAGATCCGCGAGCGACTGCCAGAACAGCGGCCGCTGTTCTGATTTCGCCTCGACGGCCTCGCGCAGTACGGCCGGTGTCACGTTCCGTGCCGCCCATCCGCGCACCGAATCGCGGAGGTCATGCTCTTCTTCGGTCAATCCAATTGTCATGTCGTCCTTACCGATTCGACTAGCCGGGTATCAGATGCGTTCGATGATCGTTGCGGTGGACAGGGCCCCGCCCGCGCACATCGTCACCAGCGCGGTGGACTTGCCGGAACGCTCGAGTTCGTGCAGCGCGGTGGTGATCAGGCGGGCACCGGTGGAGCCCACCGGGTGACCGAGAGCGATGGCACCGCCGTTGACGTTCACCTTGGACAGGTCGGCGCCGTGGACCTGCGCCCAGGACAGCACCACGGACGCGAAGGCCTCGTTGATCTCCACGAGATCGATGTCGTTCAGGGTCATGCCGGCTCGGTCGAGAACCAGCTGGGTCGACTCGATGGGGC
>NZ_JBAQEO010000825.1:0-2003 GCF_049286785.1 Rhodococcus sp. (in: high G+C Gram-positive bacteria) | reverse complement strand
CCGGGGTGGACATTCGGCAGATCACCATCGCCGGCAACGGCGGAGATCCGAACAAGGACGGACTCGTGCTCTTGCGCATGATCGGAGTCCTGCCGTGACCCGTATTCCCGCATGGATGTCCGGTGTGACGTCGATCTCAAAGACGCGGCCGGCGAGGTCTGTCGATTAGCGACTTCCGATGGTCCAGTTGCCGCGCAGGAGTACGTCCGCGACAAGTTTAAGAGACTGCAGGGCGCCGAAAACGAGTTCATCCGCGCCGCCACCGTTGTGAGTTGCCCAGACCAGTAAGCGCTCGCCGCGAACCGAACCTGCAGCGGGAGGAATCGGCACCCAGCGCAGGCTCCGAGCCGGCTGGGGCCCGTACCGGATGCGGATCGACAACCGGTGAGGGATCCGTTAGCGGAGAGATCTCGGGCAACGCCATGTCACCGCGCGGCGCAACACTGGTTAGGTACCGCTCCGCAAGGGGTCGATCAAATGGCCCCCACCGATTTGCCCGACGGGGACTGTCTCGCCGCCGGCAAGGGTTACGGCGACGTGCAGTTTCTCTCTCCACCGCGCGCGGAGCACCGCAAAGACGACTCCGTCGGCTCCGACACCTCCGGTGTCTGTATGAGCGACGACCTCACTTCGAGCTGAGACACGCCTTCGGCAGCGATTCCGGCCAGCGCCATCCATCCGAACTCTGGTGGTTCCCTCGCGACGGACGGATCGCCGGATTGATGGACCGTCAACCGCGCCAAGTACGAAGCTCGAAACGAGCGACCGAATCCAACGCGGGGATTGGGTACCCCGAGGATAAGGGATGCCTTCGGTGAATCGCCGCCTGGCTGAACAAGAACCGCCCAACGGGTCGTATTTGCGGCGAACACGACGGCGAAATCGGAGTCGCGCTCGATGAGCCGGACTGGACCGAATCGCACTCCGGCCGTGGTGCGGTGCATCAATGGGACCGCTTCGCTCGCAAGCCTCACCGCTGAATGGGTTCGTAGGTCTTCGTCGATTCTGTCGCGAACCGGCAACAACGTGCTCCCCGGTTCGTCATCCGGTGTGCTCGACGATATGCGGATGCTCATGAACCCTCCAGACCGTGCCCTGAGACCCGATGGATAGTCAGGCCGTACATCGTAGAAGAACAGCTGGCGTGGAATCCGGCGACGTAACTGATCGGTGCGGACTGCATGCCATAAGACGATCGGTGACGGGGTTCGTCGTGTGAGTGCTCTTCTGCCTATCTATGCCGAGAGGCGCGTGATCTTGGCGAGGGCGTCGCCTAGCTTGTCGGCCGCAAGGTCGAGCTCGTAGCGGTCCTGGATATTGAGCCAGAACTGCGCACTATTGCCGAACGCCTTGGCCAGCCGCAACGCGGTGTCTGCGGTGATCGACCGCTTTCCGAGCACGATCTCGTTGATCCGTCGGGGCGGAACACCGATGATCGTGGCTAAGCGGTTCTGCGTGATGCCGAACGGCTCGAGGAAGTCCTCACGGAGGATCTCACCGGGGTGAATGGGGCTCAGGTCTGTAGTCATTGTTGGGTTCCTTGGTCGGGTTCTTATGTCGGATGTTGGAGCGTCGGCTCCTGTCGGGTTGTTAGTGATAGTCGGTGATCTCCACGTCGTATGCGGCGGTGGCGCGCCAGGTGAAACAGATGCGGTACTGATCGTTGATCCGAACGCTGTACTGGCCCAACCGGTCCCCGGAGAGCTTCTCCAGGCGGTTGCCTGGGGGCACCCGCAGGTCGTTGACATCGGTGGCCGCCTCGATCAACAGGAGGCGCCGGCGCGCGATCCGCTGAATGTCCTGCGGGAGCTTCTTCGAGAACTGCCGGCGAAAGACCCGCTCGGTCTCTTTGTCGGCGAACGATTCGATCACTCCACGAGTATAACGCACCGCGTTAATAACGTGCAACGTTATGGATCGTGGCGGGTGGCGGCATGTCTCCATCGGTGCCCCAATTGGCCATCGATGACCGGTCAGCGAATCGTCAGCCTTGCCCCCAGCAG
>NZ_JBAQEO010000824.1:0-2301 GCF_049286785.1 Rhodococcus sp. (in: high G+C Gram-positive bacteria) | reverse complement strand
AGCAGTACAGGTCGTTCGGATCGCAGATCGAGGCGACCCGCCCCGACAGCTTGCCCATGCCCTGCGACCGGGGACCGGCGATCCCCTCCCCGGAGGTCTTCGGCCCGACCGTCGCGGCGCCCTTCGTCCCGGCACCGGGATCGGCGAGCAGTGCCACACCGAGGACCTGGTCCGCATCGACCGGTCCGTGATCGTTTCCGATCGCCGCCGCGAGATCGCCTGCAGCGTCGGAACCTTGGGAATAGCCGGTGATCGTGATCTTCGCGCCCTGGCATTTGTCGGCGTAGGACTTCAACACGGCGGTGGCCTTGCTGACCGCGTCGTTCTTGCTGTCAGCGTAGGTGTGGCCGTTGTCGAACGCACGGGCCATGTACGGCAGCGTGTATATCTGCGCACGGGAACCGTTTTTCGCCTTGATCGCCTCCGCGACGGGGGCCAGCATGCCCACCGGCCTGTTCGGGTCGGCGTTCTCGTTGGTCTCCCAGGTTCCGGGGATGAACAGGTTGAACGTCGATGAACAGCTGGCGGGGTCGGCGTGGGCGATCGCGGGCGCGGAGATCAGCGCGGTCCCGCACAACACTGCGGTAGTGGTGAACGCCGCGAGCCCACCTCTCGCCGACCGTGCCATCTTCCGGACTCCTATCGCGCTGCAACCAGTAGTCTTCCGGCTGTCAGTGTCAGGTAGCAGTCCTTCTCTCAGCGACGACCCCCGCACGCGGTCGGGCGTGTCGGTAATTGGAGCACCGACGTTCTCCCCGCATGCCTGTGGGTTCTTGTAGATCAGCTGTGCTGCCGCTGCGCCCAGCGTTGGTGGAACGTCTGCATTGTCGCCTCGTCGACATCGACCGGGCGGTGTGCGAGCCAGCGGAGGTGGAGCCGGTCGTTCAGATCGCGACGGTGCGTGCCGGGGCGATCGGCAGGCTGGTCGAGTTGCTCTGCCAACGCATACTCGAGGAACTTGGGCAGTACTCGGCCCGGGCCGCCGCCGGAGTTCGAGAGTGTCGATCATGTACGGCACAAGAGCGCTGGAAGTGGCGGCGCCCAATCGCTTCAACGCGACATCGAGCGCGCAGTCTTGTTCCTGTGGGCCTGCGGCCGCGGTGACCTCGACGGTGGCCTCGAGCAGGTCCCGGAGACTGTCACCTCTACGCCGCCCGGACCGGGCTCCATCACCCGCACCGGAACGTGTTCTGCAGAGCGGTGTTCTCAGTGGTGCGCACGTCCTCGTGGTTCCTCTTGGCTCATCGGGCCAGTTTCGCCGATGAAGGATCGAAGCTGCTGAACAACTGTCGATGGATCGCCTCTGTGTAGCTCACCCCGTCACCTGTGCGACGGTCGCTACTGCGAGCGGGTTCCTCCGGTGCTGTGCCGCGGTGCTGCGGTCTGATCCCAACATGCCGGTCAGCACTCGCGACGCTCGTGCGGTATGCGTTGCGGCCTTCCATATTTCCCCTGTTTGGTCCGCTCGGCCAGAGCATATAAGCAGGATTTGTCACCGTGCTCACTCTCGCGACCTGCCCTGCGCGACAGATAGGACGTTGACCGGTGAACGACACATCCCCAGTGTTTAGATCCAGTCGATGTGGACGGAGTCGATGTGGTCGAAGTGGAAGCCGAACTGGTCGCTGTATTTGTCGAAGCCCTTGTTTTCGGGGTAGTCGAGGGTGGCGTGTCGTTCGAGGAGTGCGACGACGCGGGCGTGATCGTCGCCTGCCAAGGCGGCGGCCAGTTCGCGGGACTCTTCGCTGCTGAACGGGGTGTCGGAGTTCGCGAAATCCAGGGTGCGGACCCGGTAGTCGTATCCCTCGTCGGCGCCGTTGCGGACCATCACGCCGCCCTTGACGCGGATGACGGCCTTCTTCGGTGTTCCGTCCGGGCGCAACACCCCGGCGCGTTTCATGATGTCCTCTGCCTTGACGTTCTTGAGTTTCTTGTTGGCGTCGGCACGTAACTCGTTGGTTTCGCCGGAGCGGTACCGCGAGACTGCGGAGCGGGAACGCCCGATCTTGGCGGCAACGGCATCGATACCACCGAGGCGCTCGATCGCCGCGCGGCGTTGCGCACGCTCGAGTATGTCTGGGTGTGGGATGCGGCCTTGTTGCGCCCATCGGCGCAACGTGCGATCGGAGGGGGGTGTGCGGCCGGCATCGATCGCGGCTTGCCGTAAGCCGTCGTTGCCGATCTCCTTGCGTAACTGCTTCACCGAGACCTTGCTGGTCAGTCCGGCCAGTCCCCCACTTTTGACCTGTTTCGACTTCTCGACACCGCTGGTCGCGGCGTTGGCCACCGAGACCTTGAGTC
>NZ_JBAQEO010000823.1:0-3540 GCF_049286785.1 Rhodococcus sp. (in: high G+C Gram-positive bacteria) | reverse complement strand
GTCCTGTACCCCCTGATGGGAGGCGGCGTGGACGCCTTCCTGGCCGATGAACCCGACGACGTCCTCGTGTAGCTGATCGTCCTGAATCATCGGCAGAACCTCGCTGAAGACCTTCACGAACCAGCGCTCGCCTTCGGGGAGCAGGAGATGAAGGACGTTGATGTAGTGCGAGGAGAAGCGCTCACCCGGAATCCACTCGAACGGCAAACCGGCCCAATTGAACTTCACGTTGCGGGCGTGAAGCGCGACCTTGCTGGGGTCGCTGTGGCGCTGTGGTGTCATGGTCATCTCGAATCTCCGTTCTGGTGCTTCACTCCGGTGTTGATGAACTCGGTGACGAGGGTGGTGATCAGGGTGGGGTTCTGCTCCACCACCCAGTGGTTGCCCGGGATTTCGCGTGTACGCAGGCTGTCCACGAACGGCTTTGGTGCTTCGAGTCCGAGCGGAACGGTGACATGGGCGTCGTCGGTCGGGGCGAGGACCTGCACCGGACACACCGCGCGGCTGGGTCGTGGGGTGAGCAGGTGGCGAAAGTTGGCGCGGTACAACTCGATTCCGTTGATCGCGTCGCGTCGGTGCCGGCGCCCGGCCGGAGGTCGCCGGTCGGCGGGGACGCCGATGCTTTCGGATCGGGAGACCATTTTCTCGACGACACCGCGCCGTACCAGCAATTCGGGGAGGAACGGCAGTTGGAACGCGAAGATGTACCAGGAGTCGGCGAGTTGACGGAGGAAATCGCGTGGGTGACGGTGCCCACGCCGCAACCAGGCGCCGGCCATGTCCAGGCTCGGCCCGGAGATGGACGTGAACGACGCGAGTTTGCATGCGAACGCTGGATCAGTGGCAGCGGACCAGCTTTGGATCGATCCCCAGTCGTGTGCGATCAGATGGACAGGTGCGTCGGGGCTCGTCAAGGAGATGACGGTGGCGAGATCGTCGCGCAGTTGGGACATCGCATACCCGTCCCGCTTGGCGGGTTGGCCTGATGCTCCGGTACCGCGCACGTCGTATGTGACGATGTGGAAGTCGCCGGCCGCCAGAGCGATTGCCGGTTCCCAGACCGAGTGGTCGTCGGGAAATCCATGGACGAACAGTGCCGTGGGCCGATCGCTGTTGCCGTACTCGTAGATCGCGAGCTTGACGCCGTCGGTGGCATCGGCGAATCGCGTCGGATCACCTGGCTGGTCGGCATTGTTGGCGATGAGTATCGGGGTCTCAGGTGTGGTCGATGCGTTCGTCACTGGACGGTCTCCTTGACTTGTTCGGTGGCGTCGTCCGTGAGGTCGGCGGCAGGTGAGGTGGCCGACGTGAAGCGAAGCTCGGGGTCGTTGATCGGGTCCTTGCCGAGGACGATCCGGTCGCGGTTGAAGTCCTGGGGGGCCTGCCACGGTCCATTGATGCCCTGCTTGGGGAACAAGTGCATCGCCCGGTTGATGTAGCCCGCGTCGAATTCGATGAATCGCTTGACCGGCATCGAGCTGTCGGAGACGACGGGTACGACGCTGGAGTAGCCGTTCTCGCTCATGTGGTCGAGAAGTCGGCAGAACCACTGTGCGACGAGGTCTGCCTTGAGAGTCCACGAGTGGTTGACGTACCCGACGGTGAACGCGAAGTTCGGGAGATCGCTCACCATCACGGTCTTGTAGATCACGTGGTCGGGTAGGTCGATGTGCCGGCCGTCGACCGCGAATGCGATCTTTCCGAAGGGCACCATCTTCAGACCCGTAGCGGTGACGATGATGTCGGCGTCGAGCCGCGTACCCGATTCGAGTTCGATCCCGGACTCGATGAACCGCACGATCTTGTCGGTGACAACCGAGGCGCGGCCCTTCGCGATTGCTGTGAACAGGTCGCCGTCGGGGACCATGCACATGCGCTGGTCCCACGGGTCGTATTCCGGATGGAAGTGGGTATCGACGTCGAAGCCCTCCGGGAGCGCGGCGGCCGTGATCTTGCGGACGAGTGCCCGAGCCTGCCGAGGGAATTTCCGGCTGCCCTTGTAGACAAGGTTCCCTTTACGAATGCTGATTTCGCGGGCGATCGAGTAGGCAGTCTTCTCGGGGAGGATCCGTCGGAGAGTGTTCGCGATCGGATCCTTGCGCGGGATGGGGATCACGTACGACGGGGACCGCTGCAGCATTGTGACGTGCTCGGCGTTCTCTGCAATCGACGGCAGAAGAGTGACCGCGGTGGCGCCACTTCCGATGACCACGACCTTCTTGCCCGAGTAATCGAGGTCCTCGGGCCAATGCTGCGGGTGGATGATCTGTCCCTCGAAGTCATCACGGCCCGCGAACTCCGGCGTGAAACCCTCGCCGGCGTCGTAATAGCCGGCGGCCGAGAACAACATCGACGCGGTCACGTCGTGTCGGACTCCGTCGCTGACACGCTCGAGTGTGACCACCCAACGCTGTTCCGGTGTCGAGAAATCCGCCTGGACAACCTTGAAGCCGAGATGGATGTGGCGCTGAAGATCGTTCTCGCTGACGGTCTCCTGGAGGTAGTCGAGGATCTCGTGGGCGTCGGCGATCGAGTTCTCGCGGCGCCACGGCTTGAAACCGAAACCATACGCCTGCAGATCTGAATCCGAGCGAATCCCCGGGTAACGGAACAGATCCCACGTGCCGCCGATCGAGTCCCGCGCATCGACGATCGCAAAGGTTCGGCCGGGCTGCGAATGCTTCAGGTTGTATCCCATCCCGATCCCGGCCAGGCCGGCGCCGACGACGAGGACGTCGACGTGATCGAAAGCGACGCCCGAATCAGGCGCAGGGTTTGGCGGCATGTCAACTCCCGTAGTTGAGCGTTCTTGTGACGTGGCATACGAGTGTCGCAAGTAGTCCGGGTTAATACTTGCCTTCAGGCGACATAGATTTGCCATTTGGCGACAGTGACTCGTTCGACGATTGCGGGTGGAGGCGTCGGTTTGGCGCGCCGACCTAGAGGATCGGGTCCTCCGGGCGGCTACCGCGGCGCTGTTTCAGCAGGGCGCGCGGCGATTCGCCGTACCAGCGGCGGCAGGCACGGGTGAAGCTGCTCTGCTCGGCATAGCCCAGGGCCGAGGCGATCTGCGAGGCCTGCAAGCCGGTTGCGGCGAGTTCCCAGGCTGTCGCCCGTCGAACATCGTCGAGAATTTTCTCGAAGGTGATGTCTTCGGCCGCAAGTTCGCGTTGGAGCGTGCGCTCGTGCAGCGACACCGCTCGGGCCACCTGACTGAGGCCGGCCTCGCCGACCAGGAGTAGGCGCCGCGTAACGTCGCGGACATGTTCAGCCAGTGCCACGCCTGAATGGACACGGGCCAGGTACTCCCGCGCGAGGGTGAGCGCGGCTTCGTCGCGATCCTTGATGGCGCGGGTGAGGTGCGCCGGCGACAGGTGGATGGTGTTCTGGACCTGGCTGAACTCCACCGGGCATGAGAAGATATCAAGGTAGGACTCCAGCGGTGCGAGCCGCTCATGTTGGAACGTAGCCTTTATCGGCCCGAGTCTGTCGCCCATCATGACGTTGATGGCGTTCATCGCCAGCGCCTGGTTCTTCTCC
>NZ_JBAQEO010000822.1:0-1558 GCF_049286785.1 Rhodococcus sp. (in: high G+C Gram-positive bacteria) | reverse complement strand
GTTCCGTAGAGACCGGCCTTGTACTCGGCGACGAACGCGTCGGCGATGCGGCCGTGGTGCTCGATCAGGGCCCGGGCGCGATCTGTGGGCGGGATGCTGGCGAGGACTGCGCCGAGGTTGCCCTCGTATGGGCGGCTCATGAGTCACCGCCGTTCGCGTGACCCTCGACCGCGGCAAGGAAGCCGGTTAGATCGACGTCACCCCACGGCCCGACGCCGCGCGAGACGAGGACTGCGCCGAGGTTGCTCACGCCCACCATCTGGGCGTGCTTCCGCAGATCCTCGAGCATGTTTTCCGCGTCGGCCTCGGTCTCGAAGATGGCGACGCGCGGTTCCATCGCGGGGATTCCGGGGATGATGCGCGGCGGGATGGGGGTGAAAAGGCTGCCGTCGGGGAGGCGGATCGCCCACTGGCGTGCGAACTCGGTCATCGGATCTCCCGACTGCAGTCATCGCACGGATGCTCAGCCGAGCAGTCGTTCGCGATCTCGTGGGCCTGGCGCACGGTCAGTCCGGATTCGACGACGGCGCGCCCAAGGTCGGTGATCTCGATTCGTTTGTCGGTCATCGGATCGCCGCCTTCGTAATGCTGAGCGCAAGCGCTCCGAGCATGGCCACTGCGAGCGAGCCGACCTCGAAAGCATCGACGGCGAAGCGAATCAGTCCGGGGATCACAGGCTCGGGCGCTGGCTCGAGAAGGTTCTGCAGCGTCTCGAGGCGGATGTCGATCTCTTCGCGGACGATCTTGCGGATGTCGTCGGAGGTTGGGGTGGCCTCGGGATTGGGTGGGAGGTTCATGCGGCACCGCCCATGCGGAGCAAGTTCTTCACAATCTCCCGGGTGGCACTGGCACCGAAGTGTGATGGGCGGTCCGAGAGTTGCTGACCCAGAACACGCCACGCCTCATCGCGCCCGGCGTCGAGCAAGTACTTCACCGCACACTCGTGATGCCACCAGGTGAGAAACATTTTCGTGATGGCCTCGCCTTCCTGGGTGACATGCCCGCACTTCGGGCACGGACGGGACGGAAGGTCGATGACGATGGGCGCTTCGGTGGTGGGGTCTTTCAGTACTCGCGGCATGCGGCGACCTTTGGATTCGGCGATGGATAGGTGCTCAACGGGATTCATGCGTCGACCTCGATCGGGAGGCTGAGGGTTCCGTTTTCCTCGATGTGACGGACGCAGCGTTCCCAGGCGTATGCCTGTCCAGCTGGGGTGAGTTGCCCGGTGAATACGTTGCGGCCGTTCCGGGTGTCTTTGCGGTTGTGCCCGTACCCCTGGCGGATCGCCCACGTCGTCGCCTGACCTGAGTCGGTGCGGTCGCCGCGGGTGAAGAGGTGGAGCTTCCTTGACAGGAACTTGCGGATCTCGGCGTGCATGACACGGACGCCGTGCGCCTCAGCCCATGTGATTACTTCGCGGCCGAAGTCGGTTCGATTGACGTTTCCTGATCCGCCGGCGTGGGCCTTCGCGCGCTCAACGAACGGACGGTCACGTTCAGCCTTCGCTTCGAGCGCGATCCTTCTTGCTCGCTCGGCCTTCGCGACTTCGATGGCC
>NZ_JBAQEO010000821.1:0-11982 GCF_049286785.1 Rhodococcus sp. (in: high G+C Gram-positive bacteria) | reverse complement strand
ACACCTGCGCGAGCAGTCCGGCGAACTCGGTGCCGACGAAGTCGACGCGCAGCCCCAGCTTCTCGGCGACGGCCTTCAGGAGTTCGTTGTCGTAGCCGGTGAATTCGTTGTCCGAATTGATGCAGATGCTGGGCGGCGCGTCGGACAGGGTGCCGACCGTGATGACGCCGGGCGTGATCAGGTTCAGTGTCGACGTGTCGATCTGATCGAGGGGCGTGACGTCAGCCGTGGTGTATCTGTCCTCGGCGGCCGCACCTCCGCCCGCGTCCAGATTGGTGGGCGCTGCCGTCGCCGCACCCACTCCGGGGGGCGCGCAGAGATCCTGCGGGGCCGCACCGGTCGAGTCGGAGTCGCTCGAGCACGACGACAGGGTCAGTGCCAGCAGGGCGGTGAGAACAAACGCCACCACCACACGGATCCTCGCTCCGGCGGAAGAAAACATGATGTGCAGCGTAACGTGAACCTTCAGCCGGCCCCGGTTCGGCGAAAAGGGGCGACGTCGCTTCGGGGGACGGTCCGTCACAGGCGGCCGTCACGATTGTGCCCCGATCGCGACAGGACGAGGCTGGACGATGTCCTTGTCGGAACCGCGGAACCCGTGGAGGTGAGCACATGCCCACGGCGCAGCAGCCGGACCACATCGGAACCGGCGATCGGCTCGGCGAGACAATGGCCGAGCTGGCGATGACCCTGCAGAAACAACACAGAAGTATCGACGGGACTCTCGAGTCGATCACTCGGTCAGCGGTGAGGATGGTGCCGGGAGTCCACCACGCCGGCATCACCCTGGTTGTCGGCCGCCGGAGGCTGGAGCCGCGGGCGGCGACCGACAAGCTGCCCCTGCGCATCGATCAACTGCAGACCGAACTCGGGGAAGGTCCGTGCCTGGACGCCATCTGGGAACAGCACACCGTCGAGGTGCCGGACATGAGCACCGAGAAGCGGTGGCCCCGCTTCGCCAAGGCCGCCGCGGAGTCGGGGGTGCGCTCGATGCTGTCGTTTCAGCTCTACACCCATCAGGACAATCTGGGGGCGCTGAACCTGTACTCCGACGTCGCCGACGGTTTCGACGACACCTCACACGAGGTGGGTCTGCTGCTGGCCACCCATGCGGCGATCGCGTTGATCGCCGCGCAACGTGAGACTCAGCTGCAGTCCGCGCTGGCCAGCCGCGATGTGATCGGGCAGGCAAAGGGCATCGTCATGGAGCGCTACGGCGTCGATGCCGTTCGCGCATTCGAGCTACTCAGCCGACTCTCCCAGGAGTGGAACATCCCCGTGGCGGAGATAGCGCGCCGGGTGGTCTCCGGCAATGCACCCTGAGCCCACGGCAGCGTCGCACCGCTTGCCACGTGGCGGGTCGAGCATTATTGTTTGTCATACAAACAAGTGGGAGTGAGCATGGGGCCACCGTCGTCGCGGGCAACACGGGAATCGGGACGTCAGACGCGTGAGTCCCTGTTCGAGGCCGCAACCGGACTCTTCCTCGAGCACGGGGAGAGCGTGCCGATCACGCAGATCTGCGCGGCCGCGGGAGCACACCCCAACCAGGTGACCTATTACTACGGGTCCAAGGAACGCCTCTTCGTCGAAGTCGCGTGCGCCGCCGTCCTGCGCGCAGGCAAGCGCGCCGAACAAGATGCCGCCGGATGCGACACGGTCGGCGAGTACACCGAGAAACTGGTCGGTTCGCTGCTCGGCCCCGGCGCACCCAGCGTCGAACTGTTCACCGAAGCCATGCTGATGACCGGCCGTCGCGGCGAACTCCGCGACCTCATCACGGACACCCTGCGCACCCTGCACTCGTCGGGTGAGCAGGCACTGCTCCGCACGCTGATGCGCACCGGCTGGCAATTGCGGGCCGGGATCGATGTGGAGTCGAAGGCGTTCTGGTCCGCGATCTTCGGACTCGTCATCCAGAAGTCGGCCACCGGTGAAACTTTCGGATACTCCCTCGAAGAGGCGGTTGCCGTCATCTTCGCCAATCTCCAGATTCCCGAGTCGGTGCTCCACAGCGCCATCGAGTGAAAGGTCTGCCATGACCGGCACGTACGAACAATCCGTCACGCACCCCGCACCGCACAGCACCCATACGGTGCTCAACCAGTCGACACCCCGCGTCGACGTCAACGAGTTCACCCTCGACACCGTGCTGACGGAGGGCGTTCGTCGGCACGACGCGGACTGGGCGGTCGGTGAGCTCACCGACATCGGAGAACTGGTCGGCAGCAAGTCGTTTCAGCACGATGCCGAACTCGCCAACACGATCCTTCCGGAACTGCACACGTTCGACCGCTGGGGCAACCGCATCGACGAGGTGGAATACCACCCCGCATACCACCGCATCATCTCGTCGGCGGTCGCCCACGGCGCGCACACGTCCGCGTGGGCGGATCCCAAGCCGGGAGCCAACGTCGCGCGCGCCGCGTCGTTCATGCTCTTCTCTCAGGTGGAGCCGGGACACGCGTGTCCCATCTCGATGACCCATGCCGTCATTCCGTCCCTCGAACTGCAACCCGACGTCGCGGCGCTCTGGAAGCCCCGCGCCCTCTCCCGCAGTTACACACCGGAACTGGATGCGCCCGGCAAGGCCTCCGCCATCTTCGGCATGTCCATGACGGAGAAGCAGGGCGGCTCGGACGTACGGGCCAACACCACCGTCGCGAAACCGGCGGGGCGCGGCGGACCCGGTGCCGACTACCTGCTCACCGGGCACAAATGGTTCTGCTCGGCTCCCATGTCCGATGCGTTCCTCGTGCTGGCGCAGGCGGAAGGTGCAGGCGGAGAGGGGCTTTCCTGCTTCCTGCTGCCCCGCGTCCTGCCCGACGGCACCCGCAACGTGTTCCGCATCCAGCGCCTGAAGAACAAGCTGGGCAACAAGTCGAACGCGTCGTCCGAGATCGAACTGGACGGCACGGTGGGCGTCATGGTGGGAGAACCGGGACGAGGGGTGCGCACCATCATCGAGATGGTGGCCCGCACCAGGCTCGACTGCATCCTCGGCAGCGCCGCCGGGATGCGGCAGTCCGTCGCCGAAGCGGTGTGGCACGCCCGGCATCGCTCCGCATTCGGCAAGGTCCTGTCCGATCAGCCGGCCATGGCCTCCGTGCTGGCCGACCTGGCGCTGGAATCGGAGGCGGCCACGGTCACCGCGCTGCGACTGGCACGCGCGTACGACGACGACGCAAGCGAGCAGGAGCGCAGCTTCCGGCGACTGGCCACCGCCGTCGCGAAGTACTGGATCTGCAAACGCGGGCCGCACCACTCCTACGAGGCGCTGGAATGCCTGGGCGGCAACGGCTATACCGAGGATTTCCCCCTCGCTCGCCGCTACCGTGAACAGCCGGTGATGGCGGTGTGGGAAGGGTCGGGCAACGTCATCGCCCTCGACGTCCTACGCGCGATGACCCGCGAACCCGACAGCGTCGCCGCCTTCGACGCCGAGGTGAGCCTGGCCCGCGGCAGCAACCCGACACTGGACGGGCATCTCGATCGGGTCCGCCACCGGCTCGGGGAACTCGCCACCGCAGACCCGGACCGCGCCCAGTTGCGGGCCCGTACCGTCGTCGAATCGATGGCCCTCGCGCTGCAGGCGTCACTGCTGGTGCGTTTCTCGCCGGCCGCCACCGCGGACGCGTTCATCGACGCCCGTCTCGGCCCCGACCGCACCCACGAATACGGCACGCTCTCCCCGGCCGCTGACCTCGGTGCCATCCTGGCCCGGCATTAGGCTGCCTGGCAGCGGGAGCGGTCAACCCGCGCGGAGGTAACGGGAGACCGCCTCGGCCCGGTTGGCAGCTCCGAGTTTGCGGAGGATGTGCCTGACGTGGGCCTTGGCGGTCGCCTCCGAGATGAACAGCCGATTCGCAATGCGTGCGTTCGAGTCACCCTCGGCCATGTGCGCGAGGACTTCGAGTTCCCGTCGGGTCAGGTCCACGATCCCTGCGGGAAAGCCGGGCTGCACCGAGTGCCGGCCCGGAAACGCCAGGACCGGATCGGTTGCCGGCTCCAGGTTCGAGCTGATCATCTCGTCCAGCATGTCCGGCGAATCGTTCATGACCGCGGTGACCTGCTGTCGGATCGTATGTAGGCGCTCCTGGTAGTAGTGGCGTTCGAGGGCGTAGCCGAGACATTCCGCGAAGGTACGGACCAGCGTCAGGTCGAACTCGCCGACCTCCCGGCCGTCGCTCGGGGTGTCGGCGTGGACGAATCCGAACACTCCGTCGCCGACCATGATCGGGGCTGCGACGTAGGAAGTGGTACTTGTAATACGCTTGAAGCCGGGGTCGACCCGGTCGTTCGCTTGCGCCCGGGGGACCAGCAGAGGCGACCGCCGCCGCATGATCTCGCTTTCGATGAGCCTGTGGCCCAGCGTCCGGCTGCTGCTGCCGACTGCCAGGATCTCGGCGGCGAGCTCCGAGTCGTCCCGCACATAACACGACTTCGCAACCCAGCGGTTGTCCTCGACCCGGGACAGCATGCAACGCTCGAACCCGAGTTCGCCGACATGCATCGGCGCGAGCCGGACGAGATCGGACACCGACTTCACGGCTCGGAGCGCGTCGAGTGCCCGCCCGACTCCGGCGATCGCCGCCGACCGCTGCGCCAACTCGGCTTGGCGCAGCATCACCCGCGCGTGGCCGATCTGCTGGGAGAGTGCCAGCAGGCGAGCGCCATCGGCGCCGTGGGTTACTCCAGCGAGTACTTCACCGAGCCGGTGTGCAAGGGCACTCTCGATGACCTCGAGAGCCGCATCCGCCTCGTCGACGTCGTGGGCGGCATACGGATCGACCGGCACATCTGATCCGAGCAGATCACGGGAGAGAGCGAGCACGGAACGGGCGCGCTCCAGCTCTTCGCCCACACTCCCGACGGCGCGCAGCGCCGGTGAGGAGGTGTGGTCGTCGGTGACCGTCCGAAGAGGCGTCGTCGGTACCACGTGTTGTCTGCTCCTCCCATGCTGCGTCGCCGGATCAGCAAAAGGAAATCCTAGCAATCATGCATGCATGTCTCAATACCCTCTTGGCCGTGGTGCGGATCGAGAGTGCTGATCATGCATACATGATTGTTGATGTTTCCTACTGCGGCGCCGTTCCGGGGCAGAGCGGGCGACCTCGATGCTCACCATGCCTCTTCGGGCCAGTGCGCGTGGGTGAATCAGTGCAATCCCGGGCCGGGGTAGCCGTTGGGATGACAAACGTACGCCCAGCGAGTGATGTGGGTCACGCCCGGTGCGATGAAGATTGTGGGGACTCAAGTGATCGGCGTCACGCCCCCCGAAATGTACCGGCCGTGACGTCGCCGCGACACTCTGCACACTCGGAGGAAACTGTGACCACAATCGAGGCCACCACCGGACCGGCGCTACCTGTGCCGGACCAGATTGCCCACCAGATCGTCCTTCCCCAGGGGCACCGTGACGAGCCCGCCCTGTTCGCGGCGTACAAGTGGCTGCGGGAGAACAACCCGCTCGCCCAGGTGCACGTCGAAGGCTATGACCCGCTGTGGCTGGTGACCAAGCACGCCGACATTCTCGAGATCGAGCGCCAGCCGGAGATCTTCTGCAACGGCGGTGGCGACAAGCCCGGCACCCACAACCCGATTCTGACCAACCAGCCCGGCGACGCCTTCACCAAGAGCCTCACCGGCGGCACCCTGCGCATTCTCGATGCCCTGCCCTACCTCGACCCGCCGGAGCACACTGCGGTCAAGGACGTCGCGACCGAATGGTTCCGCCCGGCCAACCTCAAGCGCTGGGAGGATCGAATTCGGGCACTGGCGACCGAGGCAATCGACCAGCGGCTGCGCCCCGGGGTGAACGAGCTCGATATCGTCAAGGATTTCTCGATCTACTACCCGCTGCACGTGGTCATGACCCTTTTCGGTGTGCCCGAGGAGGACGAGTCGCGGATGATGGCTCTGACCCAGGAGTTCTTCGGCACCGCCGACCCGGACGAGGCTCGCGCGGATGTCGAACCCCTCAGCCCGGAAGCCGCGGCCAAGCAGTGGGCCGCCGCGATTGCAGATTTCTTCGCCTACTTCGACGTCCTGGTAGAGGATCGCCGCGCCAACCCCCGCGAGGACCTCGCCTCGATCATCGCCAACGCACGGCAGGAGGACGGCGAGTACTGGCCCAAGAAGTACGCCTACAGCTGGTTCGTGACGATCGCCACCGCCGGGCACGACACGACCACCTCCACACTGGCCGGCACTCTCGAGGCACTCGCCCAGCACCCGGACCAACTCGCCGCGGTGCAGCAGGACCCGACGCTGATCGGGGATCTGATCAACGAGGGCTTGCGCTGGTGCTCCCCGGTGAAGCACTTCATGCGCCAGGCCACCGAGGACTACGAACTTCGGGGCCGGCACATCAAGGCCGGCGACCGTCTGATGCTGCTCTACCAGTCGGGCAACCGTGACGCTGACGTCTTCGACGCCCCGGATGATTTCCGCATCACCCGTAAGCCCAACCGGCACATGGCCTTCGGCTACGGCCCGCACATGTGCACCGGTCAGCATCTGGCGAAGCAGGAGCTGCCGATCATGTTCGAGGAATTGCTGCCGCGCATCCGCAAGATCGAGATCACCGGTGAACGCAAGGTGACGCAGACCAATTTCGTCGGCGGATTGAAAAACCTGCCGGTCCGGCTGGAACTCACGTGAACGCGGTTTCGTCCAGCGCCGCTCGGACCGTCGTAGTCGTCGGGGCCGGCCACGGCGCGGCCTCCCTCGTCGGCCTGCTCCGGCAGGAGGGGTACACGGGCAAGATCGTGCTCCTCGGTGAGGAACTCGACTACCCGTACCACCGGCCGCCACTGTCGAAGAAGTTCGCCGAGGGCGAGCTCGAGCAGTGGCTGCGACCCCCGGAGTTCTACCGGGAGCAGGACGTCGAGGTGCGCCTCGGCGAACAGGTCACCGAGATCGACCGTGAAGCCGGGAGGGTCGTCACGGCCTCCGGCGAGCGGATCGGTTACGACGTGCTGGTCCTGGCCACCGGCTCCCGTCCCCGCCCGTTGCCGGTAGCGGGCGCCGGCCTGGCCGGCGTCGGTGCGCTACGCAACCTCGGCGACGCCCGAGCCCTGCGCAAGTGGGTCGGGGAAGGTCGCAAGCTGACCATCATCGGCGGCGGCTACATCGGACTGGAGGTCGCGGCGGTGACCCGCGCCGCGGGCGCGGAGGCCGTGGTGCTCGAACGCGAGGACCGAGTGCTGGCCCGCGTCGCGAGCCCCGAGCTGTCGGCGATCCTCACCGCGCGACATACCGAACAGGGCACGGTAGTGCGGACCGGTGTCGGGGTCACCGGACTGGAGGGCGCCGACGGGCAGGTGCGGAGCGTCGTGCTCGAAGGCGGCGAGACAATCGACTGCACCGCGGTGCTGGTCGGAATCGGTGCCATGCCGTGTGACGAGCTGGCCGCCGCCGCCGACCTGAAGCGCGGCCCGGCCGGCGGCGTCATCGTCGACGAATACGCCCGCACCAGCGATCCCGCGATCCTTGCGATCGGGGACGTGACGTGCCGGGCGGTACCGGGGCTCGACGGCATCGGGCGGCTGGAAAGCATCCCGAGCGCCACCGAGCAGGCCAAGCAGGCAGTGGCCGCGATCCTGGGCACGGCGGCGCCGCAACCCGAGACGCCGTGGTTCTGGTCCGACCAGTTCGACCTGAAGCTGAAGATCGCCGGAGTAGTGCGGCCGGGAGCGGACGTCATCCGCCGCGGTGACCCGGAGACGGGCCGATTCGCACTGTTCCACGTCCGCGACGGTGTGCCGGTGGCGGTGGAGTCCGCCAACGCTTCCCCGGATTTCATGGCGGGCAAGAAATGGATCGGCGCCGCCACGCCAGTCGATCCCGGTCGGCTGGCCGACCCCGGAATCGCACTGCGCGACGCCGTCCGCTGAACCTGCGCCGTCCCCCGCCAGCGGGGACCGCGCATGACCCACCGACCCCGGCGGGTCCGACAACCGCGAACCCACCGACTTGTACGACCCGAGGAATACCATGCCCAAGATCACGTATCTCGTCCCCGACGGAACCACCCACATCGTCGATGTCCCTGCTGGACAAAGCATTATGGATGGTTCCGTGCGCAACAACCTGCCCGGCATCGTCGCCGAATGCGGCGGCAGTTGCTCCTGTGCGACCTGCCACGTACACGTTGCCCCCGAGTTCGCCGATCTGTTCGGCGAGGCGACCGACGAAGAGCGTGACCTCCTCGAGTACGCCGAGGACGTCGACGAGCGCTCCCGGCTGTCATGCCAGCTCATCGTGAACGCCGCATGCGAGGGCGTCCGAGTGATCGTGCCCGACTCCAACGGCTGATCCGGCCCTGCCCGCATTGCCCGGCGGGTTCGCCCGCCCGATCTCAACCAACCCGACTGCAACCCGGGATACCGCAACAAAGGAACCACACCAATGACCGCACTCACCGGAACCACCGACTACTCGCAGTTCTACATCGACGGTGGCTGGGCCGACCCGTCGTCCTCGCGCACCGTCGAGGTGCGGGCGGCGGCCACCGAGGAACGCCTCGGCAGCCTCCCGGAGGCTACCGAGCAGGACATCGACGACGCCGTCGCCGCTGCCCGCAGGGCCTTCGACGACCCACAGGGCTGGTCGCGCTGGGATCCGGCGCGCCGCCGCGAGGCTCTCGAGCGCTTCGCCGTAGCCCTGGAGAAACGCGCCCAGGAGACCGCAACCCGCGTCAGCCTGCAGAACGGTATGCCGATCTGGCTCGCCCAGCAGTTCGAGGCGGGATTCCCGGCCCTGCTGCTGCGCTACTACGCCGGACTGGTCACCGACACCCCGCAGGAGGAGACCCGTCAGGGCATGCTCGGCGGAACGGCGCGAGTGATCCGTGAGCCGATCGGTGTTGTCGCCGCGATCGTCCCGTGGAACGTCCCGCAGGGGATCACGTTCCTCAAGCTCGCGCCCGCCCTCGCCGCCGGCTGCACCGTGGTACTCAAACCTGCCCCCGAGACGGTCCTCGATGCCATGCTGATGGCCGAGGCCGCCGCCGAGGCGCAGCTGCCGGCGGGTGTGCTGAACGTCGTGCCCGGCGGACGTGAGGTGGGGGCCCACCTGGTGGCCCATCCGCAGGTCGACAAGGTCTCGTTCACCGGATCGACGGCGGCTGGTCGGGCGATCGGCGAAACCTGCGGGCGGCTGCTGCGCCCGGTCACCCTGGAACTCGGCGGCAAGTCCGCGGCGATCGTCCTCGACGACGCCGATCTCGCTTCCACGATCGAGAGTTTCTTCGCCGCAACGCTTCTCAACAACGGCCAGATCTGCTGGCTCGGAACCCGTGTGCTGGCGCCGCGGTCGCGCTACAGCGAGGTCGTCGACACCATCAGCGGGCTCGCGTCCTCACTGCGGATCGGCGATCCCCTCGACGAGACCACCCAGGTCGGACCGCTGGTGTCCGCCAGGCAGCGCGACCGGGTCGAGTCCTACATCGCCAAGGGGCGCGCGGAGGGGGCCAGGCTGACCGCCGGCGGCGGCCGTCCGGAGGGCTTCGACCGGGGCTGGTTCGTGCAGCCGACCGTGTTCGCCGATGTCGACAACAACCACACCATTGCTCAGGAGGAGATCTTCGGGCCGGTCCTGTCGGTGATCCCGTACACCGACGAGGACGAGGCGGTCGCCATCGCCAACGCCTCGGACTACGGACTGGGCGGCAGCGTCTGGACGGCCGATCCGGAGCGTGGCGAGGCTCTCGCACGCCGGGTGCAGACCGGCTCCATCGGAATCAACGCCTACGTCAACGAACCCGTCGCTCCCTTCGGCGGAATCAAGGCCAGCGGCATGGGCCGTGAGCTCGGACCCGAGGCGCTGACCAGCTATCAGGTGCTCAAGACCGTGTACCTCGACCCCTCGGCCGCGCAGGCCTGAGCAGTACCCCTTCACTCATCTACAACGCAGGAGTTCTCATGAAAAGTCGCGGTGCAATCCTCCGCCAAGCCCCGGGCAAGTTCGAAATCGTCGATCTTTTGGTCGACGACCCCCGGCAGAACGAGATCCGAGTCCGGATGGTCGCGTCCGGGCTGTGCCACTCCGACGACCACATGGCCACCGGGGACCTCCCCGTCGCCGTCTACCCGGTCTGCGGGGGCCACGAGGGCGCGGGCATCGTCGAGTCGGTCGGCCCGAACACCTCCGGCTTCGAGCCGGGAGACAAGGTCATCTTCTCGTTCCTGCCGTCGTGCGGGAAGTGCCGCTGGTGCTCGACCGGGCACCAGAACCTGTGTGATCTCGGCGCCAACGTCCTGGTCGGCTCGCGCTGGGACGACCCGACGAGCTTCCGGCTGCAACTCGAGGACGGCACCCCCGTCGCCCAGGCGCTCGGCATCTCCACGTTCTCCGAGTACACGACCGTCGCGGTCGACTCCGCGATCAAGGTTCCGGCGGACACCCCCCTCGAGAAGGCCTGCCTGCTCGGCTGCGCAGTCGGGACCGGCTGGGGCTCGGCCGTCAACACCGGCGAGGTGCGCCCCGGCGACACCGTGCTGATTCTCGGTGTAGGCGGAATCGGCGCGAACGCCGTCCAGGGCGCCGTGCACGCCGGCGCGGCACGGGTAATCGTGGTCGACCCGGTCGCCTTCAAGCGGGACATGGCGCTCTCGCTGGGTGCCACCCACGCATTCGCCACCGTCGAGGAGGCCATCGAGACCGCGAAGAGCTTCACCAACGGCCAGGGCGCAGACGTCGCGATCGTCACCGTCGGTGTCATTACGGGCGAGCACATCGCGGAGGCGTTCGGCGGAATCCGCAAACAGGGCACAGTCGTCGTCACCGCGCTCGGCAACGCCACCGCCGTCGGCATCCCGGTGCCGATCCTCGAGCTGGTCCTCTACGAGAAGAAGATCAAGGGTTCGCTGTTCGGGTCGTCGAGCCCGCGCGCGGATATTCCCAAACTGCTCGACCTCTACCAGTCGGGCTACCTCGAGCTCGACAAGTTGATCACCACCGAGTACGCCCTCGACGACATCAACCAGGGATACGAGGACATGCATGCGGGCAAGAACATCCGCGGCGTCATCCGGTTCTGACCTCACCACGCTGCCCCCGCTCCCGGCCACCAACCAACTTCGATCACAGAGAGGCACCGATGACCGTCACCGATGACCCGACGACTCGACTGCCCGCAGAAAGCGGACCGTTCCTGGATGAAGACCCTGAAGCACACCGCTTCCGGGTTCACCGCTCCACCATGACCTCACCGGAGATTTACGCGACGGAAATGGAGCGGGTCTTCGCGCACAGCTGGCTCTACGTCGGCCACGAGTCGGAAATCCGTAAGAAGGGCGACTACGTGCGCCGCCCGGTCGGCGGACGCCAGGTCTTCATGGTCCGCGGACGGGAGGGGCAGGTGAATGTCTTCCACAACACCTGTACCCACCGCGGCGCGATGGTCTGCCGGGCCGAACGCGGCAACGCGAAGATCTTCTCGTGCTTCTACCACGCCTGGTCGTTCAATACGGACGGCGAGCTGGTGGGCATACCGGACAAGCAGGCGTACGGCGACGACCTGGACTTCGGCAAGCTCGGGCTGCGCTCTGCGGCCAGGGTCGACAGCTACCGCGGCTTTGTCTTCCTTTCCTACGATCCCGACATCGTGCCCCTGGTCGACTACCTGGCGGGAGCCACGGAGTACCTCGATCTCATCGTCGACGCCGTCGATGACGCGGAGGTCATCTCCGGCACCAACGAGTACGCGATCAACGCCAACTGGAAGCTTTTGGTGGAGAACAGTATCGACGGCTACCACGCGGTCAGCACGCACGATACCTACTTCAAGTACCTGGCGGCGCTCGGCACCGACCTCGCGGGCGGGGTGAAGGGCACGGCGAAGTCGCTCGGTAACGGGCACGCCGTGCTGGAGTACAAGGCCCCGTGGGGTCGACCGGTGGCGAAGTGGGAGCCGTTGTTCGGAGAGGGGGCTCGCGAGGAGATCGGCCGGCTGCGCGACGAGCTCGTGAGCAAGCA
>NZ_JBAQEO010000820.1:0-12578 GCF_049286785.1 Rhodococcus sp. (in: high G+C Gram-positive bacteria) | reverse complement strand
AGATCTGGCAGAGTTCGGCGGCACAGGCTGCGCAGAACCAGGGACAGCAGGCGCAGGCCAGCGGCGCCGAACTGAGCGAGCGTGGCACCGACATCGCCGGCACCACCCACACCGCCGCCGCGTCGGTCGCCCGGGGCAATGCCAACCTGGCGACCATTTCCGAATCGTTCGCCGCCACGGCGGTCGCCGCGGCTCCCGTGGTGACGACCCCTCCCGGGCAGGCCATGCTCCTCGCGTCGGCGGCCGAGCACATCAAGGCAGCCATCGGTGTCGTGACGCAGACACGGACGGAATTGAACGAGCAGACGCTCACGATGAACGGACTGGCCGCCCCGGTACCCGTACCACCGCCGCCTGCAGCCGCCGCGCCGACCTCGCCCTTCGCCATCGCGTCGACCGTGATGGAGGGCGTGGGGAAGCCGATGGTGTCGACGGTCACCGACGGCATCGGCAGCCTCGTGTCAGCCGATACGCACGCCGCGAGCATCGGTTCCGACCTGCCTTCCGACGCGGTGTCGGCGAAGACCGCCATCGCCTCCACCCCCGGGACTGCGGGCGCGGTCCCGGGTTCGGTGGCGATCGCAGGGGGCGCCGGCATCGGGATGTTCGGCGCAACCGGCGGCGGCACCGCATCCTCGGCCGGCGGTGCCGTGCCGCGTGGACCCGTTGGTGGTGCGGCAATCCCGCCCGTTCCCAGCGCAGGCGGGGGTGGCGGACCATCCGATCCGTCACGGCCGGCCGGGAACTCACCCGCCGCGATGCACGGCACCGGCATGAGCGGCATGGGGGGTTCCGGCGCGGCAGGCGCTCAACGCGGCGCAGCTGACGAACAGCTCACAGGCCGATCCGCCCCCGGCTACCTCGTCTCCGCAGTCGACAGGAACAGCTTTGTGGGTGATCTTCCCCTGGTGGCACCCGCCGTCATCGGCGGTGAGGAGTGGGAAGACACCCCGTGAGCCGGAATCCGAGATCTTCCGCCTGATGTGTGCACATCACTCGAGGAGTGCCGCCACCTCACGGTCGGTCAGAGTGGTGCGCGGAATGCGTCCCGCGGAGCGCACCAGTTGGACAGCGCGGTAGAGCGGGCGCTCCATGAGCCCCGCTCCGCGCGCCTCCGCGCGCAACTGATCGATGAGCACCGAGGCTATCGCCGCAGCCGGCACCAACTCGCCCGCGTTCAAGGCATCGGCCAGTGTGCGCAAACCGAGGATCTCGAGTTCACGCCCGCCGTCGGATGTATACAACGCCAGCGGGATCATGAGACTCCCGTCCGCATCGGTGACGCGCACACTCACCTCACTCACCCGGGCCGACCGGATCACCAGTTCGGCCGCCACCGCCCGGGTGACGTCCACCGAACGCGACCGCACTCCCCCGGTCGAACGAATCCTACCGTGCTGCAACGTGATTCGCCGGCGCAAGGCGAGCAGAGCCGATGCGGCGGTGGGTACGGAGACGATCGCCCCCACCACTACACCGATCCACAGCGACGTGAAGACACCCACCACGACCGCGAGAACCACGCCGACCAGAACGGCTACCCACGCGACCCGTTTCAACCGCGGCGCGATCAGCTCGATGGGAACCAGATCGAGCGATACGGGCGACGTGTCGTCAGGCACCGACGACTGCTCCCACCTGCTCGATGACATTCGCAAACGAAATCGATTCCTGTTCACCGGTGGCGAGATTCTTGAGCACCACCGTGCCTTCCGCGATGTCACGATCACCGAGCACGAGAGCGACCGCCGCCCCGGAGCGGTCGGCAGCCTTCATCGCACCCTTGACGCCACGGTTTCCGTACGCGAGATCGACGCGAATCCCTTCCGCGCGCAGTTGCTGTGCCAGCACCACGAGCTTGGCCTTCGCCTCCTCGCCGAGCGGCACTCCGAATACCTCGCAGCGAGCCGGCGACCCTGCTGTCTTGCCCTCCGCGGCCAGAGCGAGCACTGTGCGGTCGATTCCGAGCCCGAAACCGATGCCCGACAGCGGTTGCCCGCCGAGCTCGGCCATCAGTCCGTCGTAGCGCCCACCGCCGCCGATCCCCGACTGCGCACCGAGACCGTCGTGGACGAACTCGAAGGTGGTCTTGGTGTAGTAGTCGAGCCCGCGGACCATGCGCGGGTTGATCAGGTAGGGCACCCCGATTGCGTCGAGGTGGGCGAGCACCTCGTCGAAGTGTGCTTTCGCCGTGTCCGAGAGGTGGTCGAGCATCAGCGGTGCGTCCGCTGTCATCTCGCGCACCTCCTTGCGCTTGTCGTCGAGTACGCGGAGCGGGTTTATTTCGGCCCGTCGGCGCGTGTCCTCGTCGAGAGGCAGCCGGAACAAGAACTCCTGCAACTGTTCCCGGTACTGGGGCCGGCACGTGTCATCACCGAGCGAGGTGATCTCCAGCCGGAAACCCTCCAGCCCGAGCCCACGGAAGCCCGCGTCGGCGATTGCGATGACCTCCGCGTCCAGTGCCGGATCGTCGACGCCGATGGCCTCGACTCCCACCTGCTGCAGTTGACGGTAGCGGCCGGCCTGGGGCCGCTCATACCGGAAGAACGGGCCGGCGTAACTCAGCTTGACCGGTAGCTGTCCGCGGTCCAGCCCGTGCTCGATCACCGCGCGCATCACACCCGCCGTGCCCTCGGGACGCAGAGTCACCGAACGGTCACCGCGGTCGGCGAACGTGTACATCTCCTTGCTGACGACGTCGGTGGACTCACCGACACCGCGGGCGAAGAGGTTGGTGTCCTCGAAGATCGGCAGCTCGATGTGGCTGTATCCGGCCAATCGTGCGGCACGCGTCAGCCCGTCACGGACCGCGACGAACTCGGCGGACTGCGGCGGGACGTAATCGGGCACGCCCTTGGGCGCGGAGAAGGTGCTGACTTTACTCACTGTCGTTACTTTTCCTTACTTCGATCCCGGGAGTCCAACGAGGAACGGGTTGGACCCACGTTCGGCGCCGATGGTGCTCGATCCGCCGTGCCCCGGCAGCACGGCCGTGTCGTCGCCGAGGACGAGGAGCTTGCGAGCGATGGACTGCAACAGTTGTTCGTGATTTCCGCCGGGGAGGTCGCTGCGCCCGATGGATCCCTGGAAAAGCGTGTCACCGGTGAGCGCGATGTCCACCGGTCCCTCCACCGTTGCCACCCGGGTCCGGAAGACCACTGATCCCTGGGTGTGGCCGGGTGTGTGATCGACCTCGAACACGATGCCGGCGTGCTCTATCGTGTCGCCGTCCGCCAGTTCGATCACCTCGCTGGGCTCGACGAACGACATTCCCTCGATGAAAGGCTTCATCGTGGGGCCGATGCCCCGGCCCGGATCGGACAGCATGTAGCGATCTTCCGGATGGATGTATGCCGGAATTCCGAACTTCTCGCAGACCTCGCGCGCGTTCCACACGTGGTCGAGGTGGCCGTGCGTCAGCAACACCGCCGTCGGGACGTGATTCGACTGGCCGAGGAACTCCACCAAAGGTTCGGTGGCGTCCTGACCGGGGTCGACGACGACACATTCCCGGGCATCGTCCTGCGCGAGGATGTAGCAGTTGGTCTGAAACATCCCGGCCGGAAATCCTGTGACGAGCACGCGCGACGCTCCTGTTCGTGTGGGTATTGCAGTTGCTACAGCCTAAGCCGCCGCCCCGCCAGGTTGTTCTCAGGTTCGAATGGCAGACTCTGAAGGTCGTGTGCCGGGGGTAGATCGCACAAACCAACTGCTATATCGACCAACTGTTACCGAAGAGCGATACGGGAGGACCACGCAGTGCCGAGCAACGAGCAGCGCCGGGAAGCAGCCAAACGAAAGCTCGAGCGCCAGTTCGAGCGGCGGGCGGAGAAGGCACGCAAGCGTAAGCAGCTCACCATTGCAGGTTCGGTGCTGGGCGTGGTTCTCGTGGTCGCCGCGGGCGCCGTCGTGTTCGCCCTGACCAGCGGTGACGACGACACAGCCGAGCCGGTTACCGCGTCCGAACAGTCGCCGGGCACGATGCCCGCGGGCCGGTCGGAGCCCCTGCCCGAAACGGTCGACTGCTCGTACCCGGCCAGCGCGCAGCCCGCCGCCAAGGAAGTGAAACCGCCCAATACCGCGGGCGTGCCGACCACCGCACCCGATGCCACACCGAGCATCAGCATCGAGACCACGCAGGGCAACATCGGGCTCGGTCTCGACGGCACCTTGTCGCCCTGCACGGTGAACAGCTTCGTCAGCCTGGCGAGCCAGAACTACTTCGACAACACCACCTGCCACCGCCTCGTCGCCTCCGAGGGACTGAAGGTTCTGCAGTGCGGTGACCCCACCGCCACCGGCACAGGCGGCCCCGGATACGGCTTCGACAACGAGTTCCCCACCGACCAGTACGACGAGGCGGACCCCTCCCTGCAGATCCCCGTCACCTACCCGCGCGGCACCATTGCGATGGCGAACAGCGGCCAGCCGGGCAGTAACGGCAGCCAATTCTTCCTCGTCTACGAGGATTCGCAGCTTCCTCCCCAGTACACCGTCTTCGGGACGATCGACGAGACCGGGCTCGCGACCATCGAGAAGGTGGCGGCCGCCGGCGACGACGCATCCATGCAGGCGGGTGGCGGCAAACCCAACCTTCCGATCGACATCAAGTCCGTCCGGATGGACTGACGAGATCCGGCTTCTGTGAGGATGTACCGAATGAAACGCACTTCGATCCTCGTCGCGGGCGCGAGTGTTGCACTCGTTCTCGCCGGCTGTTCGGACTCGTCCGACAACGCCGGTTCGCCGACGAGCACCACGACGACCAAAGCCTCTCCGACCAGCGCGGCGGAATCGCTGGACCTCTCGCAGTTCGGGACGCTCCCGCCGGTCCCGCCGCCTGCGGCCACGACCGTCGACTGCTCCTACCCGGCGAACCAATCTGCGGTAAAGGACGTGAAAGCGCCGCCGTCGACGGGTGTGCCTGCCGACGGCACCGTGGTCGTCGACCTCACTACCAGCGCCGGACCGATCGGACTCGTACTCGACCGCGCCGAAGCGCCGTGCACGGTCAACAGCTTCGTGAGCCTGGCCGAACAGGGCTACTTCGACGACACACCCTGCCACCGTCTGGTGACGAGTCAGGGCCTCCAGGTTCTGCAATGCGGCGATCCGAGTGGTAGAGGCAACGGTGGACCCGGTTACGGATTCGACACCGAATACCCGGAGACAGCCTTTGCGCCGGGTGACCCCACCCTGTCGGACCCGGTGATCTACCCGCGCGGCACGGTGGCCATGGCCAACAGCGGCCAGCCCGGTTCCAACGGAAGCCAATTCTTCCTCGTCTACGCCGATTCGGTCCTGCCACCGAACTACACCGTCTTCGGCACGATGTCGGAGGAAGGATTGGCCACCGTCGAGAAGGTGGCCGCTGACGGCGACGACGGTTCCATGTCGGCCGGCGGCGGAAAGCCGAACACACCGGTCGATATCGAGACCGTAGAGGTCGGCTAGGCCCAGACTTCCGGAGGAACGACCGGAACGTCGGTTCGATCAGTCGAACCGAGGTTCCGGTCGTTTCGTGCGAGACCGCTTGCTACGCAGCGGAGGTCACCCGGTAGACGTCATACACTCCCTCGACGTTGCGGACCACGTTCAGCACGTGCCCGAGGTGCTTCGGATCGCCCATCTCGAACGTGAACTTACTGATCGCGACCCGATCCCCCGACGTCGTGACCGCCGCCGACAGGATATTGACCTTCTCGTCGGCAAGGGCTTTCGTCACATCCGACAGCAGACGGTGCCGGTCGAGCGCCTCGATCTGGATCGCGACGAGGAACACCGAAGACGGCGAGGGCGCCCACTTGACGTCGATGATGCGTTCCGATTGTTCCTTGAGCGATCCGGCATTGGTGCAGTCCGTGCGGTGCACACTGACCGCGCCACCGCGCGTCACGAATCCCATGATCTCGTCACCGGGTACCGGCGTGCAGCACTTCGCCAGCTTGGCGACCGTGCCTTCGGCCCCGGGAACGAGCACGCCCGCGTCACCGGTGCTCCGCGGACGCATCGGCATGGTGGACGGGGTGGCCCGCTCGGCCAGTTCCTCCTCCACGTCACCTACACCACCGAGATGCGCGACCAGTCGCTGGACCACGTGCTGCGCCGACACGTGATGCTCGCCGACCGCCGTGTACAGCATCGAGACGTCGGTGTAGTGCAGTTCGTGTGCGATGGCCACCATCGATTCGGCGTTCATCAGCCGCTGCAACGGAAGACCGACCCGCCGCACCTCCTTGGCGATGGCGTCCTTACCCGCCTCGAGCGCTTCCTCACGTCGTTCCTTGGCGAACCATTGCCGGATCTTGGTCTTCGCCCTCGGGGAGACGACGAACGTCTGCCAGTCGCGGCTGGGGCCTGCGTTGGCCGCCTTGGAGGTGAAGACCTCCACCACTTCGCCGTTCTCGAGTGTCCGCTCGAGCGCCACCAGACGGCCGTTGACCCGGGCACCGATACACCGGTGCCCCACCTCGGTGTGAACGGCGTAGGCGAAGTCCACCGGCGTCGACCCGGCCGGCAGCGTCACCACATCACCCTTGGGGGTGAAGACGAAAATCTCCTTGACCGCGAGGTCGTATCGGAGCGACTCGAGGAACTCCCCTGGGTCGGCGGCCTCACGCTGCCAGTCCAGCAGCTGGCGCATCCAGGCCATGTCGTCGACCTCGGCGACGTCACCGGAGTGCCGCCCCTTGGTCTCCTTGTAGCGCCAGTGCGCGGCGATACCGAACTCCGCGGTCCGGTGCATGTCGTGGGTGCGGATCTGCACCTCCAGCGGTTTGCCCTCGGGGCCGACCACCGTGGTGTGCAGCGACTGGTAGACGCCGTACCGCGGCTGCGCGATGTAATCCTTGAAGCGGCCCGCCATCGGCTGCCACAGCGAATGGACGACGCCGACGGCCGCGTAACAGTCCCGGACCTCGTCGCACAGAATGCGCACGCCGACCAGATCGTGGATGTCGTCGAAGTCGCGGCCCTTCACGATCATCTTCTGGTAGATCGACCAGTAATGCTTCGGACGGCCCTCCACGACCGCGTTGATCCGCGATGCGCTGAGCGTGGCGTTGATCTCCGCTCGGACCTTTGCAAGATAGGTGTCCCGGGACGGTGCGCGGTCCGCCACCAGACGCACGATTTCGTCGTACTTCTTGGGATGCAGAATCGCGAACGACAAGTCCTCGAGTTCCCACTTCACGGTGGCCATTCCCAGCCGGTGGGCCAGCGGTGCGATCACTTCGAGGGTTTCACGCGCCTTCCGGGCCTGTTTCTCCGGTGGCAGGAACCGCATCGTCCGCATGTTGTGCAGGCGGTCGGCCACCTTGATGACCAGGACACGCGGGTCCCGGGCCATCGCGATGATCATCTTGCGTATGGTCTCGCCCTCGGCGGCGTTACCGAGCACCACCTTGTCGAGTTTGGTGACGCCGTCGACGAGATGCGCCACCTCCTCCCCGAAGTCCTCGGTGAGCTGTTCGAGCGAGTACCCGGTGTCCTCGACGGTGTCGTGCAGCAGTGCCGCCACCAGGGTCGTCGTGTCCATCCCGAGCTCGGCGAGGATGCTCGCGACGGCAAGTGGGTGCGTGATGTACGGATCACCCGACTTGCGACGCTGACTGGCATGGCGTTCCTCGGCCACGTCGTAAGCGCGTTGGAGCAGCGCGAGATCGGCTTTGGGGTACAGCTCGCGGTGCAGACTGACCAGGGGCTCGAGGACCGGCCGGATGGTCGCGTTCCGTTGCCCGGTGATGCGCCTGGCGAGTCGTGCTCTCACACGGCGCGATGCAGACGCCGGAACGGCGAACCCCTGCGCTCCCTTACCGTTGCCGGAAGGGGCGTTCGCCGCAGGTGACTCGGCATCGGGCTGCCCAGACGCGGTCGATCCCGTATTCTCCGACCGATCCAGATTCGAAGTCATGCCGTCACCTCCCTACCACTGGATGCTCCGGCACCGAGGCCGTCGCCGTGTGGCTCGGACCGGGAAGGCCCCGGCCGAGTTGCTCTCGGGCGTACGCCCCGGTGGCCGTGTGGCACCACCAGCCCCAACTTTAGTACTCAGACCGAGACGAGGGACGTGAGCGGGTACTTCGCGAGTCGCCCGCGACCGCCGAGTGCGGCAATCTCCATGACGACCGCGACCCCCACCACGACGGCACCTGCCGATTCCACCAACCGTGCGGTGGCCTCGAGTGTTCCCCCGGTGGCGAGCACATCGTCCACGATGAGGACGGAACGCCCGGTCAGCCCGAGCGAATCCGCCGGGATCTCCAGGGTGGCCGATCCGTATTCCAGGGTGTACGACTCCGCCAGCACCGGGGGTGGCAGCTTGCCAGCCTTCCGCACCGCCACCACTCCTGAACCGATCTCGCGTGCGACACCGCCGCCGAGGAGGAAGCCGCGGGCGTCGACGGCGGCGATCACGTCGGCGTCGGGAGCGCAGGCGGAGAGTGCATCGACCACGAGACGGAAGCCTGAGGCGTCCGAGAAGACGGGCGTCAAATCAGCGAAGCGCACCCCAGGCTCGGGAAAATCGTCGGCCCACCGAGTGAGCCGGAGAACGGCGTCACCAGCGAGGGAATAATCGATCACCTGCGTAATACCCACCTGTCCATATTCCAGCCGGCGCCCGAACGCGTCGGATTCGCCAGCCCTGCTTCCAACCCCGGTGCGAACCCGACCGTGCGGGGTTGCGTGAACAGCGGCACCGTGGGCACCTCCGACCAGAGGATGTTTTCCAATTCGGTCGAGAGGGACAGCTGAGCCCCGGACGAGCCGTCGACGACGAGTTGATCGACGAGTTGATCCACGCGGCCGTTGCTGTAGCCGCCGGCATTCGATCCGCTGCCGCCACGGAGTGCGTACAGGGCGGTCGTTGGTGCCGCGGTACCCGCCGCACCCGGAGCCGCTGCGGTTCCGGCCAGCACCGCATCCACCTCACCGCCACGCAGCTTCGACGGCACGAAGTCCGGTGAGCCGGCGTCCTCCACGGTGATGCCCGCGGGTGCGCAGGCGGCGGCAACGGCCGCGACAATCTCGGCACGACGTGCGTCCGGAGCAAGGTACCCGATGCGCACGGTGGCGGTGTCGCTGCCGGTCTCGGCCAGCGCGGCCGACGAGGCCGCCGTGTCCGGCACGGTGAAGCGACCGCCGACGGTCGCCGCCACCGACTGGTACACCAGGTTGTCCGGACCGATGAACCTGGTGGCAGCCGCTTGCGTGTCGCCGTCCGTGCCGGGTACGGGCGCACCGAACCGGGCAGCCAGATCCTGGCGGGGCAGGCACAGGGCGAACGCGCGACGGCCGGGCGCCGTCGCGAACACCCCGGAAGTGGACAGGACGAACTGTTCCACGCTGCGGGAGGGAACCTCGCTCACCTCGAAGTCGGCGAGATCAAGATCGGCCACCGAACCGGCTCCCACGTCCACCACCTCGACCCTGCCGTCTTCGATCCGGGATTTCAGGTCGGAGGACTTGGGCCACACCACGATCCGGTCGGTGGCGGGCCTGTTGCCCCACCACCGATCGTTCGGCACCAGCACGAGGCCGTCTTCCTGCGTGAAGGACTCGATCTTGTAGGGCCCGGAGGCGGGAAGGATCGCCGAATCGAGATCACCTGGACTCAGCGTCCACCCGCTGTTCCAGAAGTCGGCGACGCGGCCGAGCACATTCGTGTCCGAATTCTGGACGGCCGCCACGATGTCGGGGACACCGGTCTTACCGGCAACGACATGGGCGGGCATCAACGACGCGGCACCGAACAACGAGCGCCAGTCGGTGAAGCTCCGGCCTGGACGGAACGTGACGGTGGCATCTTTCGCCCCGGTCCGGCAGTCGACCCGGTCGATGTCCGCATAGCCGGCGGTACTCGCGGCGTCGAACATGGGCGTCGGGGCGCCCTGATCGTTCGGGCGGGTGAAACGACCACTGTTCGCGGCCCACGCGAGCACCAGGTCGTCACACGCCATCGGCACTCCGTCGGAGTAGACGGAGTTGGGGTTGAGCTTGTACTGCACCGTCAACGAGTCGCCGGGCACCTCGCTGGCGGTGCCGATGTCGGTGTCCGATACCGGCCCACCCTCGGGCCCCGTGTACGTGAAGCCGGGAAGCACCCGCGCGAACGCCTGCCGAGCGCCCGACACGGCGCCCGCGACGGTACCGGCGTTGTACGTGGTGAGGGGGCTGTCGATCGCATATCCGATGGACGGGAGCTGCTCCTCGTCCGTCGAACAGGCCACGAGCGACCCCCCGAGGACGGCGGCCGTGAGAAGTCCCGCCGCCCCCGTCCTGCCTCGCCTGCGCGATGACCGCATGTCAGTGCCTCTTCTTGTGTCGCTTTCCGGTGGGACGCGAACCCGGGCGAGGTGCATTCGCCACCGCTCGCCGAGGTGCACCCGCACCCGCCGTCACGGTCTCGCTCTCGCGTCCGGGCACGGGACCTGCCTTCGCCGACCCGCCTTCTGCGAGTGCCGCCCGCCGGGCGTGCACCTTGTTGGTGTGCGCCGCAACGGGTCCCCACCTCTCCTTGAGAGAAACCAGCAATGGGGTGGCGAAGAAGATCGACGAATAGGCACCCACCACGATCCCCACGAGCTGTACCAACGCGAGGTCCTTGAGCGTTCCGACACCGAGCATCCACACCGCGACGACCATCAGGGCGAGAACCGGCAGCACGCTGATCAGCGTGGTGTTGATGGACCGCATCAGGGTCTGGTTGACAGCCAGGTTGGCCTGCTCGGCATAGGTCCGGCGGGACAGGTGAAGAATGCCCCGGGTATTCTCCTCGACCTTGTCGAATACCACCACGGAGTCGTAGAGCGAGAACCCGAGAATGGTGAGCAGACCGATCACGGTCGCGGGAGTCACCTCGAAACCGACCAGTGCATACACGCCGGCCGTGACGATCATGTCGAAGAACAGCGCGACGATCGCGGCGATCGCCATGTCCCGCTCGAAGCGCACCGCAATGTAGATGCTCACGATCACGAGGAAGACGGCCAGCGCGATCAAGGCTTTCTGGGTGATCTGGCCACCCCAGGTTTCGCTGACGTCCGCGATGCTGATCGCGTTCTTGCTGGGTGAGCCGCTCGTGTCCTCCGGCTGGAACTTTTCGAACAGCGCGTCCTGCAGCGTCACCATCTGCGCGGCGTCGAGGGTTTCGGAGCGGATCTGCACCGTGGCGCTCGCCCCCGAGCCCACCGTCTGCACCGTGACGGGCTCCATCCCCAGAGCGTCCGAGTAGACCGTCTCCACCTGTGCGGTGTCCACTCCGTCCCCGGCCGGGAACTGGATTCGCGATCCGCCCTCGAAATCGATGCCGAGGGTGAAGCCCCGCACCAGGATGGCCAGCAGCGCAACGAGCACGATGACACCGGTCAGGCCGTAGAAGAAGCGGCGTTTCCCCACGACCTCGAACGCACCGGTTCCGGTGTAGAGCCGCGACAGCAGACCGTGCGTGGGCATCGACGCCTGGTTGACACCCGAGTCGGACAGCGAGGATTCCGATCTCGCCTGCGTCTCAGTCTGGGACGAAGTGGTCGATTCACTCATACTCGTGACTCCTTCGGCGACGACGCGGCCGCCTTACGTTCCTTGGCGATCTGCGCAACGGCACCGAGCCCGTTGACGCCGGGCTTGGACCAGAACGGCGACTTCGACGCCAGGTGCACCAGCGGCCAGGTCACGAGGAACACGACGACGACGTCGAGAATCGTGGTCAGGCCGAGCGTGAACGCGAAGCCACGGACCTGACCCACAGCCAGCACGTAGAGCACGGCGGCCGCGATGAAGCTGACTGCGTTGCCGGACAGGATGGTTCTGCGCGCCCGCGCCCAGCCGCGCGGAACCGCCGAGCGGAAACTGCGCCCCTCTCGCATCTCGTCCTTGATCCGTTCGAAGAACACCACGAACGAGTCTGCGGTCATACCGATGCCGATGATGAGGCCCGCAATACCGGCGAGGTCGAGCGTGAAACTGATGTACCGGCCGAGCAGCACCATGATCGCGTAGACCGCCAAACCGGACAGCACCAGCGAGAGTGCCGTGAGGATGCCGAGCATGCGGTAGTAGAGCAGGCAGTAGAGGAGGACGAGGATCAGGCCGACGAGACCGGCGATGAGGCCTGCCTCCAGTGATGCCAGGCCGAGAGTCGCCGATACCGTCTCCGCCTCGGACGCGGCGAACGACAGCGGCAGCGAGCCGTACTTGAGGGTATTGGCCAGTTCTTTGGCGCTTTCCGCCGTGAACGAGCCGCTGATCGAGGTGGAACTGCCCGCCGGGGTCGCACCCTGAATCACGGGAGCGCTCACCACTTTCGAGTCGAGTGTGAACGCCGCCTGCTTGCCGATGTTCTCCGAAGTGAACCTGGCCCAGGTGTCGCTCCCGGAGGACTTGAACGTGAGGCTCACCTCGTGGCGGGACTGCTGGGCGCTGTACCCCGACGTGGCGTCGGCGATCTCCTGCCCGTCGATGATCGCGGGCTCGAGCAGGTACACGGCCGCGCCCGCGGTGTCGCAGGCGACCAGAGGCAGCGCCGGGTCGTCGTTGCCGCGCAACGGGTCGGGCCGGGAGCAGTCCAGTGTGGCCAT
>NZ_JBAQEO010000819.1:0-18056 GCF_049286785.1 Rhodococcus sp. (in: high G+C Gram-positive bacteria) | reverse complement strand
TTCCTGTACCGCGGCGCGGGCCGCGGCCCGGCCGACACCGAAGCGCTTCATCAGCGCGTGCTCACTGTCGAGTTTGGTACCGGGGGTCAGCGAAGCGATCTCGCATTCCAGCTGGTCCGCAATGATGCGGTACCTCTGCTCCGTCATGCCGACAACTGTCGCGGCCCGAGTTGTACGGACAACTGCCCTGCAGGTAACCGGGAAGGAAACGCCGCTGAACGAGTGGACAAGTTGTCGGCGCTTCACGGGGGTAGCCTCGCCAGGTGAGTTCCGACAAGATGCTGACGCGCATCGGTGGGCTGCTCCGGCAAGCGGAATCCACCGATAACCCGCATGAGGGTGAAGCGTTCATGGCCGCCGCCCAGCGCCTCGCGACGGCCTCGTCCATCGACCTCGCCGTGGCCCGCGCCCACGCGGCGGGCAGGGAGAAACGGTCCACTCCCATCCAGCGGCTCATCACGATCGGTGAACCCGGCAAGAAGGGTCTGCGGACGTACGCGCAGCTGTTCCTGGTGATCGCCGCCGCCAACGACGTCCAATGCGACATCGCGCAGAGTTCCGCGGTTATCTACGCGTACGGGTTTTCGGGAGACATCGACGTCTGTGAAGCCCTGTACACGAGCCTGCTGATCCAGATGGTCCGAGCCTCGGACGCCTACGTCAAATCCGGGGAGTACCGCAACGAGACCACTGTGCGCACCCGGGTGGAGAGGCAGGGCCGGCGGCGCGTCTCCATCAAGGTGCGCAAACCCGTGGCCGGTGTGACCGCCCGGCTGAACTTCCAACTCGCCTACGCGGCCCGGATCGGACAGCGGCTCGCGGAGGCCAAACGCGAGGCGGAGGAGCAAGCGGTGTCGGTACCCGAGTCGTCGGCGGAGACAGCGCTGGTACTGCGGGACAAGCAGCTCGAGCTCCGGGACTACTACCAGGAGAACTCCGAGGCCCGCGGCACCTGGCGCGGGGGCCGGGCCACGGCCGGCCACTCGTCGAACGCGAGACGAGCCGGCGACCGGGCGGCACGGACGGCCCGCCTCGGCACTGCACCCGAACTGTCGACGGCACGCAGGCAGGTCACGTCATGAGACGCGTACGTGACACCCAGCGCACCGCCGTGTACGACGCGGAAGCGATGGTGCGCACCATGTTCGACCGCGCCGACGAACGCGGTCTGCGCGTGGTCGAGGTGCTGGGCTCGCAGGTGACACTGCCGATCGAGCGCAAGTTCGCGTCCATCGAGTCGGTTCAGGACTACGTGAACCGCGTTCTGGCCCTGAACTGGGTGCGCGCGACCTGGCCGCGAGCGTACACTCCGGTCCACATCCGGGCGAGGTCCGGGAACGCCGCCGCGCATTACGAAAGTGATTGCGCCACAATCGCTGTACCCGAACACCGGGACGGCGATGCCTGGGCGTTCCGGGAGCTGGTGCTGTTGCACGAACTGGCTCACCACCTCGACCCGTCCGACCCCGACTTCCCGGAACTGGCGCCGCACGGGCCGGAATACGTGGACCGCTACCTGACACTGGTGGGCGAAATCATCGGTCCCGAAGCGGCTTTCGTGCTTCGGGCAATGCTGCTCGCAGGCGGAGTCCGGCTCACCTGAACCCCCACCCCATCGGGTCAGGTGCGGGGGCGGAGTCGCACGAAGGAGATGTTGCGTCCGGCCTCCCGGAAGTCGGCGTCGCTGCCGTCCACTTCGAAGCCCATCGCCTTGGCCAGCCGCACACCGACCTTCGGATGTGCGGCGGCGTAGTGGGCCATGAATTCCGCGCCCACCTCGGTGTCCGGGAACTCGGCGGTTACTGCCGAGCGGCGTCGTCCCACCTGGATCGCAGCGTCCGGCCGGGCCCGAAGGTTCCGATACCAGTCGCTCTTGGGTCCGTACCCGGCCGCCACGACATACCCGTCGTCGACGGCATCGTGGTTGACCACCTCGAGCACCACCTGTCGCGTCTTGCCGGACGTGCGGCCCACATGCTCGAGCAGGAGGAAACGGCGGCCGAGCAGAGGGCCGAGGTGCCAGCGGTACAGGATGATCGGGGCACGGAGAAAGGCGCGGCGGATACCGGTGGGCGGGGCGGGCCTGCGCGTGACCTTCATTCGCCCAGTGTTCCACGGCTCACGTGACCGCGACGGGTCAACGGGTCCACAGCAGGGTGTTGATGTCCACTTCGGCGGCCTCGAAGGGAGCGCGCAGCGCGGTCGCGGTGGCCCATCCGCGGCTCAGGAGACCCCCGTCGGTTTCCTCGGACTCCTCGGCCGTGATGTCGTTGACGTTGAGCACAGTGCCGGGCATGCCGTAGGCAAGAACCCAGCAGAATCGCGTGACCGGTGTTGGGCCCGTGGTTGATTCCGCACAGCACGATGTCCGGAACGGGACCGAAGGCACCGCCCGCGGCGACGAAGCTGATCATGGCCGGGGATTCCTCGACCGCGTGCACCCGGACCTCCTCTCGATCGGTCGTCCTGTACCCACGGAACAGAATTTCGACACAGCGAGCCGGGAACGCGCAAGATGGTTCAGGAAGGACCGACGACCACTCCGAGGAGCTCGCATGACTCGTCCAGTTCGCATCGGCATCCAGCTGCAACCGCAACACGCCCCCGACTACGGCATGATCCGCGACGCCGTGCTGCGGGCAGAGGACGCCGGCGTCGACATCGTCTTCAACTGGGATCATTTCTATCCGTTGTCCGGCGATCCGGCCGGCGCCCATTTCGAGTGCTGGACCATGCTCGGGGCGTTCGCGGAGCAGACGGAACGAGTGGAGATCGGTGCGCTCGTCACGTGCGCCGGCTACCGGAATCCGGACCTGCTCGCCGACATGGCCCGCACCGTCGACCACATCAGCGGCGGACGTCTGATCCTCGGTATCGGCGGGGGCTGGTTCAAGCGGGACTACGACGAGTACGGCTACGAGTTCGGTACCGCCGGGTCACGCCTGAAGCTGCTCGGCGAGTACCTTCCGCGCATCGTCGCGAGGTTCGGCAAGCTCGAACCCGCGCCCACCCGCCACATCCCGATCCTGATCGGAGGCGGCGGGGAGAACAAGACCTTGCCGCTGGTGGCACAGTACGCGGACATCTGGCACAGCTTCAGCGACATCGAGACCCACTCCCGTAAGGCGGGCATCATCGCCGAGCGCTGCGCGGGAACCGGACGCAGCCCGGACAGCATTCAGCACTCCATCCCGTGGCCGGGAAAGGAGGACGCGGCGGCCTTCGTGGGCGCCGGGGTCGTGCTGTTCACCGTCGGGGTCAGTGGGCCGGACTTCGACCTCACCGAGCTGAAGCAGGCCATCGCCTGGCGTGACGAGAACACTCCGCCGCCGCTGTCCGGGCTGGCGTAAGCGGCCACCCGCGGGTCGCCCCGCTCAGTCTTCGTCCTCGACGACGAGTGGCCAGAGTCCTGCACTGCCGGCCTCGACGACAGCCGCGGTGAGCACGGTGTCCCAGTGCCTCACCGAACCGAACTCGGATCGCCACGACAGGATGCGGTTGGCGTGCCGGTGCAGTTCGTGCTCCATGGTGAAGCCGATGGCGCCGAGCGCTTGGTGGGCCGTGCGGGCCACCACGGAGGCGGCATGTCCGGCACAGGACTTGGCTGCGGCGATCGCGAACCCCGCCTGCTCGCTGTCGAATCCGTGTTGCACCGCTGTGGCCACGGCGGCGTCGGCGGCGGCGCGGGCCAGTGCGCTCTCGGCGGCGATGTCGGCTGCCATGAACTGGACGGCCTGGAACTTCGCGAGGGGCCGTCCGAACTGGGTGCGGGCGGTGGTGTGGTCGACGACGAGGTCGAGGATCCGCTCCATCGCACCGGCCATCAGCTGGGTCCGCGCGAGTGCCCCGCGGAGCTGGAAGCCGGGGGCAGTCTCGGCTCCGACCGGGGCGCCCGTGAGCGTGGTGACATCGATACGCACGTGGTCGCGGGGTTCCTGCGCCAGATTCACGGCCTCGGTGATCTCGAACGCGCCGCGGTCGACGTCCGCGACGTGCCACCCGTCCGGCGAATTCCACAGCACGACAATCCTGTCCACCCCGCGCGCCCAGGGCACGTCCCGCGCGGATCCGGACCCGTCCAGTACGCAGGCCGTCCGGATGAGGCCGTCGGACGACTCGATACCCGCGACACCGAGCAGCCATTGCGCGAGCAGGTCGTTCTCGGCCACCGGGATCCTGGCGGCGCCGCCGCCCGCGGCACTCAGCAGCAGCGCGGCCTCGGTCCAGCTCGCACCACTGCCGCCCCGGTCTTCGGCTGCCGTGAGACGGGTGAGCCCCAACTCCTCGAGAGTCGCCCACAACTCGCGGTCGATCTCCAGTGGGCCGGACACCACGTGGTTGTCGCCGCGGCGGCCGGACAGGACCGCGTCGAGCATGTCGGTCAGTTCACGATTGCCGGTGTTCGCCATCAGCGCATTCCCAATCCCCGCGCGACAACGCCGCGCAGAATCTCTGTGGTACCACCGCGCAGCGTGAACCCGGGTCGTTGCATGATCCCGGCACGCAGGAGTTTCGCGAAATCTTCTCCACCCGGATAACTTTCGCCGGATATCTCGTCGACGAGATCGGCTACGTCGCCTTCGACCTCGGTGCCGAGGATCTTCACGACGGACGCGGCCACGTCGGCGTTCTCACCGCGCGAGAGTGCCCCGGCGACGGCCGCCGACATCTGGTGCAGACCGAACATGCGTCCGGCGAGGCGTCCGATGCCCGGATCCGAGGGCAGCCGTTCGGCACCGATCTCGTCGGCGACGGCTCCGAGCAGAGCGAAGGTCGACATGAACCGTTCGGGCCCGCTGCGTTCGAAACCCAGCTCGGACGTCACCTGGTGCCAGCCGTCACCGATCTTTCCGAGTACCAGCTCGTCGGGAACGAAGACGCCGGTGAGGATCACCTCGTTGAAGTGGTGGTCACCGGACATGGTGTAGATCGGGCGGATCTCCACGCCGGGGCCGTCGAGGAGCACGATGAACTGGCTGAGCCCGGCGTGGCGGTGCGCGGGGTCGAGCGGCTCGGACCTGGCCAGGAGGAAGAACGCGTCGGCGTGGTGAGCACCGGACGTCCAGAGCTTGGTGCCGTTGATCGTCCAGCCGCCTTCGACCCGGGTTGCCCGGGTCTTGACGCTGGCGAGGTCGGATCCGGACTCGGGCTCGGACATACCGATGGCCCAGCAGATTTCGCCTCGCGCGATGCCGGGCAGGAAGCGCTGCTTCTGCTCTTCGGTGCCGAACTTCAGCAACGACGGCGCCGCCTGGCGGTCGGCCACCCACTGCGCGGCGACGGGAGCGCCGACGGCGAGGAGTTCCTCGGTGACGACGAATCGCTCGAGGAAGGTGCGTCCGTGGCCGCCGTATTCCTCGGGGATGGTCATGCCGATCCAGCCACGCTCGGCCAGCTCCCGGGTGAACGCGGGATCCCACTGCGTGAGCCAGGTATCGACACCCGGAGTGAAGGCCCCACTGTCGATCCTGTCCCGCAAGAACTGCCGCACCTCGTGACGAAGTTCGGTGAGACCCTCGGGATTCGGACTCGCCGGCGGGATCAGACGCTTGCGCATGTCAGTCAACTTTCTTCCGGGTTCTGCGGGCGGTCTGCGTGGGCCGTGCCTCGACGATGACCAAGGCCAGATCGCCGTAGCGTTCGACGATCTCGTCCACGGAGTCGGGACCATCCGATCGATACCAGTTGGCGATCGCGTTACACATGGAGATGATGGCCCGTCGCGCATCGTCCGGGTACGGCGTCCGGAAGACGCCCTCCCGGACGCCGTCGTCGATGATGCCCGCGAGCGTCTGGAGCGGCGCGTGCTGGCGTGCCTGATAACCCTTCAGATGGTCCGGTTCGAGATTGCGAACCTCGGTCTGCACCAGACGGCTCTGCTCCTGGTGCAGGGTGCGGAACCTGACGAATCCGGCCACCATGGCACGAAGCCTGCTCTCCGGGGTGTCGTCGCACCGCTCGAGCTCGTCGCGGCACATGTCGAGGAAGGTTGCCAGCCCGTCGTCGAGGATGGCAACCAGCAGGTCCTGTTTGCTCGCATAGTGGTAATAGAGCGCCGACAGGCTCACCCCCGCGCGCTGGGCGATGGTGCGGATCGACGACGCACCGTAGCCGTGGTCGACGAATTCCCGCCGAGCGATATCGATGAATTCCCGCTGCCTCGCGGTGGGAGCCGTGGTCACAGTCCGGCGCTCTTCGCGATGATCGTCTTCATCACCTCGTTGGTCCCGCCGTAGATGCGGGTGACACGTGAGTCCGCGTAGAGGCGGGCGATCGGATACTCCGTGATGTACCCGTATCCGCCATGCAGCTGCAGGCATTTGTCGATGACGCGGCCGGCCACCTCCGTGGCATGCAATTTCGCCTTGGCGGCATCCGCCACGTCGAGCGTGCCCCGGTCGAGCAGTTCGAGGCAGTGGTCGACGTAGAAACGTGCCGCCTCGGTTTCGGTGATGCATTCGGCCAGAACGAATTTGGTGTTCTGGAATGATGCGACGGGCTTGCCGAAGACAGTTCTGTTCTTGACGTAGTCGGTGGCGTGCATGATTGCCGCCTCGGCGTGCGACACGCTGTTCAGCGCGATGCTGAGCCGTTCCTGGGGAAGATTGTGGGCAAGGTAGCCGAAGGCCTTGCCTTCCTCGCCGAGGAGATTGTCCACGGGAACCTTGACGTCACTGTAGGACAGTTCTGCGGTGTCCTGCTGGTGCAGCCCGATCTTGTCGAGCTTGCGACCCACGCCGAAACCGTCCGACGCCGTCGGCACGCACAGGATGGAGAGCCCGGCGCGGCGATCCTCCGGGTCGTACGGCGAAGTGCGGCACACGGTGAGCACCATATCGGCGGTGACGCCGCCGGTGATGAACGTCTTGGCGCCGTTCACCACATAATGCGTGCCGTCTTCCGACAGTACGGCCGATGTCGCGATGCGGGCCAGATCGGAACCCGTTCCGGGCTCGGTCATCGCGATCGCGGTCATGAGATCGCCGGACGCCATGCCGGGCAGCCAGCGGGCCTTCTGCTCGTCGGTCCCGTACTTCAGGATGTACGGGAGGATCAGGCAGGCGTGCACCGTGTAGGAGCCGAATGAGGCTCCGGCCCGGGCGATTTCCTCGAAGAGGATGGCGGAATACTTGAAACTCGGCTCGCCGCCGCCACCGAACTCCTCGGGAATCTGGATTCCCAGGATGCCCAGCTCACCCAGCCGCAGGAAGAATTCGCGCGGCGGACGACCGAGCTCGTCCCACGTGTCGCGATTCGGGACGACTTCCCGGGCGATGAATTCGCGTGCCATCGCACGGAATTCATCGTGTTCGCGAGTAAAGAGTGTCCGTTCCACAGAGTCCTCCGGAGTCTCGGATGTTCGTATGTTCGCCCCGCTGCCGGCATGTCTGGACGGGATCTACTTCCCGCTGAAGACTCCGGCCCGCTTCTCCAGGAATGCGTCGAGGGCTTCGGTATGGTCCTGGGTGTGGTGCGCGAGCGCCTGCATGGTCGCGGACAGCTCGAGCAGACTCTCGAGATCCTGCCGCTGCGCCTCACGCATCAGCGTCTTGGTCATGCGCAGGGTGTGCGGCGGATTGACGGCGACGCGTGCGGCGAGTTCCGCTGCACAGTTCAGCAACTCCTCCGGCTCGACCACTCGTGAAACCATTCCCCAGTCGAGTGCCGTGCGGGCATCGACGCGGTCACCGGTGAACGCCATTTCCGCTGCCCGAGCCTGACCGATCGCCCGCGGCAGAAGCCACGCGCCGCCGTCACCGGGAATGATGCCGAGCTTGACGAAACTCTCCGCGAAGAACGCCTTCGTCGACGCCACCCGCATGTCCGCCATCATCGCCAGGTCACACCCTGCTCCGACGGCGGGGCCGTTGACGGCCGCGATGATCGGAACCTCACAATGGTAAATGGCCTTGGGGAGACGCTGGATTCCGCGTCGATACCCCTCGCGCAGCTCGTGCGGTGCCCCGCCGAACATACCCTTGCGCTCTGCCATGTCCTTGACATTGCCACCGGCCGAGAAGGCGCTGCCCGCACCGGTCAGAATGACGACACGCGTGTTGTAGTCCTCGTTCGCCTGCCGAACAAGCTCGACCAGGCGGTCGACGACGTCACCTCCCGAGATGGGGTTACGCGCCTCGGGAAGATTCAGCGTCCAGGTGGTGACGTGCCCTTCGGTGCTCGACAGAACGACGTCGTTCGACGGATCGATACTCATGCTGTGCAGTCCTTTTCACTGGTGAACGCGCGAAGGATCGAGCGATGTCGCTCAGGTCACTAGTTCGAACGTTCGTTAAGCTACAGGAAGACTGCGGGGATGTCCATCAGGGTCTTCGGACCAGTACACAGAAAGGAACCGAAGAAGCCGCCGCCGCCCGGCCGGGCGGATCGGTCACGGGGTCGCGGCGAGCCGTTCACGGAGTACCCGAGCACCTTCCGCGACGTTCTCCATGCTGTAGGCCTGGGTCTGCAGGCCGCCGAGGAGCCGGATCCGGTCCGCCCGCACGGCGGGCAGCGCCGACACCGCAGGGTTGGTGAGCGGGATCGGCGAATCCGGTCGCGGCGATGTGGTCGAGCGTGAGCTGACGATCACCCGCCGTCAGCGTGCACGGAAACTGCCGGACAGATCCGAGGGCGAATCGCGGCGCACCTCGCGGATTCGCGGCTGTGGCATCGTCGCGCGCCGGAGGCGAGAGACCGGTTGGCCGGGAGTGGGCAGACTCCGGGCGATCGAGTCAATCGAGTCATCGGAACGGAACCACTCCGTCAGGCCCAGGCCGATAGGGCTTTTCTGGAGCGCCCCTCCGTCGTCACGCGGTCAGGATGCGTCACGCGGTCAGGATGCGTCAGGCGGTGAGGATGCGTCAGGCGGTGAGGATGCGCAGTACCAAGGCAGCGACCGCCACGAGTGCGAGCACTGCGGCGGGTGCCAGTTCCTTGTCTTTCGCACGGATATGCGCACCGACTGCGCCGATGAAATACAGGATGACACCGATGGCTGCGGCGACGCCGATCGGCCACCAGAACAGACCTGCGACGAGTCCGAGCGCGCCGGCGATCTCGAGGTACCCGAGCCAGGGCACCCTGTCGGCGGGCACCTGGACCTTGTCCATGTTGGCGAGGATGCCGGCGTTCCGGGTGAGCTTGCCCGCCGCCGAACCGATCAGGGCTACGGCCAGCAGGACTGTGACGATGACGGTTGCGATGAACATGATCAGATCCATTCCACTACGTTGTCGTGACCGAGTCTCGGGAGTCGATCGAGCCACGCGTTGTCGCCTGGGTGTCCGATGTTGACCACGAGGATCGACTTCCATCGGCCGTCGGGGAAGAAGTCTGCGTCGAGTGCCGCCTGGTCGAACCCCGCCATCGGCCCTGCAGCCAAGCCGACTGCGCGAACGGCGAGCATGAAGTAGCCCGCCTGAAGTGCGCTGTTGAACGATCCGGTGTGCTCTCGCATCGAATCATTCTGGGCGAAAACATCTTTCAGTTCCGGTTTGAATGGCAGGACGGTCGGAATGTGCTCGTGGAATTGCGTGTCGACGGCGAGAACGGCCACGGCAGGCGCGGAGCGCGTTTTTTCCACGTTGCCGTCGTTCATGTGTGCGAGGAGGCGTGCGCGGCCGTCGTCTGTTCGGACGTACAGCACTCGCAGGGGTTGAGTGTTGGCTGCAGTGGGCGGCCACTGGGCCAGATCCCAGATCGAGGCGAGTTCCTCGTCGGTGACCGGGGTGGACGCGAAGGCATTGGCCGTCCGGGCATCGGTGAAGAGGGTGGCCAGCGCGGCGTCGTCGATTCGGCCGAGGGTGGGTGCGTCTGTCATGAACTTCCATTTCTGATGTAACTAGCAAAAACAGAGTGGCAAGGCAGACAGTAGCACCTTCGGTAAGCTGGCTGAATGGCTGGAAGCAACGAGGTGCACGAACCGCGCGCCTGCGACGGCGCGCTGGCTCGTGCATTCGAGTTCTTGGGCAAACGCTGGAACGGGATCATCTTGGGTACCCTGCTCGGCGGCCCGGCGGGGTTTTCCGAGCTACGCCGAGCCGTATCGGGCATCAGCGATTCGGTTCTGTCGGATCGGCTGGGCGAACTCGTCAAGGCGGGTCTCGTGCAACGCACCGTCGACGACGGGCCGCCGATCTCGGTCGCCTACGAGTTGACCCAGCCGGGGAAGGCCCTGCTTCCGGCGCTCGAAGCGCTCATCACCTGGGCCTCGGAGAATCTCCCCGCCGACCCCTCCAGCGCCTCTGCATGCACGCAAGACGAACTATCGCAATCGCCCCATCGATAACCCACTGTTGTTGCGTGCTAAACGTTCCTGCTGTCGGCACGCAGGAAGTCCGCGACGAGTTCGGTGAATTCCGCTGCCCGCTCGATCTGCGTCCAGTGCCCGCAGCGGGCGAAAACGTGCAGGTCCGCGTCCTGCAGCAGATGCAACATGGCCCACGAGACCTCCGGTGGCACGACCTTGTCCTCCCTGCCGTGAACCAGCAAAGAGGGCGTACGGATCGACCGTGCCTGTTCCTCGGTGATGCCCAGCTCATTACCCTTGTGGCGGGAGTCGAAGAACATCGAACGGTAGGCATCGAAGGTTTCCACACTCGCCTCGTAGCGAATGCGGACCAGTTCGTCCGTGATGATGGACGGGTCGACTGCGAAATAGTCGAGCAGCAGCGCCCGCATGTTCTCCAGGGAGGGTTCGTAGGCGCGCAGGGCCTTCAGCCCGTCGGTTAAGGTCATGCCGACGCCCGGCGAGCCCATCAGGACCATCCGCGAGACCCGATCCGGATGACGCTCGGCGATGTCGAGCGAGATCCGGCCGCCCAGCGAGTTGCCGACCAGCGACACCCGGTCGAGTTCCAGCGCGTCGAGCAGGCCCAGGACATGGTCGCTCCAGGTACTCAGCGAGTACACGACGTCGCCGGGGCGCGACGTCTCCCCGTATCCGACGATGTCCGGTGCAATGACCCGGAAGTGCTCGGCAAGCCCGGGAATCGTGCGCTGCCAGTTCGCGCGCCCCGAGACGCCGGGACCGGAACCGTGCAGCAGCACAACGGGATCGCCGCTGCCGGCCTCGAGATAGAACGTGTCGATCGGCTCTGCGGTGAGGCCGGGCACGGCCACGCGGCGACCCTGTGCGATGTCGGCGGTGATGGTCATCGGGGTTCCTGTCCCGCCTGCTCCGGAGCACTGCCGGCATGGGCTTCGTCGGGCCTGCCGGAGAACACGGCGAAGCACTTGTTGGAGTTGAAAACGTCGGTGGTGACGAGTGTCGACCAGGTCAGCGGCAGCCCGATCTCGTGCATTGCACCCAACAGGCAGTACCAGTTGAGCATTTCGTGTTGGCCGGACTCCACGATCTCGGTGCCGCTCACCGCACGCCAGGCTTCGACGTCCCCGTTAACGAAGGCCTCGTAGAGCCGCTCATCGACCGGGGTATCCGGGCGTAGGTGCCACAGCTTGTCGGTGAGAAAGGCGTGCGACCAGCTCGACGAGGCGACCAGCGCCACCCGCTTGTCGGTGTTGGCGAACGCTCGAGCCACGGCGGCACCGAGGTCGAAACAACGGTTCGGGGTCGGACCGACCGGGTCGAGCTTTTCGTCGGCGATATCGGCGAAGCGAGCCAGGCCGCCCTTGCGAGCAATGGCGTGCTGGCCGTAGCAGTTCACGGTGATCGGGACCAGCGCATAGGGCAGCTTCGATCCCGCGTTCTCGTAGTCGAGAAAGAGCTGGGTGTTGAGAATCGCGTGCGGAAAATGCGCCTCGGCGCGTTTGCGATACGAGTAGGCCATGTCGAAGCCGTCCTCGATCAACGTGTTCGCCAGGTGCCGGGCGGCCTGTGCGTCGCCGTGCAGAGTGATCGTGAAATCGTCGGGCAATCCCCACGCGTTGGGGCTGCCGCGCTCGTTCATGACCTCGAACGCGGGGACCTCGAGGTCGTCGTAGGCCAGAACGCAGAACGGCGGGACAACCTCCTCGCGAAAGTTCTCGTACTGGTCGTCACCCCACACCACCACCAGGTCCGGTTCGAACTCGTCGAGTGCGGCTCTGCAGCGGGCAAGATCCTGGACGAGCTCGGCGCGATGCTCGGCGGCGGCAGCCGTGCCGCCGTCATCGTCCCACTCGCGGCGCATGCGCTCCGGCCAGTTCGCCGGATCCTTCAGCTCTTCCGGGATGTCCGGGTCGGTCAGGGTCCACCGCAGCAGCCCTGCCATGTGCTCGTCGGTGCCGGCGAGCAGGGGATAGTGAGTGATCCCCAACCCGAGGAATTCTGCCATTGCTCCTCCTGATGCATGCGGCATTGCAGCCGATACAGAAACCTTACGTAATCATGCATGCAGAATTCAAGAGGGGATCCACAATTGGTGCGGGTTATTCCGGCGGGACCGGCGAGCGGGTGGGGTCCACCGCCCGCACCAGGTCGTGATGATGCAACCCCAGACACTTGTCCAGCGCCTCGCGGTCGCCTTCTCGGATTGCGGCGACGATCTCGACGTGCACCGCGATGCTGTGCCGATACATCTCCTCGTGCTCGGGCAGCAGCTCGACACGGGTCGTCGTGCTGCCGATGATCGCGGCAATCGCCTCGTACATGCCCGCCAACACGGGAATCCGGGCAGCCCGCGCGATCGCCAGATGGAGCCGCAGGTTCGCATCCAGAAAGTCGCGCGGCGCGCTCGCCGACCGCATCGCCTCGAGCGCCCACTCCATGTCACGGATATCCGATGGACCGGCGCGCTCCACGGCGACCCTGGTCAAGATGTCCTCCAGGTGCATGCGGGCCTCGAACAGATCCAACGGGTCCGTACCGGTACCGGAGAACCACAGGTCGAGCGCTCCGAGCCGGACCTGCGGCGGGCGGCTCGCGACGAACACTCCTCCGCCGGGACCGGGCTTGACGACCACCAGCCCGCGGTCGCGCAGGATCCGCAACGCCTCGTTGATCACGGTCGGACTGACCCTGAATCGCTCCATGAGGTCCGTTCGCCGGCCCAGGGAGGCGCCGACCGGGGTACGTGCTGCGAGAAGCTCGTTCTCCACTTCGACGGCAACCTGCTGCGCGCGCGACAGCGACCGTTGTCCAGGCTCGCCCGTCTGTCGATGTGCGGACACCGAGTCCTTCTGCAGCGGATTCGCTGCCTGCGATTGATTCTTCGTCGATGACGTCATCAGGTTTGACTTCTCCCCACGGCGATGAGCTGCACTGATGCCGGGAACACCGGCATCGGATCGTAATCCGAACCTCATCGTATCTGCAGGATTGCGGCGAGTCAGGCCCTGTTCGTCCACGCGGGCCCGCGACAGGCGACACAAGTCCCAGGACTTGGGGGTTTCCACCGCGAGCAGGCGAGACGGCCGAATCTTCTTGAATCATGTAGCCATGATTGCTACCGTTCCGATATGCCGCCGGGACACCGACAGCGCGGCGCGTCGAGGGAGTCAGCATGAGCAAGCCTGTAACCGGCAGCGCCGGGTCCCCACCTCCTCTGGGTGTGATCGACGTTCACACCCACGCGATCGGCACCCGGCTGCCGGACCTGTCCGCTCTGCCGGGATGCTGGCCGTCCATCGAACTCCTCGACCCCCACCGGGCCCGGATCCTGCTCGGCGGTCGTCCTTACCGCGAGATCGACGACCGGTGCTGGTCGTCGGAGCGCCGTCTCGCCGACATGGACGCCGAGGGTGTCGCCGCACAGGTTGTGTCGCCCATTCCCGTCACGCTGTGCCACGACCAGCCTGCTGAGGGGGCACGGATCCTGGCGGCGGCGCAGAACGACGCCCTCGCCGCGCTGATCGCCGAAGCGCCCAACCGGCTGTACGCGCTCGGCGCCGTTCCACTGCAGGACCCCGACGCTGCGGTCGCCGAACTCTCCCGTTGCGTCGACGAGCTGGGCTTCCTCGGCGTCGAGATCGGCACCCGGGTCGGCGCGCGTGAGTTGGCCGACCCCGCGTTCGACGACTTCTTCGCCGCCGCCGCCGAGCGATCGGCGCTGGTGCTGGTCCACCCCGTGGACACGACCTTGGACCCTCGAACGTCCGCGCTGGGGTTGGCATTCGGGCTGGGCATGCCCATGGAGACGACGACCGCGGCGGCCGCGCTGCTCACAGGGCGGCCCCGCACGCCGGGCGTGCGCATGTGTCTCGCGCACGGAGGCGGCGCCCTGCCTGCTGTCTTGCCCCGTCTCGACCGGGGCGCTGTCCTCGCCGGCGCGGACGGGCCCGCACCGAGTGTCCGGGCCCGCGATCTCTGGTGCGATTCGCTCACCTACGACGCGGCCGCGCTCGGTCTCGCCATCGACCGCTTCGGCGCCGAGCACGTGCTGCTGGGCAGCGACTACCCGTTCGCGGCGCGCGAGACGCCGCCCGGGGCCGTGCTCGAGACCTTCTCGGACGAACTTACCGCGGCGATCCGTCACGGCAACGCCGCCGAGCTGATCGCCACGGTTCGCGCGTTGGCCGGCCCGGCGGCCACACGCCGCTGAGCTCAGGCCCGCAGTTCCGGGAACTGGTCGTCGCGCCACTCCCCGGCACCGGCGGCACCCGACTCCTCGCGTCCGCGCAGGTCTACCCGCCGGATCTTGCCGGAGATCGTCTTCGGCAGCTCGGCGAACTCCAGCCGCCGCAGGCGCTGATACGGGGCGAGATTCTCGCGGGCATGCCGCAGGATTGCGAGCGCCGTCTCGCGGGTCGGCTCGTGGCCCGGCGCGAGGCTGACGTAGGCCTTGGGGACGGCCAGCCGGAGCCCGTCGGGCGCCGGCACGACCGCGGCCTCGGCGACCGCCGGATGCTGGATCAACACACTCTCCAGCTCGAACGGTGAGATCTTGTAGTCGCTGGCCTTGAACACGTCGTCGGTGCGCCCGACGTAGAAGATGTAGCCGTCCGCGTCCCGGGTCGCGACGTCGCCGGTGTGGTAGTAACCACCCGCCATCGCCTCAGCGTTGCGTTCCGGATCACCCTGGTAGCCGGTCATCAGGCTCATCGGGCGCCGTGCGAGATCGACACAGATTTCGCCCTCGCCGACGCCGTCGACCCGCGCCCCCGTCACCGGGTCGACCAGCACGATCGGCACGCCGGGCAGTGGCAGGCCCATCGAGCCGGGTTTGACCGGCATCTCGGGTACGTTTCCGATGGCCAGCGGCAGCTCGGTCTGGCCGAACCCGTCCCGGATCGTCAACCCCCACTGCCGCCGGACCTGGTCCATCACCTCCGGGTTGAGTGGTTCTCCCGCGGAGAGGAGCTCACGCAGGCCCCCGGGGCCGCCGGACAGGTCGGCTTTGATCAGCATCCGCCACACCGTCGGCGGAGCGCAGAACGTGGTCACCCCGGCCCGGCGAATCTGTGCGAGCAGCGTGGCGGGATCGAAGCGGGAGTAGTTGTAGACGAAGATCGTGGCCTCGGCGATCCACGGGGCGAAGAAGCAGCTCCAGGCGTGCTTTGCCCAGCCCGGCGAACTGATGTTCAAGTGCACGTCACCGGGTGCCGCGGCGATCCAGAACGAGGTGGCGAGATGCCCGAGGGGGTAGGACACCTGGGTGTGCTCGACGAGCTTCGGCCGACTGGTGGTGCCGGAGGTGAAATACAGAAGTTGCGGATCCTGAGGGGCGGTGCCCGGATGTGCCGCCGGCGGCGCGTCCAGCGTGTACGCCTCCGCAAAGTTCACCCAGCGAGTGGGTACGGCGAGTCCGTCACCGACCGCGAAACGCGTGTATTTCCCGGGAATTTCGTCGAACTTGGCGGCGTCGGCGACGTTGGCGATCACGTGCCGTGCACCGCCGCGACCGATGCGATCGGCGAGATCGGCGGGGCCGAGTGCGGTCGTCGTCGGCAGGATGACCGCACCCAGCTTCATGACCGCGAGCATCGCCTCCCACAGCTCCACCTGATTGTTCAGCATGAGGACGACGTGGTCCCCCCGTGCGACCCCGTGCCCGGCGAGGTGGGCGGCGACCTGGTCCGAGCGCCGTGCGAGTTCGTCGTAGGTGAACTTCGCCTCGGATCCGTCTTCCTCCACGATCCACAGCGCCACCCGGGTGTTGCCCCGCGCGATTGCGTCGAACCAGTCCACGGCCCAGTTGAACCGGTCCCCGAGGTCCGGCCACGTGAATTCGTCGACCGCCGTGCGGTAGTCGCGGCCGAGACTCAGTAACAGGTCTCGGGCGGCGCGGTAGACCTCGGTCACCCCGCGAAGGGCGGGTCCGTCGGCTGAATCGGGAATGTCGGTGACACGGGACGCGTCGTCGACGCGGGATACGCCGGTCATTGGCTCACCGTCTTTCTGGGCTCGCATCCGAAGATGTGGGGTGTGTGGTCCCCCGCCGAAACGGGGGGAGGGAGGGCAAGGGTCTCCGGGGATGTCTCAGCCCATGCTGCTGCCGCCGTTCACGCTGATCACCTGGCCGGTGACGAACCCGGAATCGGGGCGGAGCAGATAGGCGACGGCGCCGGCGACCTCGTCGGGAACGGCCGGGCGGCCCATCGGGATGAGCCGCACGGCGTCCTCGACCACGGGGCGCAGGGCCTCGGGAAGACGATCCGCCTCGATCGCGGCAGCCAGCTCCGCGGTCAAGGTGTAAGCCGGCGCCACGGTGTTGACGGTGATCCCTGCGGGGGCGAACTCTCGGGCCAGCCCGACGGCGAACGCGTGCACTCCGCCTTTGGCGGCGTTGTAGACCGCGTGTGCGGTGAGCCCGTTGCGCACGGACTCGGCGCCGATGTTGACGATGCGCCCCCCGCCGTTGTCGACGAGATGGGGAAGCAGCGCCATGCTGGCCCGCAGCGTGGTCCACAGGTTGTTGTCGATCGTCGCCCGCAGCGTCTGTTCGGTGTGCTCGAGCGTCGGCGCGATGACGCCCCCGCCGGCATTGTTGACCAGTGCATATACCGGACCGAAGGTCTCGGTCGCCACGGCCAGCATTGCCTCGGCGGTGCCGGGGGCCGCCAGATCACCGACGAATCCGGCGGGTTCGGGAACGCCGGTGGGCGGGTGGAGCGCGTCGAGCCCGGCCGCGAGTTCGTCCTCGTCACGGGCGGCGACGAGCAGCGCGGCACCGTCGGCGAGCAACCTGCTCGAGATGGCGAGTCCGATCCCGGTCGCCCCGCCGGTGACGATCACCGTCCGGTCCCGCAACGGTGCCCCGACCAGCCCGGCGTTCACAGGATGATCGCGACGTCGGACACCTGGCGGAGGCTTCCCATCCGCATCACGCACCGCTTCGAGGCGATCCGCAGCCGGCCGTCCACGGCGCGCAGCCGGTAGTGGTAGCGGCCGGAGTAGGTGTAGGACCGCTCCCCGCGGAACCGGTAGACGACGAACTCGGCGACCACCGGCAGTTCGGCCGCACCGTCGGTGCCGTCTGTAACCGGCCGCAGCCGCACATTGGACACCTGGTGGCTGGTGGCCGAGTGCGGATATTCCCGGTGCGCCCGGCGCGAGTTGAGCCTGTCCACCCGGCAGGACAGGCGCAGGTGATTGTCGTCGATGAGGACCAGGTCCCGCGCCGGATCGGCCTCGGGGGTGTCGTTGCAGGGAACGACGTAGCGGCAGTCCTCGGTGTAGAGACTGAGCCAGGTGTCGAGGTTCCAATCGTCGAGCAGTTCGGCCTCGAGGTAGAGCAGGTCCTCGACCTGGCTGCGGGTGACCTCGCGCAGGTCACCGACCAGCGGTGCGACCTCCGGGGTCTCGGGAACGGTGGTGGTCATCGGGCCTCTCCCATCATCTGCTCGTTCCAGCGGCGCCAGAAGGCACGCATCTGCTCCTCGTCGTTGGCCTCGGGCGTGCGAGCCATACCGCGGGAAATGTCGTTCCACTCCACCCCGCCGCTATGGAAACCCTGCTGGCAGGATTCGAGCGCCTCGATGTCATCCGGTGTCGCGAAGCCGCCGGGACCGAGGAAGGTGAGGAAGCTGTCCAGGCGGCGCTGCCGCAGCTGGGGCAGTTCCTGGGCGGGAGCCAGCTCCCAGGCGGTGATCTCCATCCGGTCCGGGGAGGTAGGCATGAAGGTGCGCACGGTGATTGCCATGATGTCGTTGATCACCAGGTTCGGGTAGATCAACAG
>NZ_JBAQEO010000818.1:0-2015 GCF_049286785.1 Rhodococcus sp. (in: high G+C Gram-positive bacteria) | reverse complement strand
GTGCAATCCCACTGGACCGCCGTCCGCCGAAATGCCAGTGGGACGCTTCTCGTACGTGCTCATTCTCCACCCATCCTTCAGGTCTGGCGACCGCAACAACTCTAGCACTAGACATTATCAGGTTAGATATACTTCCGCGCGTGCATTCGCTCTCGTCGCTCCCGCCTCTCGGTCAGATCGAGGCAGATCCGATCGGGGTGACAGCGTCCGCGTTCTCCGCACCCGCAACACGTAGCATCTCGTCGACCTCGACTAATTTGACACGGGGTCGACCGCCGAGGATGCCGGCACTCACTTCGTGGGAATCGATGGACTTCCAACCCGACAGATCGATGCGTCTGGGCTGCCGTTGCTCGACGAGCTCGTCCAGTTCGCGCTGCCCCTTGGACGGCGATTGGAGTCGCCCGGCAAAGTGGTCGTCGAGTAGTTGGGTGACCGTGTCACGCGCACACAACTTGTTCGTGCCGATCACCCCCGAGGGTCCACGCTTGATCCAGCCTGCCGTGTAGACGCCTTTGCTCGGCTGACCGGACTCCGGATCGAGCACGCGCCCATCGATATTCGGTATCGTCCCAGCCCTCGAGTCGAACGGCAGGCCAGGCACCGGACGTCCCCGATACCCCACCGACCGTAGAACCAACCCGCATTCGAGATCTTCTACGACGCCGGTCTGCTCGACCGTGACATTGCCGTGGGAATCGTCCACGAGCCGGTTGCGCGAGATGCGAATCCCACGTACCGATCGTTCACCGAAGAACTCGACCGGAGATCGCAGGAAGCTAAGGTTGATCAACCTGTTGCCAGGGGTACGTTCGCGCGCCGCATACTCTGCGATGATCTTCGATTTCAGTGACGCCGGGAATGCTCCGCCCATGCCGGCGCCGTCGGGACCCGATTCCGCCGCAGTGTCGGCGGTGACATCGATGCCCGGAAGGTTACCGAGCGCCAGTAATTCCGGCGTGGTGAATGCCGCCTGGAACGGGCCACGACGCCCGAGCACCACGACCTCCTTGATCCTGCTGGCCGCCAGTGCCTCCAATGCGTGGTCCGCAATATCGGTGCGCGCGAGTGTAGCGACGTCGCTGACCAGAATGCGAGCGACATCCAACGCCACGTTTCCGTTACCGACCACAACAGCACGTTCCGTCGCCAGATCGAAGGTGCGATGGACGTAGTCGGGGTGGCCGTTGTACCACGCCACGAAATCTGTTGCAGAATGGCTGCCAGGAAGTTCCTCGCCGGGAATACCGAGGCGGCGATCCTCCGGCGCCCCCACCGCGTAGATCACTGCGTCATGATGCGCCAGTATCTCCTCGTGGGAGATGTGCTTGCCTACCTCCGTATTGAGGTAGAAGTTGAATCCCTTTCTGCGAGCGGTTTTTTGGAACAGCTCCGTCACGGTCTTCGTTCGAGGATGGTCTGGCGCCACGCCGAACCTGACCAGCCCCCACGGCGTCGGAAGCCGCTCGAACATAGAGACCTCAACGTAGAGACCACGTCGACTGAGCAGCTCCTCCGCGGCGTAGAACGCGGCAGGCCCGGAGCCGACCACTGCAACACGAAGGGGGGCCGCCTCCGGCGGTGTCTTGACCGTCACCGCGGGACTACCGACGTCGCCGGCTGTTCCCGGCTCCTGATCCGAGTAGTAGGCGGCATTGATCTCTGCGTACGGCTCGGTTTCCAGCGTGAGCTCACCGTCGGTGACGATCGCATCAACGGGACATACGTCCATGCACGCACCACAATCGATACAGCTGTCCGGATCGATATACAGCATCTCTGCACGTCGATAGTCCGGTTCGTCCGGAGTCGGATGAATACAATTCACCGGACAGACCGCAACGCACGACGCGTCATTGCAGCAGGATTGAGTGATTATGTGAGTCATTTCGCCGCATGCTTCCTCTGGTTGCGTGGACCGACTCCGCGAACGGGTATCACCGACTCGATCACGTGTCCATGTGTTGGGTTCAGTTCGGCGGCAGCTGGTGGCGCCCCACGTTGCCGAACGCTGA
>NZ_JBAQEO010000817.1:0-3203 GCF_049286785.1 Rhodococcus sp. (in: high G+C Gram-positive bacteria) | reverse complement strand
CTGAAAGTGCTTTCTGATGCGGCGGATAATCTGGACTTCAACGACCCTGATCATCCCAGCTCAGAAGGCACTTTCCTCATTCACACGCCGACGCGGCCACCAAGATCTTCCACGGATTCAGGCTAAGTACACGGTATTGGGGCTAGCCTCGATCTTTCCTGAGTCCCCTGGATCGGCCTGAGCGGTTTCGGATTGGTGGTCGCTGTCGCTGATCCGGTGTCGGGCAACGATGAGCTGCCCGACGCGGTCGGGTGGCGTCGGGGTCCACGGCCCCGGAAGACATTTCCCTTTCGTCTCGGATGATCGGGTTGATGCTGGTCAGGTCGGTGCGGGTAGCGCGCTGAGGTGGTCGAGGCCTCGGGTGAGCAGGCGGGCCCAGGGTGCTCGGGCGGCGAGTTTGAGGTGGGTGCGGCGGGCATGGTGGGTGATCCGCCCGGCGATCGACCACAGGCGCAGGCGCAGCCGTTTCGGCTCCCACTTCCGGGCGGGGTGCTCGTGCAGGGCGAGCATCTGGGTCCACGCGACGAGTTCGCAGGCGAGTTGCACGACGGCGAGCCAGACCCGGTTCTGGTCGAACCCGTGCAGCGGAAGATTTTCCAGGCCGGTGGCTTTCGCGTTCCGGATGCGGTCCTCGCAGCGGGCGCGGCGGCGGTGGCGTAGTTCGAGATCGGGGAGCCCGCCGTGGCGGGTGTTGGTGACGAACGCGGTCAACCGCAGCCCGTCGTGGTCGGTGAACCGCAGCTGCGCGCCAGGGTGAGGGCGTTCCTTGCGCACGACAAGCCGCATCCCGGCCGGCCATGACGACAGGTCGACCAGATCGGTGAGTTCGGCAACCCAAGCGCCGTCGCGGACCTGCCCGTCGGCGTCGTAGGCGGGTGTCCATCCGTCCTGCGGGATCGAGGAGATCTCGGTGACCATGGCGTCGGTCAGCCCGAACCCGATCGAGTACGACAGCCGCCGCTTGGTCAGATATTCGAGGAACGCGTGGCTGCCGCCGGCACCATCGGTGCGGATCAGGATCGTGCGGCCGACCCGATATCCCGGATCGCACGGCAACTGCGCCAACGCCTTCTTGACGACGGTGATGTGGTCGGCGGCGGTGTTCGAGCCGGCGTTGCCGGCTCGCAGCAGCATCGCCACCGGTTCCCCGGTGCCCTCGCCACCGTGGTCGACGAACGCGCACAACGGGTGGAATCCGAAGCCGCGTTTGAAGGTCGGTGCCGCGTGTTCCTTCTCCGAATGCGCTGTGACGAGGGTGGCGTCCAGGTCGATGATCAGCGGGTGGTGTTCGTCGATGTCGTCGTCGGGTGCCCGGTCCCCGGCCGCGGACCACGCGGCCGTGCGGACTGCGGCACGGGCCGCGTCGATCGCAGACAGGGCCATATCGGCGTCGGCGGCGAGGGTGGCGATCAAGCGGGACACCGTCGGATCGGAGGCGACCGGACCGAACACCTCCGGATGCGCCCGCAACTGGGCGATGTCGGCGAGGCAGTCACCGCCGAGCGCCAACGCCACCGCCAGATCGAGCACGATCTTGCCGGGATCGTGGCGCGACAACGGCTTTCGCCAGGGAGACAGGGCCACCGACAGGGCATCGGTCAACCCCGTCTTCTCGGCAGTGCGCAACAACAGAACCGAGCCGGCATGCGACACGACCCCGGTTCCGGTGGCCGATGCGGACAGACGTGGGTACGGGGACGTAGACTTGCCCACCTGAATGGTGCTCCTCGAACTCGGATGACTCGGACCTTAGACAAGTCGAATCATCCCAGGTCAGGGCACCATTCTTCGTTAGCGACACCCATCAGATAACGAGTTCGCATGAAAGCGGCAGGCTAGTACTGCAACGGCAGTTTGTGACTGACGGGACTGTTGTGGTAATTGATCTTGTGTGCAGTCAGAGGTGCTGGAGTGGTCAGCAGGGTTCACGGCGTTCTGTGCGCGGTTCGCCCACCGGTTTTCGCGGGTGGAGTCGCGGCGGCGGATGGGCGCGTACCTGCGCGGACTGCTCGGTGAGGTCGAACGCAAGAACGGATGGACACTGGCCGAGGCGGCCGGTGATGCGGGCCCGGAGGGCATGCAGCGGCTGCTGAACTTCTACTCCTGGGACTGCGAGGGGCTCCGCGACGACGTGCGCGAGGTCGTGGTCGAGACGATCGGCGACGCCGACAAGGGTGTGTTGATCGTGGACGAGACAGGATTTTTGAAGAAGGGCACCCGCTCGGCCGGGGTGGCCCGGCAGTACTCGGGCACGGCCGGGCGGATCGAGAACAGCCAGATCGGGGAGTTCCTCGCCTACGCCTCCGACCGGGGTCGGGCGCTGATCGACCGGGAGTTGTACCTGCCGAAGGCCTGGGCCGAGGACCGGGAGCGGTGTCGCGCGGCCGGGATCGGCGACGAGGTGGCTTTCGCGACGAAACCCGAACTGGTGCAGACGATGGTCGAACGGGCCCTCGACGCCGGAGTACCGTTCGGGTGGTTCACCGGCGACGAGGCCTACGGGCAGGTCGGCAAGCTCCGGCTGTGGCTCGAATCCCGTGGTGTGGCACACGTTCTCGCCGTCCCGAAATCGCAGATGGTGATCTCGATGGAGTTGCGTCAGCGCCGCGCCCACGCCGTGATCGCCGACCTGCCGGCGACCGCGTGGCAGCGGATCAACTGCGGCGACGGCGCCCACGGACCCAGGCTCTACGACTGGGCGGTCGTCGACATCCGGCCACTGCGCGAACCCGGTCGCGGCCATTGGTTGCTGGCCCGCCGGTCGATCACCGACCCCGATGAGGTTGCCTACTACATCTGCTATGGCCCCGCCGACACCGAACCGGCCGAGCTGGTCCGGGTGGCCGGCAGTCGCTGGGCGATCGAGGAGTGCTTTCAGACCACCAAGAACGAGACCGGACTCGACCACTACCAGGTGCGCGGGTACCCGGCCTGGTACCGGCACATCACCTTGTCGATGGCCGCGGCCGCCTTCCTGACGATCTTGCGCCGCGGCGCTCAAAAAGGGGATCTCCAGCCGGTACGCGAGATCTAATTCCTCTGACAGTCAACGAGATACGGCGATTGTTCAACCGCGTCGCCTGCCCAGTCCAACACGCCCTTACCCATGTCTGGCACTGGTCGAACTGGCGCCGCGCCAGCCAGGCCAGGGCCCGCGCCAGCCACTACAAACGTCGACATCACAAACTGTCGTTGCAGTACTA
>NZ_JBAQEO010000816.1:0-3387 GCF_049286785.1 Rhodococcus sp. (in: high G+C Gram-positive bacteria) | reverse complement strand
CCCGTGTATAGCACTTGCGACCCGCCACCACTTGCTACGGTGACGCCACCACTTGCAACCCGCAACTGCTTCCTGGGAGATGCTGATGTCCGACACCACCTGCCACATGTCGATCTCGCTCGACGGCTTCGTCGCCGGACCGGAGCAGAGCCGGGACAATCCGCTGGGCAAGCGCGGCGGAGAGTTGCACGGCTGGCATATCGGTGACCCGCGCGCGACCGAAGCCGACAAGACAGCCAACGGATGGCTCATGCGCCCTCGCGGCGCCTACGTCATGGGCCGCAACATGTTCGGGCCGATCCGCGGTGAGTGGAACGAGGCGTGGGACGGATGGTGGGGATCCGAGCCGCCCTACCACGCCCCGGTCTTCGTGCTCACTCACCACTCACGCGAACCGATCGAGATGGAGGGCGGGACCACCTTCCAATTCGTCACCGAGGGGTTCGACGCTGCCTACGCGCAGGCGTTCGAAACGGCCGACGGCAACGGCGTGGACATCGCCGGCGGCGCTTCGACAGTCCGACAGGCACTCAACGCCGGCGTGATCGATGAACTCACCCTCGACATCGCACCCGTCCTACTCGGCAGCGGCGAGCGCATGTTCGATGGCGTCGAGACGTTCGGTTTCGAGCCCGTCGAGGTGCTCCACTCACCGCTAACCACCCATATCCGTTACCGCAGAGGCAGCGCCGGCTGAGCGGTAACTGCCCTTCGTGCGTCTCAATCGAGGATCCGCTTGCGACATCGCTCCGCCGAGCGAGCCGGCTCAATCGGCAAGACCGAGAAATACCAACAGCGCGCGGTCCAGCCGAACCAGATCGGCATCGGCGAGTTGGCCGAGGCGGTCGCGCACATTTACCCGCGGCATCGTCGTGACCTTGTCGACCATGATTTGACTTGGCTTTTCGATCCCGGTGGTGTAGGTCGGCTCCACGGCGATCCGGACAAGTGGCGCCTCGACCGGATTGGTCGTCAGCGGGCACACCGTAACCGAAGCGGTTGAGTCAAACCGATCGTCCTGGACGATGACCACAGGTCTCGGCTTGCCGGTGTAGGCACCACGCGCAGCAGCGATATAGATGTCGCCCCGCCTCACTCGCCGGGCTCCGCCTCGTCCCAATCGACTGAGATGGCATCAACGAATGCCTGGTCATCGGCTTCATGCTCGCTCGCCGCGACGGCAGCCGACTGGCGGTGAGCTTCTGCGACAAACTCCGGAGCCCGTACGTCGGGCACCCAGATCTGAACAGGCCTGAGGCCCTGCTCGCGCAAACGCCGGCGGTGCTCGCGTACCCGCTCCCGTGTGCTTGCCATGCGCCAATGTTACATGTAACGAGTTCGGTCGACAACTGACGTGCGTCCGCTGGCCGATCCGCTTACGGGATCGCCAACCACTCCTGGTGTGGGTGTCAGGGCGTCCTGATCGCCGTCGCGGCCAGGGGCATTGGCACGGCCCGTCTCGCTTCGTAGTGGCTGAGGAAATGCCAGGGTCTTGAGACAGATTGCTGTGGCCATGCCGTGAGACAAGCGACAAGTCCGCAGTTCGCGGCGTCTCAAAATGCCACTGGCAGCGAGACCCTACATCGCTCGAGATTCCGGTGACGGCAGCACCGATGTTCATCGTCTCTGATGTTCCTGATTCGGTGGTGGCGATGAGACCACCGGGTCCGTGGGAGGGTGTCGTCGAGCTGGTATGCATTCCGCATCTGCCCAGAAGCCGAGAAGATCGATCCAATGACGGAAAGACTGGCGAACATCCAGAGCGAGACGATGTCGGCATTGAGCACTCGCCGGGTTCTGGAAGATCGGGTGCCGGACGGCCCCATCCTGCTCCACGGCGGCGGCAACTTCGGCGACCGATGGCCGGCGTACCAGCGCTTCCGCGAAAAGGTGATGGCTGACCTGCCGCATCGGACGATCATCCAACTGCCGCAGACCATCGACTTTGCCAGCGAAAACGAACTCGCCCGAGTGCAGTCGTTGTATTCGGCGCACCCCGATTTGACGCTGATGATCCGTGACCACCCCGGATACGAGCAGGCGCGCGGGTGGTTCCCGGACAACAACGTCGTCTACTGCCCGGACTCTGCATTCGGTATGGGCCCCGTCGCACCCGTTGCCGAACCCACCCACGACATTGTCGTTCTCAAACGGGCGGACCGTGAGTCCGTGCACGCCGACCAGGACGTCTTCGACGGGGCGCATCAGACCGACTGGCATGTCAGCGCCGTCGGCAACCTCACATGGTGGCCGGTGACCCTCATTGGCATGCTCCTGCATCAGATCCCACCGCTGCGCGGCCGGCTTCACCCGAGGTATCGCCGCACGTTCGACTGGCAGGCCGATATCGTCATCAACGGGGCCGTCGAGATCCTCTCGCGCGGCCGGATCATTGTTACCGACCGACTACATGCGGCGATCCTCGCCACGCTGATGGGCAAACCGGTCGTGATGGTGGACAACGTCAACAAGAAGATCTCCACAATTTATCGCGAGCTGCTCGCGGACCTGCCCAACACTCATCTTGCGGACAGCTTCACCGACGCCGATCGGTTGGCGGCCAGCATGATTCCGTGACGTCCTGAGGACTGGGCGGTGGGGATGTGGGCCGTGACGACATGACAGGCAGGACCTACCCGAAGCCCTGATTCTGCCTGGCTATCCGAAATCGTGACTGATTCCAGAAAAGTGCGTCATAGTGTTTACGTGCCCTCGCCGCTGGATTTCGCACAGCAGTTGCGGACGGCTGACCTACGCGTGACCCGACCTCGGGTCGCGGTGCTGGTAGCTGTGCACGAGCGTCCACATGCCGACACGGAGACGATCTTCCGGGCCGTGCGCACCGTTCTGCCCGACGTTTCCCGGCAGGCCGTGTACGACGTGCTGCATGCCCTGTCCGCTGCGGGTCTGGTGCGGCGGATCCAGCCGTCCGGTTCCGTCGCCCGCTACGAGTCGCGTGTGGGTGACAACCACCATCATCTCGTCTGCCGGTCCTGCGGGGCCATCGCAGATGTCGACTGTGCCGTCGGCGAGGCGCCCTGCCTTGCCCCGTCGGACCACAACGGCTTTCTCGTCGATGAGGCCGAGGTCGTCTACTGGGGCCTGTGCCCCGACTGCTCCACACCACACACTTCGCGATCACACCCGTGATCCATTCAGCTCCGGAAGGAAGGACGATATGTCCAACAGCGAAAGCGAAAACCCGGTAATCCCCTCCCCGACTCCGAAGCCACACCGGCCGAGGACCACCCGGGACTGGTGGCCGAACCAGCTGAACCTTCAGGTTCTCCACCAGCACTCCCCCCTCTCCAATCCGATGGGCGAGGCGTTCGACTACGCGGAGGAATTCAAGAAGCTCGACCTCGAGGCGTTGAAGCAGGACCTTAC
>NZ_JBAQEO010000815.1:0-1832 GCF_049286785.1 Rhodococcus sp. (in: high G+C Gram-positive bacteria) | reverse complement strand
CCGGCGCACTCGGAGGCGATGATCAAATGGGCAATGATCGGATTGATGGCCCGACGACTCGCCCCCGCACGCGGACGACGCCCCTGGCAGTCGACCCGCGCGGCGTGACACTTTCAGAACACTTTCTAAGGATCCGGTTCCTCAAGCAGAAAGCACTCGGTAGGTGAAGCGTACGTCGTGGTCGTCTGGTCTGTCTGTCTCCGCTGATGGTGTCGGGGTGATTTCTCATGCCGGGGCGATCGCGCCGCGTCTTCTGGCTGATCGGGTCGGGCTCACCGCCGAGCTGTCCGGGGCCATGGAGCGCCGGCGGTTCATCCCGGTCCATGACCGCGGCCGGGTGCTGATCGACGTCGCGGTGATGCTCGCCGATGGTGGCGAGTCCATCTCCGACATCGGGGTTCTGCGTCACCAATCCGAGGTCCTGGGCCCGGTCGCGTCGGCGCCGACGGTGTGGCGCACCCTTGATGGGGTCACGGTCGGCAAGCGCAAGAAGATCCAGGTCGCGCGGGCTCGGGCACGGCGGCACGTGTGGTCCCAGCTGCCCGGAGGTGTCCCAGCGTCGAAGTGCGCGGGCCGGGATCTGGGATCGACGATCGCGCTCGATGTGGACGCCACCATCGTGGTCACCCACAGCGAGAAAGAGAACGCCGCGCCAACGTACAAGCGCACGTTCGGCTACCACCCGATCGGCGTGTGGTGCGACAACACCTCCGAGTTCCTCGCGGCGAGCCTGCGTCCGGGCAACGCCGGGTCCAACACCGCCGCCGACCACATCGACGTCCTCGGCCAGGCGATCGCGCAGATCCCCGCCAGTCATCGGCGTGACCTGCTGATCCGCTCCGACGGTGCCGGCGCCTCCCACGCCCTGATCGACTGGATCACCGAGCAGAACCACACGCGCGGTCGACGGGTGGAGTACTCGGTCGGGTTCTCGATCACCGCGCCTATGCGCCTGGCCATCGAGACCTGCCCGGAGGCCGCGTGGGGGCCGGCATTGACCCCTGGCGGTGACATCCGCAACGGGGCACAGGTTGCCGAGCTGACCGGGTTCCTCGCCGCCGGGATGCTCGCGAAGTGGCCCGATGGGATGCGGGTCATCATCCGCCGCGAGCGACCCCACCCGGGCGCCCAGTTATCGATCTTCGAGGAGATCGATGGGTGGCGCTACCAGGCATTTGTCACCAACACCGCCACCGGTCAACTGCAGTTCCTTGAAGCACGTCACCGGGCTCACGCCCGGGTCGAGGACCGCATCCGCCACGCCAAGGACACCGGACTCGGCCGGCTCCCCTCGCGGGAATTCGCCCTCAACCAGGCCTGGCTGGTGGCGGTGATGATCGCCGCTGACCTCGTGGCCTGGACCCGGATGCTCGCCTGCACCGGCGACGCTGCAGTCCTGGCCATGTGCGAGCCCAAAGCGCTGCGCTACCGCGTCCTGCACGTCGCCGCCCGGCTGACCCGCAGCGGCCGGCGACGCCGAGTGAGGATCCCAGCAACGTGGCCCTGGGCCACCGCCATCGTCGCCGTCTTCAACACAATCGCCGCGATTCCCAAACCCGCCTGACCTCACCTGCCCGCCCTCGACAGCACCCCCCGGAGACCCGCCCACCGGCAGCGCCAGCCGGCACCCCCGCACGCCCACACACGAAATCGACGCCGCCGTCACCCAACAGCAGCAGTCCTCACGACCCGTGAATCACCGGGGCTAGGTGGCTGGTGTTTTTCGCGGCGTGGCGGTCCCAGGTGATGTTGATCTTTCCGGGAGAATGTCCTTATGGCGCAAGGGCATCGATCTTGGGGTGAGTCGTGACGTTGGGGCTGACGCCGACGCA
>NZ_JBAQEO010000814.1:0-3738 GCF_049286785.1 Rhodococcus sp. (in: high G+C Gram-positive bacteria) | reverse complement strand
CCCGTCACGGCAGACGTCGGCGCACCCGGAACCCATTCGTGGGGGTACTGGGAACAGGACCTGCGCAAGTCGTGGCCCGTCCTGGCCCGGTCGATGGGCGTCGAGAACTGAAACGCCGTCACATGGGCCGGTGCACCAGAAGCCGGCTCAGCTCCTGCTGTGCGCGAGCGCCCTGGCGTGCCCGGTACGCGATCGGGAAGTAGCGCAGTCGCTCGGGGAGCACTGCTTACGTGAGAAGTACTGCGCCGACACGGTGTATGCGTGCGGTGTGGTGAGAATGATCCATGCCCACGGTCCGGACGCCAGCGCGTGGTGCGCGTTGCCGTGCTCGTCGGTGGAGTTGAGCGTCTTGTGCATGACACGGAGCCGGTCCGCCTCCGCGAGAGCCTCCTCGCCGCCGTAGATCCATGTCATGACGGAGGCGATGCTCCGCTGCGCCCGGCCCATCGCATCCGTGCGGAATGTCGAGTGTTCGCCGACGACGACGCCGACCGTGGGATGCATGGTCTGGAGCAGAAAGGCACTACCCGCGGTGAGCGAGAACGTGATCAGCCCGACGTCGTCCCACAGATGCGTTCCGGGTGTGAAGGGCTTGCGCTCGGGGCGAGGTGCGCGCACAGTCACGTCGTCCTCGCCGGGTGCAGCCTCGCCGGGTGCAGCAGAGTGCTCGACTACCGTCATCACCGTCTCCATCGTTTCGCTGTTTCTCGACCGCCAGCTAACGTGACGTGTCCGGACGCATACAAGTCGCATTGGCAAGGGGTGGTTGATGGTTCCCCAGCAGCGTTCTCATCAGCGGAAAAAGCCGCGCCAGGCCCGCTCGATCGAGACCGAGGCCAGAATTCTCGAGGCGGCCGGTCAGGTTTTGGCCGATCATGGTTACCTCGGATGTTCGACGAGCCGGATCGCTGACGCGGCCGGGATCAGCAAGGGTTCGATCTATCAGTACTTCGCCGACAAGGACGAGGTCCTGACAGCGCTCGCCGCCAAGCTGGCAGACGAGATCACCCAGGCCATCGGGAAGGCCATCGACGGCGGCCTGGGCGACGACTGGCAGAGCCTGGCCGCGGCAGTGCTGTCCGCGTCGTTCCATGCACTGGAGCGCCGCGGCGAGATGTTGCGGCCGTTGTTCGTGGAGGCACCGCACATCAAGCTGGCGGTCATGATCACCGACGTCGTCACCCGCGCCGAGGATGTCGGACGCACCTACATCGCCCTGAATCCCGGCGAGTTCCGGCGCGACCTCGACGTCGACGCCGTCATGTACGTGCTGGTCACGATGCTCGAATCCGTCCTCACCGACTATGTCAGTGCGGCGACCACGATTCCCCGTGAACGCCTCACCGACACCTTGATGGCCGTGCTCGCCCGCACCCTCACCAATGATCCGGCGGAGAATGATCCGGCGGAGCCGGCGCCCAGCAGTCGCCTGGCCTGACGATGACGGAGGAACTCGCGCCCGGCCGGCGCCGCTGGCTCACCCGCAACGTGCGGGTGCTGTCCGCGGTGTCGTTCCTCCAGGACACCGCCAGCGAACTGCTGTATCCGTTGTTGCCGATCTACCTGACCACGGTGCTCGGCGCGCCACCCGGCGTGGTCGGCGCCGTCGAGGGCGCCGCGGAAGGCGCCGCCTCCGTGACCAAGCTCGCGGCCGGTCCACTCGGTGACCGGTTCGCCCGTCGCCCCCTTATCGCCGCCGGGTACGGAATGGCCGCGCTCGGCAAGGTGATGGTCGCGCTGGCCACGGCCTGGCCCGGTGTGCTGGCGGGCCGGATGACGGATCGACTCGGCAAGGGAGTGCGCGGCGCACCGCGGGACGCCCTGCTGGTGGACGACGTCCCCGAGGCTGCGCGCGGGCGCACGTTCGGTTTCCACCGGACCATGGACACCCTCGGTGCGGTGGCAGGTCCGCTGATCGGTCTCGCCGGGTACGAACTACTCGACCATCGGATACAGCCGTTGCTGTGGGTGGCCGTGGTGCCGGCGATCCTGAGTGTGCTGCTCGTGGCGGCCGTGCATGAACGGCCGCACGTGCGAGTCCGCCGGACCGGGAGGTCGCTCCGCGCCGAAGCACGCGAACTGCCGCGCCGGTACTGGCGGGTGGTGGCGGTCCTGTTCGCCTTCAGCGTCGTGAACTTCCCGGACGCCCTGTTGTTGTTGCGGCTCAACGAGATCGGGTTCTCGGTGACCGAGGTGATCCTTGCGTACGTGGGATTCAATTTCGTGTACGCCGTGGCGAGTTACCCCGCCGGCCTGGTCGCCGACCGGTTGTCGAAGCCGACGGTCTTCGGGATCGGCCTGGTGTTCTTCGCCGTCGGGTATCTGGGCCTCGGGCTGACCACGGATCCGGTTGCGGCGTGGGTATTGATCGGAATGTACGGACTCTTCGCCGCCTGCACCGACGGAGTCGGGAAGGCCTGGATCTCGACGCTCGTTCCGGAAGAACGCCAGTCGACGGCGCAGGGTGTGTTCCAGGGGTTCAGCGGCCTCGGTGTCCTGATTGCCGGTATCTGGGCGGGTTTGCTGTGGCTCGAGGACGGCCGGTTGCCGCTTCTGGTGTCCGGAGCCGCCGGGGCGGTCTTCGCCGTCGTTCTCCTGGTTGCCGGACGAGGCGCGGGCAGCCGACCGTGACTCAGACCTTCACGGCCTCGCGGGTTTCCACGGTGACGGGGCGTTTCGCCGCGGGGATGGCGAGGGTGATGGCTGCCGCGACGAGCGCGACGCCGCAGCCGATCAGCAGGCCCGTCCGGAAACCGCCTTCGGTGGGAACGGTATGGCCGGCAACCTGAATGCTCATCTACGCCAGGACCAGGCCCACCACGGCGGCCGACACCGAGGTACCGACGGAGCGCATCAGGGTGTTGACGCTGTTGGCGGAGCCGGTTTCGGACAATGGCACCGCGCTCATCACCAGGGCGGGCATGGCACCGTAGGCCAGGCCCACGCCCGCGGCGCAGATACCGGTGACCGCGACCAGACCCCAGGTCGATCCCATCAGGAAGATCGAGGATCCGTAGCCGAGAGCAATGACAAGACTGCCCGCCAGCAGCGTGATCTTGGGTCCGCGGGTGGACGACAAGCGGGCGCCGAAGGGCGAGACGGCCATCATCACCAGACCCGAGGGGGCCATCCACAGGCCCATGGCCAACACGGGGGTGGCCGGCACGAACGACCAGAGGAGAACCGCGATCAGGGCACTGAGCACGGTGGCCCCCCAGAACAGCACTCGCCAGCTGGTGTTCTGCGCGACGGCGGCGGCGATGGGCAGCCCGAGGGCTCCACCGATTCCCATCGACGAGCTCAGCAGGGCAATGGAGGAGTGCAGGCGCTCGGGCGGCAGCAGATCACGCAGCGCACTGAGTCCCAGCGGGATCATGCCGATGCCCAGACCCTGCAGAGCGCGTCCGGCGACCATCGGGGCGAGGGAGGACGCGGTAGCGCAGGCCACCGATCCCAGGATGAGTGGCACCGTGCAGACCAGCATCATGCGACGCTTGCCGTACAGATCTCCGAGCCGTCCGGTTACGGGTGTGGCCACGGCACCCGCCAGCAGAGTGGCGGTGATGATCCAGGACGCGTTCGACGCGGTGGTGTCGAGCAGGCGCGGCAGGTCGCCGATCAGCGGCACCACCAGGGTCTGCATGAGTGCGGCGACAATTCCGGTGAACGCGAGCACACCGACGAGTCCGCCCGGACGGACGGTAGACGTGGAACTGTCCACACGCATCTCCTTACCCT
>NZ_JBAQEO010000813.1:0-2589 GCF_049286785.1 Rhodococcus sp. (in: high G+C Gram-positive bacteria) | reverse complement strand
AACGAACGTCGAGCATCGTCCTGGCCGAACCCGACGAAGAACTCGCATTCCACCGAAGCTTCGTGTTGCACGGCATGGGGTCTCTCGAAGTGGCAATCACGCCGCGTACGTGAATTGGGCAGAACCGACGCTCGGATGGTACGTCGTTCGAGCGTCGGTCGCTCCCAGCGTCAACGACGCGGCCCGTTGTAGGCGTCACGCTCCCACGGGAGCCGACCACGCAATTGGCGACCGACGAATTCGCGAGCAGCGATGCGGACCTCGGCATCGGGGTCCGTCTCGGCTGCGACGAGTTCCGCCAGCTGCGCTTCCATTCTCGTGAGGTCGGCGCGTGCATCCGTGATGTCGGGCCACCGAGCAGGTTGCGGCTCTGGTGCGTCCTGGCCGAGTTCGGTCAGGACGGCATGAAGATCCGCAATCTCGCGCACGATTTCAGGGAGCTCGTGTTCCAGCCGGGCGCGAAGTTGCCGTAGCATTTGCGCCGCGGTCCGACTCATGCTGGCCGCATACTCGTCAGTCACGGACGGTTCGATGGTCTGCTCCAGTGCGTCGATGACTGCCGTCAGCACAATGCGCGGATCGGGTGCGTTTGTCACTGCATCTGCCTTCTCATGCCACGTCCTCCGTCAGGAGGTTCCCTGCATATCTTGCAGCCAAACGTAATTCGCTACGAAAAGCAACTTCGGTCGCGGTCCACACGAACCGCAGAGGTGGTGATTCGTAAGTGCTGACGACCCATGCGGCATGTTGTGTGTACACGTGCTGCAACAGCGCGACCACATCGCGGTAGTAGTCCACCCGCTCAGGGCGCACCGTCCTGCCGGTGAGCTCACGATAGTAGTCGAGCGCTTCGGGCACTCCCCACAGCCTGTGACCGTTGATCACGACATCTGCAACCAATTCCTGACACTGAGCGAAATCGTATGCAGGATCACCGATTGCGGCGAGTTCCCAGTCGCTCATGGCAACGATTCGGCCGTCCCGCCAGACCTCTTCGCCGTGCCCGTTGGTCCCCTTGCAGAACACCAATTCGTCCAGATCGCGCGGCGCACGCGCCCGCAACGACGCCGCCGCTTCGGCTGCGGGTAGGCCGGGTGCACCACGGAATCTTCGTAGCTGCTCCAGTAGGTGGTCGACGAGCGAGTCGGCGGCTTCCGCGGGCGCGGTCGGCGCGGTCAGCACACGATCCAATCCCACGGCCCGCCAGTCGACGGCGTGCACCTGCGCGAGGCGAAATATGTGTTCCTTGGCCAGTGCAATGCGCTTCTGGGCCACCTCGGCTGGATCCATCGCCAGTTCCGGAAGCCGCCAGTCCCCTTCGATTCTCTCCCGCACGTACGCCGGCCGTCCGTCCGGCATCCATGCTGGATCGTCCTCCCACCACAGCGCTCGGGCGTGGGGCACGTCGGTGGACCCCAGCGCCTCGTAGACCCGGTACTCGGTATCCAAGGACGTCGGAATGACGCTCCCCGCAGCGTGGTCTCGGCGGATCATCATCGAATGCTCGCCGCGGCGGTCGGTCACCGAGAGCGCCCAGGTCTCACGCGAAACACCGCGCGACATCGGTCGTATCCCTCGAACGATCGTCGATTTCGCGTCGAGGCCGAGCGGTTCGGCGCGGTGAACAATCCAGCGCGCCAGATAGTCCGGGTCGCTCAGCACGACCGGAAGTCCGGTGTGCGCTTTCCGAAGAACGCTCGGGCACCCTCGCGGGACTCCTTGGAGCGGAACGCCAGTGCCTGCCCTACTGCTTCGGCCTCGATCGCGTCGGCGAAGGAACGCTCGAACGACGCATTGAGCTGCTTCTTGATGACCGACAGCGCTCGTCGGGGGCCGTCGGCCAGCCGCACGGCCCAGTCGTCGACGAACGCGTCCAGCTCCTCGTCGGACACACATCGGTTGACCAGGCCCATCTCGCCGGCCTCCGAACCGCTGACGCGAGATGCCAGGAGCATGATCTCCTTGGCGCGACCCAGTCCGACCAGTCGCGGCACCAGCCACGAGCCACCGCCGTCGATGGAGAGCCCCCGCTCGGCGAAGATCTCCCCGAACACAGCGCTCTCCCCCGCCACGACGAGATCACCGCACAGTGCGAGATTGGCTCCGTAACCGATCGCGCCACCACGTACCTTCGTGATGACCGGCAGAGGTAGATCGTGGATCAGTGTGCACAGATGCCCCACGCGCCGCATGAAAGTCATCTCGTCCGGTTCGATGGGTTCGGACAGATCCATCCCCGAGCAGAACGACGATCCTGCCCCCGTCAGCACGACGACCCGACAGGCGTCGTTCGCCCACACCGCTTCCAGAGCGTCGATGGCCTGATCAACCATCGCCTTGTTGAGTCCGTTCTTGCGGTCGGGTCGGTTCCACGTGACCGTCACGATCCCGTTCTCCGAAACCTCGGTGCGCACCACTGGCTCATCGGACACTGGCTCATCGGACACTGGTTCATCGGACACTGGCTGCCTCCTGTAGGAGTTGGGTCGCGAAGCGTGTCCGATGTGACGCGGGCACACCGAAAAGTACGTCCAGCGTCCTGGCACGTCGGAAGTACAGGTGCGCGTCGTGCTCCCAGGTGAATCCGAT
>NZ_JBAQEO010000812.1:0-3137 GCF_049286785.1 Rhodococcus sp. (in: high G+C Gram-positive bacteria) | reverse complement strand
CATGGGGCACTGCAGAGGGTGACTTCGTCCTCGCTCGCCGCCGACGGGTGGTTCGTAGATTCGATGGTATGAACACGCCGTCTTTCCGCCAGCGCATTAGGTACAACCTGGGCGCGACGTTGCCCGTCAGCATGCAAGAGAGGGTCTGCCGTGACCTCACCGGGCCCGGCGCGAACCGCTCGTGGTTGATCGGCCGCGGCGTCGATGGCCGACTTGTGCATTCGATGGGTGCGGTGCTGGCCGTGGTCACGTTCGTAGCATCGGCCGCGACTGCGCTGGCGGTGGCTTGGATGGCTGGTCCCGGACGTCTGGGGGACCGGTCTCACAGTCGCGGGCGTCCTCGGTTCCACGACGTTGCTCGTGTTGTTCTTCGCACCCACCCTCGTACTCGGCTTCGTCATCGATGCCGGCCTGGTTGCCCTGGCGTTCCAGACAGCCTGGGAGGTGCCGCGGTGACATCGGCTCACGTGCCGCGGGGTGTTGCGGAAGATTGGGCGGCCCGAGCATGACAACCGCCGTACACAGCATTCACATCGACGCCGCCCCCGAGGCCGTGTTCGACCGTATTGCCGACCCGGCCGTCGTTCCAGCAGGCATAACGCTGCAGACAGTCAACGAGTCCAGCCATGGTGTGGGCAACGTCTACGAGTGGACCTATCGGCTCGCCGGGATGCCTTTCCGCGGCGTCACGGTCCACACCGAGTACGTGCCCCATCGGCGGTTCGTGAGCAAGAACCTGGGCCTGGTCGCTGCCACCGTGGTGTTCACCGTCGAGCCGGAAGACGGAGGAACCAGGCTGACCAGGGAAATGGATTTCACGGTCCGTCTCCCACTGCTAGGAAGGCTGCTGGAAAGCCTGATGGTCAAGGCCGCCGACCCCGGCGCCGTAGGTACGCCCGTGTGTCCCCCGCTGGTCGACTACTTCATCCGGCGAGGCGTCGAGCGAGTGGCCGGATGAGGCTGAGATTTGTTTTCGCCCAATCGGTTTCGGGAGCGCTCGAACCAGCGGGAGCAAACGCGGGCGATACGCAGGATGAGGTGAGGTGATGACCGCATCGGTTTCCCGGCTGCCGAATGCGCATCACGCGTTGTCGGCCGGTGAGGTGATGTTGCTGCTCGAAACCGGCCAGCATCGCGATCTGACCGGACGGGATGCCGCTGAGCGGTGGGAGCGGTTCGGGCCGAAACATGTTGGAGGATGGTGCGCCAGTTCCATCATCCGCTCGTCTATGTGCTGTTGGTCGCGGGCCCGTGGTGGCTGTTCGAATGGGAACGCGCCCACGGCGCCGACCTGGCCGAAGCCCGCACCGTCGCCAGCCTCAGATGCGCGGTGCGGGTCCGAGCCCGGCGGCCGTACGAACGGATCTGCGACGCATCGACTTTCAGCTGATCCGCCAACCGGGCCACCGCCACCGGCGGCGCGGCCGCGACTCTTTCCGGCACGAACCCCAACCACGCCAGCGTGCACAACGCCACCGCAAGGCCGAGCTGATCCTCCGGACCACGCCCCCGCCCCGGCGCGAGAACGCAGTATCGGCCGGGGTCAGCGTGAAGAACCGGAACAACTCCTCACGGCTGACCTCCGGGAACTCCCGCAGGCGCGCCAACTCCTCATCCGCGAACACCCGCGTCGCCGCGAAACCCGACCTCCAGCACGCCGACCAACCTCATCGCCAGCCAAGCCAAGCACCTGCTTGCACGCGGTCGTGCGGATGCTCGAGAGCGACCGGTACTGTGTGGACGTGCTGCAGCAGCCGGGGGCGGCGGAGGGTGCGCTGGCCGGGCTCGGCGAGAGGTCCGCGAAGCGCATGTGTGCGGGTGCGTGGTCGATGCGATGTGTGAGGGAGCCGTCGAGGACGCGGCGCGGGAGGCGCTGGCAAGCGGTCTTCGGAGCCCGTCCGCCGGCCGCCGGCGGGGCTGTCAGGGCCATCCCGTGAAGCGCCCGGAAGGAGCGAGGGGATCTATGGGGACGCAGACAGACCTGACGCACCTGCCGCTGCCTGCCGTGCTGGCGGAGCTGGAAGCGTCCGCCGAGGGACTGAGCGGCGGGCAGGCACAGGCACGGCTGGAGCGGTACGGGCCGAACGAGATCGTCGAGGAGCACCGGAACACGGTGCTGGTGTTCCTGGGCTACTTCTGGGCGCCGATCCCATGGATGATCGAGGCCGCTCTGGTGCTGTCCCTGGTCGTGGGGCACTGGACCGACGCAGCGATCGTCGGTGTCCTGCTGTTGATGAACGGCGTAGTGGCCTTCACCGAGGAGCATCAGGCGGCGAACGCCATCGCGGCACTCGAGGAGCAGTTGGCGACCGAGGCCCGAGCGCTGCGGGACGGCGTGTGGGAGGCGGTGCCGGTACGGGAACTGGTGCCCGGTGATGTGATCCGGGTGCGGCTGGGGGATGTGGCACCCGCCGACGCCCGGCTGCTGGAGGATGTGTCGCTGAAGGTGGACCAGTCGGCGCTGACCGGGGAGTCGCTGCCGGTCAACCGGGGCGCCGGGGACGCGCTGTATGCGGGCGCGGTGGTGGTGCGCGGGGAAGCCGACGCTCTCGTCTACGCCACCGGCGCGTCCAGCTTCTTCGGCCGCACCACCGCGCTGGTGCAGAGCGCGGGAACGGTCAGCCACTTCCAGCGCGCGGTCATGCGGATCGGCCACTACCTCATCGTCCTGGCCGTGGCCCTGGTGGCGCTCACCGTGGCGGTATCGGTGGCACGCGGCAACCCGGTGCTGTCGGTGCTGGAGTTCGCCCTGGTGGTCACGATCGCGTCGGTGCCGGTGGCGCTGCCCGCGGTGCTGTCGGTGACCATGGCGGTCGGCGCCCGCCACCTCGCCCGGCAGCATGCCGTGGTCTCCCATCTGCCAGCCGTGGAGGAACTGGGCGGCATTGATGTGCTGTGCTCGGACAAGACCGGCACCCTGACCCAGAACCGGCTCGCCGTCGCGACACCGTGGACCGCGCCGGGAGTCGAGGCCGCCGAACTGCTGGGCGCGGCGGCGCTGGCGTCCCGCGCGGAGGACCGCGACCTGATCGACCTGGCCGTCCTCGCCGCCGCCCCCGGGCAGCTACCGCCGGGCGAGGTCGTGGAGTTCGTCCCGTTCGATCCGGTCTCCAAGCGCACCCAGGCCACCTTCGCAC
>NZ_JBAQEO010000811.1:0-1863 GCF_049286785.1 Rhodococcus sp. (in: high G+C Gram-positive bacteria) | reverse complement strand
TGAAAGTGCTTTCTGATGCGGCGGATAATCTGGACTTCAACGACCCTGATCATCCCAGCTCAGAAGGCACTTTCCTCATTCACACGCCGACGCGGCCACCAAGATCTTCCACGGATTCAGGCTAAGCACCGGCGTCGTGGTGGCAGATACGGTCGCGAGAACACAACGGGAGATGCCGGCGGAGTTGATCGCCAAGTTCAACAACGTCTTTGACCAGTTGCCCGTGTTCGCGCCGGGAACGATCGACGCGGTTCACGAGATCTACGACAGTGGGTTCCTGTACGTCGGCGACGATATCCGTGATCGAATGACCGCGGGACTCGATGCAATTGCTTCCCGGTTCTTCGCGATGGTGGGGCATCTACTCAAGAGTAACGAGCCCAATTTGTCCAGCACTACCGAAATTGTTCGGGAGATCGCTCAGGTCTTACCGGCCATGGCAGGCGGTGGCGCTGCCGGCACCGATTTATCTGCCGCACTTGCATTGGCTGAAAGCGCTTTCGACACCGAGGCAGACGGAAGTAAGACCCTGCGGGTGCAGCTTGCGCTCGACGCCCTCCCAGCCATGCAGTCGGCCTTCGGCACTCCGCCTCTGCAGACTGCTGGGCGGTGAGGAGATGAAGGTGAGTGTTCCCACCCGCGTGCTTGTCCCACTGCTCAAGCTCCTGGTTGCAGGAATTGCCGCGGTGATGCTCTTCGTCCTGATCCTCAACGCGATCAAGAATCCGGTGGAGGGAACTACATCCTCATTCTCCGCGGATTTCACCGACGTTTCCGGGCTGCACGAGAACGCGGATGTTCGGATCCGTGGAGTGAAAGTCGGAAAGGTGACCGGACTCGAACTGGGCCAAGATAAGGGAGAATCGTTTGCTACCGTCGCGTTTACGCTCTCAGAGCCGAATACGTTGACGACGTCGAGTTCGTTGGCGGTCAAATACGCCAATCTTTCCGGCGTGCGCTATGTGGATATTACCGGGCCCGCCGACGGAACCCCCGTGACGCATGCGAGCACCGCGATGACGGTTCCGTCGTTCGACGTGACACAGTTGTTCAACGGTCTGCAACCGGTATTGGAGACACTGAGTCCTGCTGAATTGAACGAGTTCTCGGAAAATGCGCTCACAATTCTTCAAGGCGACGGTCAGGGTATGGGCCCGATGCTCGAGAGCATCGAGAAGTTGAGCCGCTACACCGTTGACCGCCAACAGGTGATCTCGGCGTTGGTGACCAATCTGGCACGCATCTCGGAGACGATGGGCGGAAAGTCGCCGCAGATTCTGGAATTCATCAGGTATCTGCAGGCTCCGATCGATTCGGCGTTCGGTGTCCTGGACCAGTTCCAGAAGGCAGCAGCCTTTGGGCCGTCGTTCATGGGCGCAGTCGACAATCTCTTGATCGGTTTGGGAATCAACGAGGATCTCGACATCGACCGAATGCTCGCGGCCGCGATTCCTGACGTCGATCAGATGGTCGAGACACTACGAATATTGCCTTCCTTCCTCCGCGGCCTCCAAACCCAGGTAGTAGGTAAAGGCGATGACCAGGGGTGCGCGTTCGGACAGGCGTCATTGCCCGAACTACCCAGGGTGCTCTTCGGCGGCGCGGAGGTTCTCGTATGCAACGCATCGTGAGTCGCTTCGGGGGCGCCGTGCGCCGCCGGGATGCTGGAAATCCATTGACGATCGGGCTTGTTACCGTGCTGATGGTGGGTGTCCTCGTAGCGGTCACGGGATACGTCTACCTTGTTCCACCCGGGCGGGGCACTGTCGAATTCGAAACTTATGACGCCGTCTCCATCGCCCCGGGCATCGATGTTCGTGTCGCGGGGCTGTCCGTTGGCAAGGTCTCGAAGTTGGCGATCGA
>NZ_JBAQEO010000810.1:0-18375 GCF_049286785.1 Rhodococcus sp. (in: high G+C Gram-positive bacteria) | reverse complement strand
CTGAAAGTGCTTTCTGATGCGGCGGATAATCTGGACTTCAACGACCCTGATCATCCCAGCTCAGAAGGCACTTTCCTCATTCACACGCCGACGCGGCCACCAAGATCTTCCACGGATTCAGGCTAAGGAAACCCATGAGCACCCTCGAACCCACCAGCACCTGCCCGGTCCACAGCCTCAATCCCTTCGAGCCACGCCCGGCCGGGGAATGGATCGCGGAATACGACAGACTCCGCGACGAGGCACCCATCGTGCAAAACACGTTCGGTAATCCGCATTACATCGTGACCGGGTACGACGACATTCTTTCCGTCTACCAAGACCCCGAGACATTCTCGAGCAGGGCAGTGACGGTGTTCGATCCTGATCCGACGTACAAGTGGATTCCCGAGATGCTCGACGGAAACGAGCATCTTCAGTGGCGCAAGCAGCTCGGGCCGTTGTTCTCGCCGAAGGCCATGGAGCGCCTCGAGGAAAAGGTGCGCGGACGCGCGATCGATCTCATCGAGGCTATCGCCGGCCGGGACAACTGCGATTTCATGGAAGATTTCGCGTTCCAGTACCCGACCTCGATCTTTCTCGAGCTGATGGGACTCCCCGTCGAGGACCTCGACAAATTGATGATTTGGGAGCACGAAATTCTCCATACCACCGGTGTGGGCGAGGAAGTGGGGGTTCGGAAGCTCGCGGCGATGAACGCCGTGATCACGTACTTCGGGACGATCATCGACGAACGCCGGAAGAACCCCCAGGACGACCTCATCAGCCAGGCGCTGACATTCGAGATCGACGGCAAGCCCGTCACCCAAGCGGACATGAACTCGTTCTGCCTGCTCATGTTCATGGCGGGTATGGACACCGTCTCCGCCACGCTGGGGCTGATCTTCCATCATCTGGCGGAGAATCCCGACGACCGGCAGCGCCTCGTCGACGACCCGGACCTCATTCCCACCGCGATCGAAGAATTCATCCGCGCCTATGCCATCGTGATCCCCGCACGACAGGCCACAAAGGACACCGAGATCGCAGGATGCCCGATTCGCGCCGGTGAGATGGTCTCACTGCCCTTGAATTCAGCTACTCGCGACGAGACTGCATTCGACGACGCCACGACCGTCAAGATCGACCGAACCCCGAACAACCACATCGGCTTCGGCGCCGGACCACATCGCTGTCTCGGTTCCCACCTCGCTCGGCGCGAACTCAAGATCGCACTGGAGGAGTGGCACAAGCGGATTCCGAACTACCGTCTCGCAGAAGGCGCCTCTCCGAAGGAGACCGGTTCACAGCTCGGGCTCGATTCCGTTCCGCTGGTGTTGAATTAACTGGACCTCCCGATCCTGATCGAAGCAGGCAGGCTTGGCATTTCCAAGGCCACGCTGGTACTGCACCGCTGAGTCGATGAACTCGCCGGTGCAGTACCACTGCGTAGCACGGCAGCTTGCTGTGGGCACGCCAACCACTGCCGTGCAGAATACGCCCGACCTTCTTCACATCCACAAACACCATGTAGCCCCGCTACAACCTTGCGTAGCGGCCGCGCCGCGGTGCCGCGAGGCGCGGGGTGAAGGACTCTCTCCCGTTGAATTCCGGTGACATCAACGCCAACTGGGCGGACGGGCACTTCCTCGCTTCCTGTTCCAGGACGTTGACGAGTGGGCCCGCTGGAGCAATCATCTGGGGACCGTCCTCGAGCGTCGGGAAGGTTGTCGATGGAACTGAAGTCCGGGTCCAGAACTCGAAAGACTCACCGACCTCCGTCGGGCAAAGCGTCCGCTCCGACACCACTGATCTCAGTGATCGCCCACTCGTCGTCGCTGTCCATGCTGAGCCGATACGTCGCGGTGGACTGGATTCCCTCGGGGGCCTGAGCGTTCGTGGTTTGCACACTCACGAAACAGTCCACAGTGTAGGTTCCGTCGGGACCGGCTGTGGCCTTTGCGGTGATGGGAACCGCCGTCGAGGCCCATTGCAGCGGAACGATGATCTGTTCCATCGACGTCGCAGCCTTCGAGAGACGTTCCTTCAGTGCGGGAGTGGTGCCTGAGACGAGTCTGTTCCTCCACGCATCGAGATCCCGGAAGTCCATCTCGGCAGCACCGACCGCATAGTCGAGTGCGACCTGTTCTGCCTGCTCGCGCGCTGCCGCGTCGGCGAGATGCGCATCGAGTTCGCTGTTCGCGTCGGCCCATTGCCAGCCCACGATTCCGAGAGCGGCGACGAGCCCTACACCGACGGCGCCGACTACGGCCCGCGGTGTGGTCCAGCGCCGCTTATTGCTGTTCGAGTTGCCGATGTCGTGCTGCTCGTCCAGCGAGTTGGCTTTCGTGAGTGTCGTGTTCATGGTGATCCTCGTCGTCGTAGATCGCAGTGGGTGTTGGCGGGAAGTGGTCAGTTTCCAGGTGTCTCCAGGTTAAGAGTGAGGGCGTCTCCGGATTCGGTCGAGGCGAGGACCTTGTTCAGCAGGGTGCCGATGTCCATCGCGCGGATGCTGTTCGAGGCTTCCGACACCGCCGGCAGCAGGTTGACGCCGATGACCTCGAGATCCGCGGCCGTCGCGTCCAGGAACTTCTGCAGCTCTCCGATGAACGGGCTGGCACCGAACTTGATGCCTGCATTGAGCGGACCACGATCGGAGGCGAAGCGGATACCCGCGAGCAAATCGGTGAACCCGCTCCCGAACTCGGCGACGCGCGGTTCGGTGGCGCGCAACCCGTCGGGGATGGATCCACTGTCGAGCAGAAGGGGCTGCACTGTTCGAAGCAGAGTGGTGAAATTGTCGGAGTTCTGGGTGAGCGTGGCTGCCATGAGCTCGCCCGCCCTCGAGAGGTTCCCGTGTACCCGCGGATCGTCGGGAAGCGCGACATCGAGTGTATTGAAGATCTCGCGGACGCCTTCCGGGTCGACCTGGGTGAGGAGGCCGGTCAGTCTCTCCGAGAGCTCCTCGAATGTGGTCGGCACAATCACCTGGGAGGACGGCACGACCGCGGCGTCCTCGAGATACGGTCCGGACCCGGACCGGGACGACACCGCGAGGAACGGTTCGCCGAGCGCCGACAGGTTATCCAGCCGTATCGTGCTGTCGACTGCAATGGGCTTGTCGCGATCGTATTTCCACGCCACATCGATGCCGTCAGCCGACGCGGTGATGTCGGTGACTTCCCCGATTTCGATGCCCCGCATCAGTACGCGTGACCCCACCACCAGCCCATTGGTGTCGGGCACTTCGACCCGCGCAGTGTACACGTCCTCCATGAAACCGGTCCGGAGCCCGGACTGGATCATGTAGACGAAGGACAGGACAGCGATCACCACCATGCCGGTGACCGAAAAGGCAGTTCGCCGAATCACTTCACAGCTCCCAACATTCGCAGGATGTCTTCGACATCGGATACGAGTTGCTCGCCGTCCGCCGATTCCACCGACACAACATCGACGGAGGGGTGCTGCGCAAACGGAATCAACGTTGTCCGAAGGAAATTGGACAGTTCCACACCCGACGAGAGCGCACCGCTGGAGACCTCGGCCGTATCGGCCAGCGATTCGAACATCGGGATCAGCCAGAGGCCGCCCTCGTACAGGCTTCCCACGGACGGGAGGATCTGCCCGATGTGCGAGACGACGTCCACGGCGAGTCGCCGCCAGTAGTGCACGGTCGACGGGTCGAAGATAGTCGCGAGAGAATCCGCATTGTCGTTCAACGTGACTGCGGTCGTATTCAATCCGCCGAGCATGCGGTCGATCTCCGCGGTGCGTCCACCGAGGTCGTGCAGGTCGACGGACACGACTGATGCGAGACGCTCGATGTCGGGTACGGCCGGCATGACCGTGTTGACCCGGGCCATGACATCCTCGATGCGGCGGATGCTGCCCCCGTTCACGAACGTGGCCAACACCGCCATGGTGTCCTCGAGCTGCGGCGGTGACGTCGTGCGATCCTGCGGTATGGTCGCCCCTTCTCCCAGGTACTCCCCTGCCGCAGCCTGGGGGTCTCGCAGGAGGGCGACGTAGGTGTCACCGAGCAGTGTGTTCTGGCGGACGATCGCTCTGACACCGGCCGGAACCCTTGTGTCGGATCGGATTCCGGCGAGTACGGCAACGCTGTCTTCGAGGACGTCGACGCCGCGCACCTCACCGACACGCACACCATCCATGATCACGTCCGCGCCGGCGGGAAGATTCATCACGCTGTCGAACGCGATGGAGATTTCGTACCCGTCTCCGATACCACCGCGCACTGACGGCAGGTCTTCAGGACGCAGTGAGCACGCCGACGCGAGGAGGACCAGTGCCAGCGCCGTCACCGCTCGAAGCGTGCGTCCGATCGTTGTCGATGTCATCGCGTCGCTCCGTTCGAGCCGAGCAGACCCATCAGGCCTTCAGGCGAGACCTGAGTACCCGATCCTGCGTGCTTGCAGCTGCCGGGGCTCAGGCCTTCCAACAGCGCACAGAGCCTCGACGCATCGGCTTCGCTCAGCGTTACCTGGGGCGGCGCGAACTGTGCGGTCAGTGCAGCGGCGTCGGTGGTCTGCTGGTCCACGGCCCCCGACATCGCAGGGACCGAGGAAACGAGGCTGCTGATGTCGGCGGACCTTCCGGCGGCCAGAGCTATGGCGTCGGTGGCGGGACCGTGCACGAACGGCCAGATCTCGTCTCCGTAATTGCCCTGGATGTCGTCGAGTAGAGCGACGAGCCAGCCGATACCTACGCACACGTCGATGGTGCCGGGCCACAAGTCGATGCCGGCGTTGACCACATCCGGCATCACATCGACGATGCTCTTGATCGCCGCCCACTCGGTGAGCGCCTCGTCGGTCAGGGGAGCCATGTTCTCGATCGAGGAACCGATGTCCGCGACGAACCGGTCGGGGTTCTCCGTGGCGTTCGCGGCATGCAGCATCATCGTCCGGGCATTCTCACCCTGCCCGCGCAGTGCCTGGTTCAAGCCGGACACTGCCATCTGGATGGTCTCGTCCCCTCCTTCGGGGGACAGGGCCTCGATGAAATCTGCTGCTGACCCGACCACCTCGGAGATGGTTTTCGGAGTGTGACCGTTCTTCAACGGGATGCAGGACGCCGGTTCGAGCTTCGGACCGGACTGGTAGTTCCCCACGAGTTCGAGGCTGCGATCCGCAAGTATCGACTTCGATCGCGTCACCGCCTTCACATCCGCCGGGAAGATGCGCCCCCCGTCGGTGGTGAATACGACCTCGACATGTCCGCCCTTGTTCACGACGGAATCGACGCGTCCCACCGAAAATCCCATCTGCGTGACGGGGTTTCCGGGGTACAGGCCGACACCGTCGGGCATCTCGGCGCAGAACCTCCCGGATTGCACACCGCCGTCGATCGATTGTGCGCCCGTGACCCCGACACCGCATGAGCATGCAAGCGCGGTGACGGTCAGCGCGATGATTGCCAACGTCTTCGTTTTCTTCACAAACAGCCCGCCGTTCATGTCAACACTGCAGTTCTTGTGGGTATCGCCGGCGTGGTCAGCATTGGCGCCCCGCGACCGGAATACAGATGTCCGATGCCATGAGGGTGCCGCCACCGATCTCGGCCACGCCCTCGGGAGTCAGCCAGTTCGCGAGTTGGTCCCGGGTAGCGGTGAGGGCGTCGATCGAGGGACCCATGGTTGCGTTGAATTCCTCGATCATTCCGCGTACCTGACCGATTCCCGCGGCTACTTCCTCCCGGTGGTCGAGGTAGTACTCCTCGTAGGGAGCCACAGTCATCAACACGTGGCCGAGTAGGCGGTAAGCCTCATTGAAGCCCGCGTGGGTGGTGTTGTAGGTCTGGAAGACGATGTCGATCTCACGGATCAGGTGGAACACCATGTCACGACTGGCGTTGAAGGTGGTCAGGTACTCCGACGCGAGGCTCGCGACGGTGTGGACCTGCGCGCGCTGGTGGTCCATGACCCGAGCCACTGCATTCATGCCGGAGATCACCGACTCGACCGACCCGGGGTTGTTCTGCAACGCCTGTGCGACCTGTGCGAGGTTGGCATCGATGTCCGTGCCGTCGACGTTGTCGGTGACGGTCGGTGCCGCCTGCAGGACGTCACCGATCGAGTACGGCACCGTCACCTGACCTGCGGGGATCACCGAATCGCCCACCGGGGTCTCGCCGAGCGGAACAAGTGTCACGGCGTAGCCGCCGACCGGGGTGAGCATCCGGACCTCGACCCGCGACTCGGTGCCGATGACCATGTCGTCCTCGACCTCCATGGTGACGCGGACCGCGGAGTTGCCGAGTTCCATGTTCGACACCTTGCCGACCGACACGCCGGCAACCCGTACGTCCTGCCCGACGGAGATCGCCGAGACATCGGTGGCCTCGAACGCCACTGTCCTGCGCCCGGGCGGATTCATGTAGAGCACTGCCGTCGCGACGAGGGCCAGGACGGCCGTTACGGCGACGCACGCGCCGATCCGGGTGTCGGTGTTCAGCCACGACACCACACGGCCCGAGCCGCGCGTGCGCTTCTTCGCTGTCACGATGCGCTGCATATGACGACCTCACTCCCGTTCAGAAGAACCTGGACATCGGTCGGCAACTGGGCAAGACCGTGCGTGCTTCCCGCTCCCGCACCGGTGGGTGCGCTCGCCGGAACCTGTAATCCCGCAACGGCGGGAGGCAGGAGCCGGATGGCCTCGGCGGCCTCTTCGAGCGAGGCGAAGGCGGAAGCCACCATCTCGTCGACATTCATGCCGGGCTGTAGCCCGAAGGTATCGAGAAGACGCTTGATCGGGGTGAGAAATTGGGGTCCGTATGACGCGGTTTTCGGAAACTCGTCCAGAACCGTCATCGCCTTGGCGATCGGAAAGCTCACGGATCGAAGGAATTCCACGACGCCGTCGGAGCGACCCCCCATGCTGTCCGAAATTCGTGCCAGATTGTCCGCGAGTGTCGAGATCACCTGCTCCCGGTCGGTTGCGAGGTCGGCAAGCTTCTGGGCGTCGTCCATCATGGGCTCGAGCCCTCCTCCGTCGCCCTGCAGCAGTGCGATCGCATTCTCGCTGAAGCGGTTGATGTCCTCGGTGCTCATCGTTGCCAGGACGGGCTGCAGCCCGTTGAACAGTTCCGTGATGTCGAAGGACGGTCGAGTGTTGTCGAGGCCGACATGGTCGACCGGCGCCCCGGGCTGCTCCCCGAAATCGGCATCGATGTAGCGCACGCCGGTCAGGTTCTGGTATTTCACGGAGAGGGTCGTGGCATCGGTGAGCCGGTACGGGTCTTCCATCGTGAAGCGCACCTCGGCGATCGTGTCGCCGTCGCGGCGGTGCAGATCGATGGATTCGACCTTGCCGATGCGTACGCCGCGCGTGCGGATGTCGCCGTTGGAGCCGAGACCTGACACGTCGGTGAACTCCGCCGTATAGGTATGGGTGGGCCCATCCACCGGGCTGCGCATCGCGCTGAGGACGAGCATGAACAGCATTGCCGAAACACCGGCCGCGACCAGGAGTTTGATGATCGTTGCGATGTAGGTCGCGCGTGTGGTCATTTCCCGTCCCCATCCACTACCGGAGCTGCACCGAGACCGAGCGGGGCCGTGAACGCGGGCAATCCGTCGACCAGCACACGCAATCGGAGACGCTGTCCATCCTCTGTTTCCACGAACGCCGAGTCGAGCCGGCGGACGATATCCCGGACCGCTGCGGGGTTCATACCCTCGTTGACGAGATGCGGAATCACGTCGGATGCTTCGACGACCGCACTGATCAGAGGTGTCAGTTCAGCGCCGTGCGAGGCCAGCAAGGCACCCGCCTGCCCGAACAGCTGGTTCGCGGCAAGCGTGAGTCCCGCATCGGCCTCGTCGAATACGGCATCGTCGACTCCGATCGATCCGTCGGGAAGCCTGTTGTAGTTGCTGTCATAGATGTGCATGAGCGATTGGATGGCCTGGTCGCTGAAACCTGGCATCGCTTCGAGGATGTCGTTGAAGTACCCGATCTGGATGCTGGGGAGCTCCTGTTGTGTCTCCGCAATGCGATCGGCCACCAGCAGACCCGTGTCGATCCAGGGTGTGAGGCCGTCGAGGTAGTGAACGGACTTGTCCAGAGACGTGATCATGCTGTCGGTGAGGGTGCCGTCGATTGTCAGCGAACCCTGTTCGATCATCGTCGACATCGTGAAGTCGCCTTCGGGTTCGCGTACCAGCTGCATGCCGGACTCGAGCGGCGCCCCTCCGGGTCGCGCAAGGATGTTCACCGCAGAAGTCCCGAAATAGTTTTCGGGGCGAAAATCGAGTTGGAACTCGTCCGTGAGCCCGTCGATCTGGCCCTCATCGAGCACCATATGCATCTGCACCCATTCGGATTCCGTTCGCTCGAGTGCGGTCACGTGACCGACGGACTGTCCGTGCAGCACCACCTTGGTCCCCTCGGACACACCGGGACCGACGTAGGCAACGTCCACCGCCACCTCGATTCCCTTCGGTGCGGTCAGCTTCGGATACGCCGTCACCGCCCCTACTGCAGCCACCCCCAGGAGCGCGATCGCCGCGATACCGGTGGTGGCCAGTCTCCGGGACTGATCTGCAGCTGTTCCGCGCAGGAAGTCCTGGCTTCTCGACATGGCTATTTCCTCATCCCTTGAAGACCAGTTCCGGACTAAGGCCCCAGATGATCACCGTCATAACGAAATTCAGAACGACGATGGCCACCAGGCTCGCGCGAATTGCGCGTCCCGACGCCGATCCGACACCGGCCGGGCCGCCCGACGCGAAGTACCCGTAGTAGCAATGGATCATCGTGACGACGGCGCAGAAGATCAGCGCCTTCCCGACGGATGCCACGAGATCCGGCATGTTCAGGAACTGCGCAAAATAGTGGTCGTATGTTCCACTCGGTTGACTGTGGAAGTTCTTCACCACGAGCCCACCGGTGAAGAAGGCAACGACAAGGGCCATCAGGTATCCGGGCAGAACGACGAGCATACTGCCGATCAGTCGTGGGCCAACGACGAACGGAATCGCTTGCAGACCAATCGATTCGGTTGCGTCGATCTCTTCGGAAATCCGCATGGATCCGATCTCGGCGGTCATTCTGCAGCCGGCCTGCGCGGCGAACCCGATCCCGGTGATGATCGGTGCGATCACCCGCACGTTGCCGAACGAGCCGATGATTCCGGTCAGGGCACCGAAGCCGAGGAGATCGAAGGCCATGAAGGCCTGGATCGCCACGACGGCTCCGACGGCGATTCCGAGGAAGAACATCAGGCTGATCACGCCACCGTCGACGACGAGCGAGCCGTTTCCCCAGGCCATGTTGTTCATGGTGGTGAGGGTTTGCTTCCGGTAATGCTTGATGGTTTTGGGAAGCAGGTAGATCGTCTTCGCGGTGAAGAGCACCACCTGGCCGATCTCCTCGACCGTACCCCGGAACTTGCTGACGATCTTCACGGGCATCACGCCAACCTCGCCGGGAAGAACATCATCTGCAGCTGGCTCACCAGAAGATTCGCCACGAAGATGCTGAAGACGCTGAGTACGACCGATGCGTTGACCGCATTGGCGACACCCGTAGGCCCGCCCTTCGCCTCGAGTCCGCGCAGCCCGGCGATGAGCACCACCATTGCCGCGAAGATCACGGACTTGAGCACCGAAAACACCAGGTCCGTGGGTGTCGCGAAAGCGCCGAACGACTGCCAGAAGCTTCCGGGTACGACGTCATTGACATTGGCCGAGATGATCAGGCCGGCAGACACACCGGCCGCAATGATGATGATGCACAGCATCGGTGCGATCGCGAGCATCGCAATGAAGCGTGGCACGACGAGACGCTGGACCGGGTCGATTCCCATCACGCGGATCGCCTCGATCTCCTCTCGGATGGACCGGGCACCGAGGTCGGACGCGATGGCCGACGCGGCGGCGCCGCTCATGAGCAACCCGGCGGCCATGGGCGCGCCCTGACCGACTACGCCGAGACCGCTCGCTGCGCCCGCAAGAGAGTTGGCGCCGACCTGGTTCATGATTCCGCCGACCTGCACCGATACTTCTGCGCCGATCGGGACCGCCATCAGAAGCGCCGGCAGTGCGGTCACTTTGAGGAGGATCCACATCTGCTCGATCACTTCCCGGACGGGCAGTCTCATCGCGAGTGTGTCGGTGACGCAGTAGCGCAGAACATTTCCGCCCAGGCGCGCCGAGCGTCCGATCGTCGCCAGCGAGGCGGCCGGCCTCTCGGTGAGGTAGCGTCCAATTCCGGCCATCATGGCCTTGCCGCGTCGCGACGGCAACGCCGCCACTCCGGCAGGCGCGGCAGCCATCCCTTCGGGCGAAAGTGTCATCTGGGTGCTCATCGTTCGACCACCTCGTAGTGCGAGGAAAGTGTCGTACAGCTCTGGGTTCTCACTCGTCAGTACCTTTCTCGTCGTCCGTCATCCGGAGAGGATGGCGGGCCGCCACGAAGCAACCGGTGCCGGCCGCGGGGGGCCGCGGAACTACCGCGACACCACCGGGATCAGCTCGGTCGGTGCGTCGGAGCCGGAATACCGGTAGTCGTGCTGTTCGGAGTCGAGGCTGTCGCTGATCGCACGTCGTGCAGCTTCCGGAAGCGTGTGAAGGATTGTCCGTACCCGGTTCTGCCTGCGGGCAACAGCCTGCCGCTCCGGCATGCCGGGCGTCGCCTTCATCTGCGGGACGATGCCCTCGACTTCGTCGACACCGCCGGCGTGGTGACCGGCATCCACGAGCGCCTGCTCGTGGGCCATCTGCGCCTCGTCCTTTTCCTCGGACATGCCGATGGGACCGATCGTTGTGCCGTTGAGGAACTGCTTGACCACCGGCTCATCCGAGGTGAGCAGCACCTCGCGGGGACCGAACATGACCAATTCGCGGCGGAACAACATGCCGATGTTGTCCGGCACCGTCCGCGCCAGGTTGATGTTGTGCGACACGATCAGGACCGTCGCGTCGATCTCCGCGTTGATGTCGATCAAGGTCTGCGAAATATAGGTGGTGCGAACAGGATCCAATCCTGAGTCCGGTTCGTCGACGAGGATGATCTCGGGATCGAGCACGAGAGCACGGGCGAGGCCGGCGCGCTTGCGCATACCGCCGGAGATCTCGCCCGGCAACTTGTCCTCGGCACCGAGCAGGCCGACGAGCTCGAGCTTGCTCATCACGACTCGGCGAATCTCGGACTCGGACTTCTTGGTGTGCTCGCGCAGGGGGAAGGCAACGTTGTCGTACAGGTTCATGGAGCCGAACAGCGCGCCGTCCTGGAACAGCACGCCGAACAGTTTGCGGATCTCGTAGAGTTCCTTGCTCGAGCACTGCATGATGTCGGTGCCATCGATGACGATGGAACCTTCCTCCGGTCGCAGTAGCCCGATGAGCGATTTGAGGAACACCGACTTGCCGGTGCCGGAGGGTCCGAGAAGTGCACTGACTTCTCCTGCTGGAAGAGTCAGCGTCACGTCCTTCCAGATACGTTGCGAACCGAACGACTTCGTCAATCCTGCGACCGAGACCTCGGCACCCATCGGTTTCCCTTCAGTCCGTCGCCCTCGTCGCGGTGTGCCGTCGACGGCGGCTATCGGCGGATCATCATGCGTTGACACTATTTTGGACTTGTCCGGCCTCGAATGTGCAAGGACCGGGAGGCGGGACCTGCTGTGACCAAAGTCCCTACAGTAGATAACTGTGATGCAAAGTACGAAATTTGTCAATCGTCGGCCACGGGTGCTGCACCTGTTGAATTCGAGCGAACGACAACAGAATCGGACGAAGACACGCCGATCGGACATATCGGGATGCGACGAACCACCGTTACGCGCGGACGGTGGCCTGTTCACCCAGCCCGATCGACACCATGTCTCGGGCATCGACCAGCTTCACCCACGGGCGACCGGCCGATCTCCCGACACTCCGCTCGTGCGCGTCGATACGGCGCCACGCCGGCAGATCGAGCCACTCCGGTCGGCAGCAACCCACGAACTCGACGAAGGCTCGCCGGTCGCCGGGTGGGCTAGTGAGCCGTCCGGCGGCAAAGTCCGAGACAATCGACGCCGCAGTTTCCGCCGAACACGTCTTGTTGGATCCGATAACGCCGCTAGGGCCCCGTTTGAGCCACCCTGCGGTGTAGACCCCGACGACAGGCATTTCCGAGCTGGGGTCGATCACAGCACCCGCGTGGTGGGGAATCAATCCTCGATCGTCGTCGAACGGCAGACCCGGAATCGGTACGCACCGGAATCCGATCGACCGGAGCACGAGCCCCGCGTCGAGTTCCTCGAATTCGCCCGTGGATCTCACTCCCCCATCGTCGGCGGCGTTCACCGCGACGCGCACGCCTTCGACGCGGTCCGCGCCGAGCACTTCCACGGGTGAGCGCAGGAACTGCAGGTGGATACGACGACGCCCCGGTAAGGCCTGCGTCGCGGCGTATCGGTCCACGATGTCGGCGCGAATCCGCTCGAGTGCAGAATGTTCCGCGCCGTGTGGATTCACACCGGATGCCGTCACGTCGACGCCGGGCAGTTCTCCGAGCCCGAGGAGTTCGGGTGTGCTGAAGGCCGCATCTGCCGAAACCCGCCGTCCCAAGACAACTACCTCGCGAATTCGACTTGCCGCGAGCGCCTCGAGGGCGTGTGCGGCGATGTCGGTGCCCATCAACCGGGACACATCGGAGGTCAAAATGCGGGCAACATCGAGCGCGACGTTTCCGTTCCCCACCACCACCGCGCGCTCACATGACAGATCGAATCGACGATTCGCCTGGTCGGGGTGGCCGTTGTACCACGCGACGAATTCCCGCGCGGAGACACTGCCGGGCAGGTCCTCTCCGGGCACCTGCATGGCTCGGTCCCCACTCGCCCCCGACGCGTACACCACCGCGTGGTGATGGCGGAGCAGATCCTCGTGGGTCACGTGCTGCCCGACCTCGACATTGAGGTACACGTCGACATTCTTGCGACCCATCGTTCGTGTGAATGCCAACGCCACCTTCTTGGTGCCCACGTGATCTGGCGCGACGCCGAAACGCACGAGCCCTCCTGGAAAAGGTAGCTTTTCGATGATCGACACCTCCACCTCGAGTCCACGCTGTGACGTGAGCGCGTCGGCAAGGTAGCAGGCCGACGGACCACTGCCCACGATCGCCACTCTCAGGACGCCCGCATCGGAGGTGACCGCAACGGGCTCGGGATCGGGCAGCGGCGAGGGCTCCGGGTTGTCCGCGTAGTACGCCGCGTTGATCTCGATGAACGGCCGCATTTCGGGCGTGACGTCCTCCGGTGGCACGATCGCATCCACCGGACATTCGTCCACGCACGCACCGCAATCGATACATTTCGCCGGATCGATGTAGAGCATCTCGGTGCGAGCGTGGGTCCGCTCCGCCGGTGTGGGATGGATGCAATCCACCGGACAGACCGCAACGCACGCGGCGTCGTTACAGCACGGCTGTGTCACCACGTGGGCCATCGTTGAATGCTCCTTAAGTTCGAAAAAGACGATTCAGGCGATCCGACGCGCTCGCATGTCGGCGAAGACGTCACCGACGCGCACGACGTCACCAGTAGTCGGCGCGTGGACCATCTGCCCACCACCGATGTAGATTCCGACGTGGCCTGGTCCGCCGGCCTGCCAGTTCCCGAAGACGAGGTCGCCAGGCAGCGCCTCGCTCATGGGAATCTCGGTTCCGATGCGCCATTGCATTTCGGATGTGCGCGGCAACGCTATTCCGGCAGCGGCGTGCATCGCGAACGAGGTGAGGCCGGAGCAGTCGAAGCCACCTCCAGAGGGCCCGTGGATGCTTCCACCGCCCCACACGTACGGCAATCCGAGGTAGCGGGATGCTTCGTCGATCACCCGCTGTCCCGCGTCACCCACAGAGAGGGCGAGTGCAATGAACGGCGACAGCATGCGCTCGAAGACCGGACGCGCAGACAGGATCTTTGCGACATACGGTTTCGTCTGGTTCTCGTAGTCGGGCAAGCCCGAGGGCATGCCACCGGATCTCAGGAGGGCTCCGAGTCCGGCGTTGTACGCAGCCAGCGTCAGAGCGAGGGTGTCCCCCTCGACCCGACCATCCTGCTTCCACTTCTCGATCTGGGACCAGCTGTCGCACAGCAGATTACCGGACGCCATGACCGGGTCGGCGATGCCGAGAACGTCCGCCTTCCCATCTCCGTCCGCATCCTTGCCATAAGCGTCCCACGTACCGAGCATGAACTGGCCGGGGCCACGAGCACCCGCCGGCGACACAGGCGCGGTCGGTCCGTAGCGGAATCCGTTCTCGACCGAGTAGAGCGCGGCGAGCACCGGTGCGGTGATCCCGTCGCACACCTCCCCTGCTTTCTTCAACCACGGAGCGAAGACCGCAACCGCCCCGATCGGAGCCAACGACGTGCCCGGCAGGATCGCCGAAACCTGGGGCAGCGTAGAACCACCCGTCGGACCGGCGGTCGCCCCCGCCGACATCGGCATACCGATCCCCCACGGACTCGGACCGCCGGCGGGCCCCGCCACGACGGGCGCGCTGTCCACTGCGCCTGCCGTGCCGGATTTCGGGTCGGCATCCGTTGCGGTGGAGAACCCTTCGGGAAGGTGCACCTCGATCTCCGCGGCGACCCGATCCGTCGTGTCGGCGACACGGCGTTCCACAGGCTCCCGAACAACCTCGGGCAGTGCCGCGATTGCGGCGTCGATGTCGGCATCGAGTTGTACCGCACCTTGTTCGACCGATCGGGTGAAGGCCGATACGTGTTGGTCGGCCTCGGACGGCAGATCGACCCCGAGCACGACTGCATTGACAGCAGTCGCCACCACGACGACCAATGACGATGGATCCACGGACATGGCAGATCACCTCTCGGAGCGAAAGACAAATCCCCGCGTTCTCGATCTCTGTCGATATCCGGCGGAGCCCGCTCTTCGCGGATCCTCGCTGGGACAGAGGCACAGGGACAAGCTACAAATTTCGTATTTTGTTTCACAAAATGCCCGCGAATGACACCACCCACGGGCAATCATGACGAGAATTCGAAACAGGTGGCCTAGCTGCTACGACTCCACTGCCGAAGCGGAAACAATGCCCGGCAGGAGCAAATTGGTGAGCAGCCGACGATTCTCCGGCGACTCCGGACCCCCGAAATCCATCCGGCCCACGAGAATCAATTCGACGAGGGTGATCCAATTGCAGATCTCCTCATCGGTCAGGCCCTCGCGGATTTCGCCACGCTCACGGGCGGCGACGATCAGCGGAGCCCACATCTCGTACGTCAGCCGGGAGGCAAGACTCGAACTTTCCGCGAGCGCTTTCGCGCCGTGGAGGTGCTCGGGACTGACGATCAACCGGATGGCGGGGTCGCGACGGCCCTTGTCGACGAGATACAGCAGCCCGTCGACGACCTGTTCACCGAATGTGGTTCGACCGCCGATATATTCGCGGGTCTGCTCGAAGAGCCTCCGCGAGCGGGCTTCGATCATGGCGGTTATCAGGGTATCGCGATCGCGGAAGTAGCGATAGATCGTGGGGCGCGATACGCCAGTTTCCTTCGCAACATCGTCGATCGTCGTCTTGGCGACCCCGAAACGCCCGATCACAGCTTCTGCCGCCGAGAGAATCTGTGAACGGGCAACCTCGGCATCGTCGCTGAGGACACCTTGACGTCGCGCCACGCACCCTCCTCGCGAGCCTCTTCATGCACGAACACCGGCAACAGTAGAGAAGTTACCCCACCCCGCTCGCCGGCGGCGAGCCACCGGTCGGTGGGTCGGCGTTCGGCGAGCGGGGATTTCTCAGGCCGTCGGGGTGAACTTGATCGGCAGGCGCATGCAACCACGCACCTGGCTCGCGTGCAGAACCGGCGGGTCCTCCGCGACCAGGTCGTAGTCCGGGATACGCCGATGGATCTCTTCCAGCGCAAGCGACAGTTCGATGCGTGCGAGGTGGGAACCCAGGCAGCGGTGCGGACCCGAGCCGAACGACAGGTGCCGGTTCGGATGGCGGTCGAGTTGCAGGTCGCCCGCGTCGTCGAATTCGTCGGGATCGCGGTTCGCAGAGCACAGCGTGAGGATCAGCTGATCCCCCTTCTTGATCTGCACGCCACCGAGTTCGACGTCGCGCGTCGCGCAACGGCCGGGAATCACGGCGGCCTCGATCCGCAGGATCTCCTCCACAGCACTCGGAATCAGCGACTCGTCCTCGATGAGCGCCTGGCGCTGGGCCGGGTTGTTCACCAGGTGGATGATCGACCAGGCGAGCGACCCCTGCACCGTGTGCAGACCTGCAATCAGCAGGAGGAAGAACATGCGGTAGAGCTCTTCGTCGGTCAGCAGCCGCTTGCCGTCTTCGAGTTCGACCTCGGTGTGGATGAGGGTCGAGGTGATGTCGTCCCCGGGATTCTCGCGGCGTTCCTGAACCATCTTGTGGAAGTAGCCGAACATCTCGAACCCGGCGGCGACCTGCGCCTGCTGGTTCTCTTCCGCGCTCAGGCCGGGCTTGCCCATGAGGACGGTGTCGGTCGCGTCGGTGAACACCGGAGCGTCTTCGAGGGGCCAGTCCATGAGCGCCAGGAAGACGCGGGTGGGCAGCTCGTGGGCGAACGCCGAAATGAACTCGGTCTCACCCTTGCCCGCGAAATCGTCGATCAATTCGTTGATCAGGGTACGGATCTGCTCCGTCAGCGCCTTCATTCGATTCGGGCTGAAGAGCGGCTGCATCGCGAGGCGATATCCGGTGTGCTCCGGCGGGTCGAGCTCGATGGGAATGAACTTGCCCATGCCTCCCGGTCCGGTGACAAGGTTGTTGGGGTAGCTCGAGAAGGTCTCCGGATCACGGAGCACTTCGTGGATCTCCTTGTAGCGGGTGACGATCCAATGCCCTCCATGCGTGGTGGAGTACACAACCGGGCCCTTGGATGCCAGTTCGGCGACCCGCTGCTGGACGTTGTCGACGGGCTGGGCGAGGGTTTGGTCGTAGATGTCGAAGTCCACGACGAGATCTTCGGGTAGTGCCTGTTCGGTAGTTGTCATAATATTCCTCGGAATGAAGTCCCTCAGCGGGATTCGATGGTCAGCGCACGCTCGGGGCAGACGATCGCCGCAGCCTCCGCGGCAGCCACATCGTCGTCGGACAGAAGGTTTCTCAGGACAACGGGATATCCCTGGTCGTCACACTCGATCAGCTGTGGGGACGTGGAGTAACACAGTCCGTGACCGGCACACGCCGAGGTATCCACGACGAGTTGTCGTGCCTGTTGTCGAGTATCGGACATGGTTCGAGTCCCTCCTTTCGAAAAGCCGCAGTGCCTCTGCTCAATTGGCGTTGTCGAGCGTGGGCGTCGGCTCGTCTTCAGGGAACATCATCGCGACGCGGGAGAGGGTGCCGCCGTCGGTGGCCGGCAGCGTCAGGCCCGTGATGTAGGCGGCGTCGTCCGAGACGAGGAACAGCGCAGCGCGCGCGTTGTCCAGGAGTGACGGCGGACGGTTGAGCTTGAGGGGAATGGGAGACACACCCGGATCCCACGGTCCCGCGATCTCCTCGTACGACTGTCCGACGACCGGAGTACCCGCCGGGGCAAGGAAGTTCGGCGACATGCCGTGCGTGGGTGCAATTGCGTTGACCCGGATGCCGTACTTGCCGAGATCGAGGCTCAGTCCGCGGACGAAGCCGTTGACGCCGGCCTTCGTCGCCGAGTAGAGCGCAATGCTGTGGTAGGCCGCAAACGATGCCGCCGAGGAGGTGGCGAGAATGCTTCCGCCGCCGTTCGCCCGGAGTGCGGGCACCGCTGCCTTCGCGGTGTAGACGACGCCGCTCAGGTTCACTCCGAGGACGTGCTGCCAGTCGGCGTCGGTGAGGTCCTGGAAATCGACCTGCTCACCGCCGGCGACGGACGGGACGCCACCGCGGGACACGACGCCCGCGTTCGCCCACGCGACGTCGAGCTTGCCGTACAGGTCGACGGTGGTGGCCACCGCGTCCACGACCTGCTGTTCCTTGCTCACGTCGGCGGTGATGGCGACAGCGGTTCCACCCTGCTGTTCCACCAGTTCGACTGTGCCCTTGGCACGCTCGGGATCGATGTCGACCACGGCGATCTTCGCTCCCTCGGAAGCGAACAGCTGGGATGCCTGTCGACCGAGACCGGAACCTGCGCCGGTGATGAGTACGACCTTGCCCTCGAGTTTCATGCGAGCTCCTTCGCCCGTTGGACCAAACCTGGTACGTCGTAATTGATTGCGCCGGAGAGGCTTTCCAGCAGTCCGGTAACTCGGCCGGGAAAGAGGCCGGTCTCGAGTACTACATCGGGCGCCTTCTCACGTGTGACCCACGTTACCGTCATAGTACATGTTACGTCAATCGACATTTGTAAACTGACTCGAAGTTGCTTCGCCGGTTCCGCGATGCACGA
>NZ_JBAQEO010000809.1:0-2331 GCF_049286785.1 Rhodococcus sp. (in: high G+C Gram-positive bacteria) | reverse complement strand
TCATTCGAGTTCGACCCTCTATCCGTGCCGCAAGCGAATCGCCGACTCGGCGGTCAACGATTGTTGACCCACGCCAAACGATCCGTGGAGAGGGAGAAGGTGTCCTCGAACAGCACGACGTAGGTTCCGGACGGTGTGCCCTGGCGCGAATCGAAGCACACACTGCCGGTGGCTTGACCGCCGGGCGCGACCTTCCCCGAGTTCAGTGGTTCGCGATCGGGTGCGAATGTCGCGTCGCGGATAGCGCCATTCGTGTCTTGGAGGCTCCAGTCCGTGTATCCGTTGAAGTCGTTCTGTTTGTCGCCGACATTCTTGATGGTGACGGTGCTGCACAGGTAGTCGCCGATGATGGTGCTCGCGGGCTCGAGTGCGGAGACGGTGTATGCCAGGCCGTCCCGCGTGATGGTGTCGCCTCCGTTCGCGGCGGTGTCCTCGCCGAGCTTGCCCGGAAAGGCGGGACCGCTGTCGGGTGTCGCGTCTTCCTCGCCGGAGTTGGTGGTGACAGCTGTGTCCTCGTCGCCGCCCACACTCGACACCACGGCGATGGAGCATGCACCGAACAGGAGTATCGGGACGCCGACAACGATCCACGGCCAGATGCGGCGCTTCTTCGGCGCCGGCGTGGGCTGGGATGGATTCTGGTAGGGCTGAACGGGATCGGTCATGTCAAATCCTCCGCATCGATTCGGGTTTGCTTCGCTTGATGCACAGCTCACCCGAAACTCCGTGTCCCGCGCCTCGTTCGTAGGGTCGGATCCGGTCATCCTTTCGGTCGGACATCCTCACGGTCCCGTCCTTTCGGGCGATCGCAGACCGGGCGGGTGGTTGCGTAACCTCATCTCGTGACCGCCGCCTCAGCTGGGACCATTCGTCGTCGTGCCTGGACCACAGGCGCGGTAACGCTGAGCGTTTTCTGTTCGCTGATGACTCTCGGACTGTCCGCGGACTCGGGCACCGTTGCCGAGTGGAACTTTGCGATCGGTTTGGTGTTGAACCTCGCGGCCGGTGCTGCGCTGGTCTGGCGGCATGAGCGTCCCTGGCTGGTGCTCGTGGCGGCTGTTGCCGGACCACTGTTCTTCTCGACGGATGCCACCGCAGCGCTGATCGTGCTGTATGCGCTCGCCAAGACCGAGCGGGGACAACGCCTGGTGGCAGCGGCGACCGTCGTATTCCTGGCATGCGCAGTCTCGCTCACCTATGACGCGTTCCGCACCCGCGACAACTCCGTCCTGACGATGGGATCGACGCAACCGGAGCTCGGTGCTCCCAAACCGGACTGGGACATCGCGCTGTGGATTCCGTGGTTGGTTGCCGCGGTCCTGGTGGGAATCGTCGTCGGACTCGCGCTTCTCAAGCACACGCAGATCGAACTCGCCGACGCCGAGCACAGCCGCGACCGTGCCACCAAACAGACCCACGAAATGCGGGACGAGATGATCCGTTCGGAGGAACGAACCAGGATCGCCAGGGACATGCACGACACCCTCGCCGCGAGCCTGAGCAGAATCTCACTGTTCGCCGGGGCTCTTCAGGTCACCGGCGCCGACAACCCGGAGAAGGTCGCCAACACCGCGTCGATGATTCGCAGCACCGCGCACGAGGCACTCGACGAGCTCAAGAGCATTGTCGGGGTGCTGCGTGGAACGGCCAGGGAATCTCGGACCGGTGGGCATCAGGGGATCGACGGGATCGCCGACCTCGTGCAGTCCGCTCGCGCTGCTGGGCTGCACACCACGCTGTTTGTCGACCTGCAGCCCGGCGACGTCGGAACTGTTTCGGGGCACGTCACCTACCGTGTGCTGCAGGAATCGCTCACCAATGCCCAGAAGTACGCGAGCGATCAAACCATCCGCATCGCGATCACCGGGGCGAGCGAGCGGGGAATTCGCATCGATATCCGCAACAACCTCAGCGCGCAACCTCCGAACGTGCCCGGTGGGTCTCGTGCCGGCCTGCGCGGACTGGCTGAGCAGGCCCGCGACATCGGCGGCACCCTCGAAGCCGGTGCGCTCGGCGACGATTTCGTGGTCGACTGCTGGCTGCCCTGGTACGCCTGAGCAGCCGCGTCCAAACCTCTGGCCGGGGTTGTCGGTGAGGGGTAATACCCTGTCGTCACTATGACCGCAGGCACCGTCATCACCGTCTTGATCGCCGACGACGACCCATTCGTGCGACGCGGTGTGTCCGACATCTTCTCCGCTACCGACGACATCGTCGTCGTGGCGGATGTCGAGGACGGTGACAAGGTTCCGGCCGCGGTCCGCGCGCACCGGCCGCGCGTGGTGTTGATGGACCTGAAAATGCGCAGGGTCGGCGGACTCGAGGCCACCC
>NZ_JBAQEO010000808.1:0-4281 GCF_049286785.1 Rhodococcus sp. (in: high G+C Gram-positive bacteria) | reverse complement strand
GCCTCGAACCATACGGCGGTGCGTGGCTCAATTCGTGGCTCGACCGGGACCTGGGTATCTCGGGTCGGTTGAGTGTGCGAGTGGGCAACACGGTGGAGCAGAAGCTGGTCCGGATCGACGAGCCCATCCTGCGGGTTCCGCAGCTGGCGATCCATCTTTCGGAGGATCGCAAGGGAGTGCAGCTCGATCCGCAGCGTCATCTCAACGCGGTGTGGGGTGTCGGCTCCGAACGGCGGCCGTTCATCGATTTCGTCGCCGAGCGAACAGACGTGTCGGTGGACTCGGTGCTGGGCTGGGAACTGATGACGCACGACCTCGCGCCGAGCACCCTGGTCGGCATCGAGCAGGATCTCGTCAGCGCACCCCGGCTCGATAATCAGGGCACCTGCTACGCGGGTACGCAGGCGCTGCTGGCCGCGGCCGAGCATCCGGGTGTTCACGTGCCGGTGCTCGCCCTGTTCGACCATGAGGAGGTGGGCAGCATGTCGGATCGCGGGGCCTTCTCGGATCTGCTCAACACCGTCCTCGAGAGGATCGTGCTCGGGCGCGGCGGCGGGCGTGAGGAGTTCCTGCAGACCATGGCCGGGTCAGTGTGCGCGTCCGGTGACATGGCCCACGCCACCCACCCCAACTACCCGGATCGGCACGAACCGGCTCATCAGATCGCCGTCAACGCGGGACCGGTCCTCAAGGTCAACCAGAACCTGCGATACGCCACCGACGCGGCCGGGGCGGGAGCGTTCGCCCTGGCCTGTGATCAGGCGGGCGTGCCGTTGCAGAGGTACGTGCACCGTGCCGACCTGCCGTGCGGGTCCACCATCGGTCCGATCACCGCGTCGAGGACGGGGCTGAGCACGGTCGACGTCGGCGCGGCGCAGCTGGGGATGCATTCGTCGCGGGAGTTGATGGGGGCGCGGGACGTGCGCGCGTACTCCGACGCATTGTCGGCGTTCCTCACTCCGGCGGAGTGACAGGAAGGGGGCGGCGAACGCCAGGTCGGTACGGTCGATGGCTGCCGGATAGACTGGCGTACGGCATGGCGCCACCCGGCTAGCCCGCCGGCCGTGGCTCCGGCTTGCTCTCTTGACTCCCGTAGGGAAGGGACCCCACCTCCAGTGTCAGTACACCCGGTCGATACCGTCACCGCCGCAGCCGCGAATCCTGATGTCCCGCAGCCCTTCAAGGAGCTGGGCCTCAAGGACGACGAGTACGCCCGCATCAAGGAGATCCTGGGCCGCCGACCCACCGAGGCCGAGCTCGCGATGTACTCGGTGATGTGGAGCGAGCACTGCTCTTACAAGTCCTCGAAGGTGCACCTCAGGTACTTCGGCGAGACCACCACCGACGAGATGCGGTCGTCGATGCTCGCGGGCATCGGCGAGAACGCCGGCGTCGTCGACATCGGTGACGGGTGGGCAGTCACCTTCAAGGTGGAGAGCCACAACCACCCGTCCTACGTCGAGCCCTATCAGGGTGCGGCCACCGGGGTGGGCGGCATCGTCCGCGACATCATGGCCATGGGTGCCCGGCCCATCGCGGTGATGGATCAGCTGCGTTTCGGTGCGGCCGACGCCCCCGACACCCGACGCGTCGTCGACGGTGTGGTGCGCGGCGTGGGCGGTTACGGCAACTCCCTCGGCCTGCCGAATGTGGGCGGCGAGACCGTCTTCGACGAGTCCTACGCCGGTAACCCCCTGGTCAATGCGCTCTGCGCCGGGGCCATGCGGGTGGAGGATCTGCATCTGGCGTTCGCGTCCGGTGCCGGAAACAAGATCGTTCTCTTCGGTGCGCGCACCGGCCTCGACGGCATCGGCGGCGTCTCGGTTCTGGCATCCGAGACCTTCGACGACACCGACGAGCACGAAGCTGGAAGTGGAGCATCCAAGGGCCGGAAGAAGCTGCCTGCCGTGCAGGTGGGCGACCCGTTCACCGAGAAGGTGCTGATCGAGTGCTGCCTCGAACTGTACGCAGCCAAGCTGGTGGTCGGTATCCAGGACCTCGGCGGTGCGGGCCTGTCCTGCGCCACGTCCGAGCTGGCCGCGGCCGGCGACGGCGGCATGCACGTCGACCTCGAGAAGGTGCCGGTGCGCGCCACCGGGATGACCGCGGCGGAGGTGCTGTCCAGTGAGTCGCAGGAACGCATGTGCGCCGTCGTCACGCCGGAGAACGTCGACGCGTTCATGGCGGTCTGCAAGAAGTGGGATGTGCTCGCGACCGTCATCGGTGAGGTCACTGACGGAGATCGACTCACCATCTCCTGGCACGGTGAAACCGTCGTCGACGTGCCGCCGCGCACCGTCGCGCTCGAGGGTCCCGTGTATGAGCGTCCCGTCCAGCGTCCCGCGAGTCAGGACGCCTTGATCGCGAACACCACCGCCGGACTGAAGCGTCCCGAGTCCGCCGACGAGCTGCGGGCGACGCTGCTGAGGATGATCTCCTCGCCTGCGCTGTGCAGCCGCAAGTGGATCACCGAGCAGTACGACCGCTACGTGCGCGGCAACACGGTGCTCGCCGAGAACGCAGACTCCGGTGTGATCCGCGTCGACGAGAAGACCGGACGCGGAATCGCCCTCGCCACCGACGCTTCGGGTCGCTACACCGTTCTCGACCCGTACGCCGGTGCTCAGCTCGCCCTCGCGGAGGCATTCCGCAACGTCGCGGTCACCGGCGCCACTCCCAAGGCCGTCAGCAACTGCCTCAACTTCGGTTCCCCCGAAGATCCGGCGGTGATGTGGCAGTTCCAGCAGGCCGTGCGTGGTCTCGCGGACGGCTGCGCCAAGCTCGGCATCCCCGTCACCGGTGGCAACGTGAGTTTCTACAACCAGACCGGATCCACCCCGATCCTTCCCACTCCGGTGGTGGCGGTCCTCGGCGTCATCGACGACGTGCACCGGCGTATCCCTGCAAGCTTCGGGCTCGAGCCCGGTGAAACGCTGATCCTGCTGGGCGACACCCGGGACGAATTCGACGGATCCATCTGGGCGCAGGTCGAGCACGCTCACCTTGGTGGTGTGCCGCCGAACGTCGACCTCGACCGGGAGCAGTTGCTGGCCGACATCCTCCTCGCCGGGTCGCGGGACGGGCTGGTCTCCGCGGCGCACGACCTCTCCGAAGGTGGGCTTGCGCAGGCGGTCGTCGAGGCCGCACTGGCGGGGGAGACAGGCTGCCGCATCTTGCTTCCCGAGGACGCCGACCCGTTCGTCGCCCTGTTCTCGGAGTCGGCGGGTCGTGTTCTCGTCGCGGTGCCGCGGACCGAGGAGTCCCGCTTCACCGGGATGTGCAGTGCGCGTGGTCTGCCGTGGGTGCGGATCGGCGTGGTCGATGAGGGTTCCGATTCCGTCGAGGTCCAGGGACAGTTCGCGGTCACGCTGGCGGATCTGCGCGCGGCGTACGAGGGAACGCTCCCGGCACTGTTCGGATGATGAATGGTCAAATCGGGGGCTCTGGAGGAGGTTGACACCGGGCCGCGGGAGCCTCCGCGGCAGGTAGGTACTGCACTTCTCCACGGTCCCCGACTCGATCGCGTCTGGCGTTTCCTGAGGCTCGACTTCACCGGACTCTTGTGTGCCACGGTGTTCTTCTGCTGGTCCCTCACGCCGTCGCTGCTCCCGCGTGACTGGCTCTTCCAGGGGTTGATCGGCGGTATCAACGCCGCCATCGGCTATGCGGTCGGAACAACGCTGGGCTGGGCGGTTCACCGTTACTTCCTGCGGAATCGGTGGTGGTGGCCGTTGCCGGAACCGTGGCCCACCGGACTGAAGGTGTGTGTCACGATCACCTGCCTCGCCGCGTCGCTCGTGATGTTGGCGTTCGCCGCGTCGTGGCAGCGGGAACTGGCGGCATTGACGGGGGCCGAGGGCACCAGCACCTCCGGCTACATCCGGACCGGTGCTCTCAGCGTGTTCGTCGCGGGCGTCATCGTCGCGGAGTGGCGGCTGTTGCGTGACCTGGTGCGGTGGATCGCGGCCCGCCTGATCCGCCGGTGGCACCTCGCGATCCCCACGGCCACCACCGTGGGGATTCTGTTCGTGACGGTGCTGTTCTTCCTCCTCGTCGACGGCGTCCTGCTGCGTGGGATCTACGCCGCCACCAACTACGCATTCAGCCTGCAGAACTCGACCACTCGGGATGGCGCGGAACAGCCCCTCGCCCCCGAGAGGTCCGGAAATCCCGAATCGTCCGCTCCCTGGGACACTCTCGGTTACGAAGGCCGGAACTTCGTGTCCCGTGGTCTCGACTCGAATGAACTCGCCGCAGCCAACGGCACACCCTCAAAGGAAC
>NZ_JBAQEO010000807.1:0-7492 GCF_049286785.1 Rhodococcus sp. (in: high G+C Gram-positive bacteria) | reverse complement strand
GACAATGGTGCGTGTTGCTCACCGCTCCTGCGTGAGCCGTTGACCGAGGATTGGGCCGGGGATCTGGCCCGGATGTTCAAGGCGCTCGGCGACCCGGTGCGCCTCCGACTTCTGAGTCTGGTCGCCTCCCACGCCGGCGGCGAGGCCTGTGTGTGTGATATCTCCGAGTCGTTCGATCTGTCCCAGCCCACGATCTCGCATCACCTGAAGGTGCTGCGCTCGGCCGGGCTGCTCGACTGCGAACGGCGCGGCACCTGGGTGTACTACTGGGTGATTCCCGCGGCGTTGCAGCAGCTTTCCGCAGTGCTTCTCGCCGAGGGTGGGCCAGTGGTTCCGTCCGAGGCGTGCGTGGAGGTTCCCGCGTGAGTGACACCGCCACCGATCATCCGGCCGTGGTCGGGAAACTGTCCACCCTCGACCGCTTCCTGCCCGTCTGGATCGGCGTGGCCATGGTCGCCGGCCTTCTGCTCGGCCGCATGATTCCCGGACTCGGCGACGCGCTCAGCGCCGTGGAGATCGACGGAATCTCGTTGCCGATCGCCCTCGGCCTGCTCATCATGATGTACCCGGTCCTGGCGAAGGTGCGCTACGACCGTCTCGACACCGTCACCGGTGACCGCAAGATGCTGCTCGGGTCGCTCGTCCTGAACTGGGTCGTCGGTCCGGCGCTGATGTTCACCCTCGCCTGGCTGCTGCTGCCGGATCTACCCGAATACCGGACCGGGCTGATCATCGTCGGTCTCGCACGATGCATCGCCATGGTCATCATCTGGAACGACCTCGCCTGCGGCGATCGGGAAGCCGCGGCCGTACTGGTCGCGATCAATTCGGTGTTCCAGGTGATCATGTTCGCCGTGCTCGGCTGGTTCTATCTGTCGGTGCTGCCGGGTTGGCTGGGTCTCGAGCAGACCACCATCGACACCTCGCCGTGGCAGATCGCCAAATCGGTGCTCATCTTCCTCGGCATCCCTCTGCTCGCCGGATTCCTGACTCGCCGCTACGGCGAAAAAGCCAGGGGCCGCGCCTGGTACGAGTCGAAGTTCCTGCCCAGGATCGGGCCGTGGGCGCTGTACGGTCTGCTGTTCACCATCGTGATCCTCTTCGCATTGCAGGGCGAGCAGATCACCTCCCAGCCGCTGGACGTGGTGCGCATCGCGCTGCCGCTGTTGGCCTACTTCGCGATCATGTGGGGTGGCGGCTATGCCCTCGGCGCCGCGATGGGCCTGGGCTACGAACGCACCACCACCCTCGCGTTCACCGCTGCGGGCAACAACTTCGAGCTCGCCATCGCCGTCGCGATCGCCACCTACGGCGCCACCTCCGGGCAAGCCCTGGCCGGGGTGGTCGGACCGCTCATCGAGGTCCCGGTCCTCGTCGGCCTCGTCTACGTCTCCCTCGCCCTCCGCAAACGCTTCACCGCCACCGCATCAGCATCTACGACAAAGGAGTCCTGATGTCCGAGCACCGCGCCCAGCCCGAATTATTGATGCCGCAGGCGATCCTGTCCCGCACCGCCGCCGACCTGTCCGCGAAGTACACCGGAATCTTCTCCCCGCAGACCGTGGAACGTTACGTTTTCGAGTCGTATACCGCGTTGCGGCGGACCGCCAAGGTCCACACGCACCTGACGACGCTGGCCGGCCGCTTCGCCGCCGATCGGCTCACCGCCCTCGCCCAGGCGCAGGGCGCGGCACCGAAAGACGTGCCCGAGGTGCTGTTCATCTGCGTCCACAACGCAGGCCGCTCCCAGATGGCGGCGGCGTTGCTCAACGAGCATGCCCTGGGCCGCGTGCATGTCCGCTCGGCCGGGTCCGCACCGCTCCACTCGATCAACCCGACCGTGATCGAGGCGATGGCGGAGATCGGCCTCGATCTCGGTGCCGAGTACCCCAAACCCCTCACCGACGACGTCGTCGCCGCCGCAGATGTGGTCGTCTCGATGGGCTGCGGCGACGCCTGCCCGGTTTATCCCGGAAAGCGCTACCTCGACTGGGCCCTCGACGATCCCGACGGACAGCCACTCGAGGTCGTCCGCGCCATCCGCGACGATCTCGATGCCCGGGTGCGGCAGTTGCTGCGCGAGCTCACCACCCCGATCCCAGCCTGACCTGCTTCCTCGCGAAAGGATTCATTCTTCATGTCCACCACCCCGAGCGTGTTGTTCGTCTGCGTCCACAACGCCGGCCGCTCCCAGATGGCCGCCGGATTCCTCCACCACCTCGCCGGCGACGCCATCGAGGTCCGTTCTGCGGGCAGCGCACCCGCCGAGACGATCAACTCCGCCGCCGTGGAGGCCATGGCCGAGATCGGCATCGACATCTCGGACCAGTCTCCGAAGATCCTCACCCCGGATGCCGTGCACACCTCCGACGTGGTCATCACGATGGGCTGCGGCGACGCCTGCCCCGTGTTCCCCGGCGTGAGCTACCGCGACTGGGCACTCGAGGACCCGGCAGGCAAGGGCGTCGAGGCGGTCCGTCCGATCCGCGACGAAATCAAGAGCCGGGTGGAGGCGCTGATCGCCGAACTCGTCCCCGCGACCGCCTGAGCGGCACAGGCATGCCGAAACCCTCAGTTCTGTTCGTGTGCGTCAAGAACGGCGGGAAGTCGCAGATGGCCGCGGGCCTGATGCGCAAGGCCGCAGGCGAACTCGTCGACGTGTACTCCGCCGGTACCAAACCCGGCACCGCCGTCAATGCCCTCTCCGCCGAATCCCTTCTCGAGGTCGGGGTCGATATCAGCGGGGAGACCCCGACACTCGTCGACCCGCAACTGGTGCGCGACGTCGATCTGGTGGTCACCCTCGGCCGCGAGGCCCACGTCGACCCAGTTGCGGGCACCCGCTTCGAGAATTGGGACACCGACGAGCCGTCCGAACGCGGCATCGAGGGCATCGAGCGCATGCGACTGGTACGCGACGACATCGCCGCTCACGTCGACACGCTCACCAACCGATTGCTCACAACACAGGAGGGCACCACCCCATGACCATTATCGAAATTTTCGAACCCGCATTGTGCTGCAACACCGGTGTCTGCGGAGACGACGTCGACCAGGCGCTGGTCACCTTCTCCGCCGACATGGACTGGGTGCGCTCGCAGGGCGGCGACATCGCCCGTTTCAACCTTGCGAGCGAGCCCCTTGCCTTCGCCGAACGCGAACCGGTCAAGGCGTTCCTGCAGCTGACCGGCTCCGAGGGACTCCCCCTCGTCCTGGTCGATGGCGTCACCGCCTTGACCGGGCGCTACCCGGACCGTACCCAGCTGGCCAAATGGGCGGGTCTGACCGTCGATGCACCCGCTGCTCCCGCCGGTATTCGGATGCTCGACCTCACCGAGACCGGCGGCAGCGCGTGCTGCAGCGACACCGACAACACCAGCTGCTGCTGAAAGGCTCTGCGCGCATGATGTTTCTCGACACCCCGCCCCGATTCCTGTTCTTCACCGGCAAGGGCGGGGTCGGGAAGACCTCGATCGCCTGCGCCTCGGCGATCACCCTGGCTCGCACCGGGAAGAGGGTCCTGCTCGTGAGCACCGACCCCGCGTCCAACGTGGGCCAGGTATTCGGGTTGACCATCGGCAACACCGTCACCGAGATTCCCGCCGTTCCAGGGTTGTCCGCGCTAGAGATCGATCCCGAACAGGCCGCGGCCGCATACCGCGAACGCATCATCAGCCCGGTGCGCGGACTACTTCCGGAGAAGGAACTGCAGTCGATCACCGAGCAGCTCTCGGGGTCATGTACCACCGAGATCGCCTCGTTCAACGAGTTCACTGCACTCCTCACCGACAATGACGGAACAGCCGGGTTCGACCATATTCTGTTCGACACCGCCCCCACCGGGCACACCATCCGGTTGCTACAACTACCCGGGTCGTGGACCGACTTCTTGAACGAAGGCAAGGGCGATGCCTCCTGCCTCGGCCCGCTGTCCGGACTGGAGAAGCAGCGCACCATCTACGCCGAGGCCGTCGCGGCGCTCGCAGATCCCCGGCGCACCCGACTGGTCCTGGTCGCCCGCGCCCAGCGATCCACCGTCGCCGAAATCGCCCGCACCCATGCCGAACTCGCCGACATCGGGCTGACACACCAGTACGTCGTGATCAACGGTCTCCTGCCCGTGCCCGACGACGGAGATGAGCTGGCCACCGCCATATATGGTCGCGAACAGGCGGTGCTGAATGCTCTTCCCACCAGCCTTCGCGCCCTCCCGCTCGATCAGGTGGAACTCAAGGCCACCAACATGGTCGGCATCGCCGCTCTCGACACACTCTTCACACCCGAGACCGCTACCACCCCACCAACTGCTCCGCCCGCAGAACTCGTCAGGGCCGCGCCGCTGTCCGCACTGGTCGACGAACTCGAGGCCGACGGTTCCGGATTGATCATGTGCATGGGCAAGGGCGGAGTCGGCAAGACCACCATCGCCGCCGCGGTCGCCGTCGCACTCGCCGAACGCGGGCACCAGGTGCACCTGACCACCACCGACCCTGCCGCACATCTCGCCGACACCCTCGACGGAAGTCTCGACACGCTGCAGGTCTCTCGAATCGATCCGAACGAGGCGACCCAGCAGTATCGCGACCGCGTGCTGTCCACGAAGGGCGCGACACTCGACGCGCAGGGACGCGCCACCCTCACCGAGGACCTGCTCTCCCCCTGCACGGAGGAAGTGGCTGTCTTCCAAGCGTTTTCGCGGGTCATCCACGAATCGCGGCGTAAGTTCGTGGTGGTCGACACCGCACCGACCGGTCACACGCTGCTGCTTCTCGACGCCACGGGGTCGTATCACCGGGAGATCTCGCGTCAGATGGGCGAGGGCTCCCACTTCACGACACCGCCGCACTTCACAACCCCCTTGATGCGACTGCAGAACCCGGAGGAAACCAAGGTTGTCCTCGTCACTCTCGCGGAAACCACACCCCGCCTCGAAGCGGCCGGCCTGCAGGACGACCTCGAACGCGCCGGCATCCATCCCTGGGCCTGGGTGATCAACAACTCCCTGGCTGCGGCCGAGCCGACCTCACCCCTGCTGCGTCGCCGCGCCGCGGCGGAGATCGACGAGATTGCCACCATCACGAGGGAGTGCGCGAGCCGATACGCGGTGGTCCCGATGCTGCCCACCGAACCCGTCGGGATCGACGCGCTGGCCGCGCTCACCGGAGCCCGGCCGACCGTACCCACCGCATGACTGTGGCCGGCCCGATGGGCCGGCCACAGTGTGTAGCGAAATCAGCAGCAGGACGTGCCGGCGGCAGCCTTCTCGTCCTGCGCGGGAGCCTTCTGGACCTGCGTGCCACAGCACGCGCCGCCTTCGGCTTCCGGATCGGCGTGCTGCGGGCTGGTTCCGAAGGTCTCGGAGTCGGCGAGCACCGTGTAGACCTCCCATTTTTCACCCGCCGGTCCGGTCACCCACACCTTGTCCTGGGTCGCGAAACAACAGGTGGTGCCGATCTCCTCGTCGGTGAACAGCCCTTCGCCGGTCAGACGGGCGATCTCCTCGTGCACCTTCGCGCTGTCCTCGACCTCGACACCGAGGTGGTTGATGGTGCCACCCTTCCCCGGATTCTCGAGCAGCACCAGCTTGAGCGGCGGTTCGGCGATGGCAAAGTTCGCGTATCCGGGCTTGCGCTTCGCCGGCTGGGTATTGAACAGTTTCGAGTAGAACGTGATCGCCTCGTCCAGATCGTCGACGTTGAGTGCGAGCTGTGCACGTGACATGATTTCCTCCACCTGTGTGACATACATCGAATTGGTGATTGATCCCAGCCTCCCACCTTTTTGACATATGTCAAGAGAGTGGCATGATCGATTTCATGCCCAAGACGTTGCCGGTGATCGACATGACAGCCCCTATCTGCTGCACCCCGGTTTCGGCCGCGCCGATGACCGACGATGCGGCGCTCCACCTCGCACTGCGCCTGAAGGCGTTGGCCGATCCGGTTCGTATCAAGCTGATGTCCATCCTGCTGACGGCAGACGCCGGCGAAGTCTGCACCTGCGACCTCGCCACCGGAGTCGGCCTGGCCGAATCGACGGTGAGCCACCACCTCGGGCAGCTGAAGAAGGCCGGCATGGTTCAGCCCACCCGCAGAGGCATGAACGTTTTCTACACCGCCCGTACCGACGCGCTCGACGCACTTCGTCTCGTCCTCGACCCGAACTGCTGCAAGTAGCGATGACTTTCCACTCTCGCGCTGGTCTCTCCTGAAGACGGGTATCCGTACAAAGGGGCCCGAGACGAGGAGAGAACGATGCCGAAGATCACGCCGTGGCTGTGGTTCGACATGAATGCCGAGGACGCAGCCAAGTTTTACACCAGCGTGTTCCCCAATTCACGGATTGTGAGCACCACCTATTACACCGAGGGCACACCGGTTCCCGCCGGAACGGTCATGACGGTGGAGTTCGAGCTCGACGGTCAGGTGTTCTACGGCCTGAACGGCAGCCCGGACTTCCCGTTCACCGAAGCAGTGTCGTTCCAGATCGACTGCGCCTCCCAGGACGAGGTCGACCACTACTGGAACGCCCTCACCGAGGGCGGCGAGGAATCCCGGTGCGGCTGGTTGAAGGACCGGTTCGGACTCTCCTGGCAGGTGGTGCCGCGAAGGTTGAACGAGCTGCTCTCGGACTCTGATCCAGAGGTTGCCCAGCGCGTGACGGACGTTCTGATGAAGATGCACAAGATCGACGTGCCGACCCTGGAAGCTGCTGCTCACGGGTGAATCGAGGGCCCGACGCCATCACGATGCCGTTCCCGTGCCTGTGCGCGTGACACTCGCCCGCCCAGTGCTGTACCGTTCGGTCAGTACATAAACCCGGCGGCAACGCCGTCGAGCACACCACCGCACTGGGCGTGGCGATTGGAGATACGGCATGCAGGTACGCGAAGCGGTCATCGTCGAGGCGGTGCGCACCCCCATCGGTAAGAGGAATGGCTCGCTGAGTGGCGTCCATCCCGCCGACCTGTCGGCCGTCGTGATGCGCGAGCTGATCCGCCGCACGGGGATCGAGCCCGCGGGCATTGACGATGTCATGTGGGGATGCGTCACGCAGATCGGCGACCAGTCCAGCAACATCGGCCGCTTCGCGGTGTTGGCCGCCGGGTGGCCCGAGTCGGTGCCCGCGGTGACGTTCAACCGTGCGTGCGGGTCCAGCCAGCAGGCCGTCGAGTCCGCGGCCCACGCGGTGATGTCCGGCGCCTACGACATCGTCGTCGCCGGCGGGGTGGAGACCATGTCGCGTGTACCGCTCGGAGCGGCCCGGGCCTCGGGCTTCCCTTACGGCCAGACCGTGCTGGACCGCTACCAGACCGATCACCTCGATCAAGGCACCGGCGCGGAGATGATGGCGGCGAAGTGGGGCCTGTCGCGCCAGATGCTCGACGAGTTCGCCTCCCGCTCACACCACTTGGCCGCCGGCGCGATCGACCGGGCGGCGTTCGACCGGCAACTGGTTCCGGTCGACACCGGCGATGTGCAGTTCGCCGTCG
>NZ_JBAQEO010000806.1:0-1588 GCF_049286785.1 Rhodococcus sp. (in: high G+C Gram-positive bacteria) | reverse complement strand
GCGTTCAACGCCATCCGTTGGACCACGTACTCCAGACACTCGTCGATACTCCAGATCATCTTGGCGGTGCGATCCTTCTGCCGCTCTTCCCCATTGACCCGAAGCGTGATCTCGACGTCGATCTGGCCCGACCCGCCGAACTCGTCCTTGGTGGTGATCCAGGGACCGATCGGCGTCGACCGATTCAGAGCCTTCATCGTGAACAGATCCATTCCGCCCATGGGGGATGGTGTATCCCGAGCGCTGACGTCGTTGCCGACGGTGTAACCCAGCACCGAATCCGTCAATCGCTCCCCGGGCTGCGTGATCGGTTTCGCCAACACCGCTACCAACTCGACCTCGAAGTCGAGTTGCGCGGTAATCGCCGGGTTGGCCATTTCCTCGTCGTGTCCGATGATGGCCGTGCGAGGTTTGAGAAATCCGACGGTGCTCGGCGGCCGTTCCGTGACCCCCAGCTTCTCGAGGTGCGTCCAGTAGTTCATACCCACGCCTACGATCGTCGACGTCGAAGTCATCGGCGGAAGCAATCGAACCTCCCCGAGATCGACAGGGCTGCCCACCGTATCGAACTCGGAACGACCCTCGGCGGCCGCAGGGCCCCAGTCGGGAACCTCGCCTCTGATCGGCTGAATCGTCGCCGTATCGAGGTCGACAAGGCCCCACGAATCCGAGCCACGGTGACGGAACCTTGCAATCTTCATATGTCTTGTCCCAACAATCTCGTTATGTCACAACGATTGAGTCTCTTGCCACGCAGAGTCGCGCCGTCGTCAGGCCTGCGCGCCTTCGATACGGATGTCGACCGACACCGTCGCGCCGATCGCTTTGTCGAGAAACTGCGGCTTCACGTGATAAACGAACCCGAAATCCCGGCGAACGAACTCACCGCGAGCCGTAAAGATCGGCCGCGTGCGACCATCCGGGTCGGTGACGAACCGCTCGAACCGCATCCGCAGCGGTACCGGATTGGTTACGCCCAGGAGCGTGAGCTCGCCCTCGAGCACGAAAACGGCGGCGGCCGCGGCGGCCGGATCCACCCGAAGTCCGGTCGACCGATAGGTCGCGGTCGGATGAGTCTGCACATCGAGCAGGCTCTTGGAGAGAATGGCCTTGTCGCGCCCCTTGCTCTCGGTGTCGACAGTGGTGAGGTCGAGGGTGGCATTCACCTCGGACTCGAGCGGGTCCTGCCCGACAGCGATGTGCCCGCCGAGGCCGCTGATCGAGCCGTGAACGGTGTGCAGATTGAGATGCTTGACCGAGAACTTCAGCTCCGACTTGTCCGGATCGATCCGCCACGTTCCCGGGACGTAGCCCGGAATGTTCGATGGTGCCGATTGCGCCGATGACATGTTTCAAACCTCCGAAAGTCTTGCCTGGTAATTCATGAAGTTGGGGATCCCAGCAGAGATAGCGCGAGAAGGGCGCCCGACAGCCGTGGACGCCCTGGACGGACCGACGACCGGGTGCCGGCCGTATCGACCGGCACCCGGGCTCTCACAGGTACACCGCGAGGTTCTGCACACCCAGTGTGGACTGCTCGAAATAGAGCGTCCGCGAGGCGATCTTCAACGGGTCATCGGCGCGAATG
>NZ_JBAQEO010000805.1:0-2861 GCF_049286785.1 Rhodococcus sp. (in: high G+C Gram-positive bacteria) | reverse complement strand
GTGTAAATGGTGGTGTGGAACAGCGCGTTCTTCTCGATGAAGTTGTCGTAATCGTCGGGCTGTGCCCGCATGCTGTCGAGCGCTGCCTGCAATTCGTCCAGTTGGCAGTCCGTAATTCGAGGTGTGGCCTGTTGCGCGACCACCGGTTCCAGGGTCAGCCGGGTGTCGATGACGTCGCTGAGATTTGCTCCCTCGAGCTGCAGGAACAGTTTCATGGTGTTACCCAGTGATTCGAACTGCGGCCGGCACGCGACTGGGCCGCCGCCAACACCGGCCCGAATGGTGACCAGGCCCCGGCTCTCGAGCAGGCGGAGGGCTTCGCGCACAGTCGTGCGCGCCACGCCGTACTCGGCGACCATTTCCTTCTCGGTCGGCAGCCGGTCACCGGGCTCGATGCCGCCCCCGAGGATCTTGTCCGCTATCTGGTTCGCGATGCGCTCGGACATTTTCGGGGCCCTACCCGATGCGCGATGGGCGTCGTCCTTCGTCATTGCATTCCCGGTGTACTCGTCGACAGTTCGGTGCGTAGCCGCCATGCGTACAAACCCTACCCAGGTTTGAGAGTCGGTTCGATCAAATCTGTACATATTTAGAGAAATTGATTAGCGTGGCACCAGTCAACATCCGAACGCGATGCTCTCCCGGAGGCAAAGATGTGGCCGACGCACCCACCGACGCCCGACCTTGTCCATTCCTACCGAGAGTCACGGCACTGGCGTGATCGGCCGATCGGGCACTACTTGACCCGCGCGGCCTCGTTGTTCCCGGACGCCGTGGCCGTGATCGACGGCAACACACGCCTGACCTTCGCCGACGTGGACCGTGATGCGACCGCGCTCGCGGCTGCGCTGCATTCGGTCGGGATCGGCGCCGACGACGTGGTCTCGTTCCAGCTCCCCAACCGGACCGAGGCGGTCATCGTCTACCAGGCGATCATGAAGCTCGGCGCCGTCGCCAACCCTATAGTCCCGATCTACCGCGGGCGCGAGCTGAGGTTCATCCTCGGGCAGGCGCGGGCGTCGGCCGTCTTCATTCCCAGGACTTACCGGGGATTCGACTACGCCGCAATGTATGGTCAGCTGCTCGACGACTTGCCGCACCTGAAGAAGGTCGTAGTCCTCGGCGAGCGTGACGAGCGCAGCACCGACGAGCGGGTGACCACGTGGACAGAGCTGCTCGCCAGTGCCCCGGCCGAGGCTGCGAACGTGGTTGCCGCACTGCCAGAGCCAGATCCAGATCAGGTCTGCCTGCTGTTGTACACCTCTGGGACGACCGCGGATCCGAAGGGCGCGCTGCACAGCCACAACACGCTCGTGTTCGAGAACCTCTCGATGATCGAGTTGTTCGGCCTCAACGAGAACGACGTCATCTTCAACCCGTCGCCGGTCACGCACGTGACCGGCGTGAACTGCGCCTTGACACTGCCGTTCCTGCTCGGGGCGCCCGTCGTACTGCACGATCAGTGGGATCCGGTCGCCGCGCTCGACAAGATCGCCCGCGACGACGCCAGCTTCATGATCTTCTCCACGCCGTTCCTGCAAGGGCTGCTCGATGCCGCGGTCGCGGCGGGTCGTCCCACTCCGTCGATCAGGTACATCGTCTGCGGCGGCGCTGACATGCCGGACGAATTGACCCGCCAGGCCACCGATCGGCTCGGCACCGTCGTCCGAATGTACGGCGCCACCGAGGGACCGTCCGTCACAGCAGGCAATCGCTGGGACACAACGCAATTACGCACCCGGACCGACGGGCGAGTCCTCGCGCCCACCGAGGTGATCATCGTCGACGCCTCCGAGCGCCCCGTCCCGCCCGGCTCCGTCGGCGAGGTACTGTGGCGCGGCCCCGACACCTTCCTCGGGTACCTCGATTCCTCGCTCAACGCCGCGGCGTTCACCGAGGATGGCTTCTTCCGGTCCGGTGACCTCGCACGGTTCGACGAAACCGGCGCAATCCACATCGAGGGCCGAATCAAGGACATCATCAACCGCTCCGGCGAGAAGATCAGCACTCACGAGGTGGAAAACCTGCTCAGTGAGCACCCCGCTGTCAGCGAGGTCGCCGTCGTTGCCGGGCCGGACGCGACGACCGGTGAGCGGGGCTGCGCCTTCGTCGTCACCCACGACGCCCAGGACCTGACCCTCGAAGAGGTCCACGAGTTCTTGGCTGGACGCGAGGTCGCCAAGCAGAAGATACCCGAGAGCGTCTTCGTGGTGGACGTGCTACCCAAGACCGCCAGCGGCAAGATCCAGAAGTTCGCGCTCCGCGACTGGACCCGTGACCGCACTGACGTACCGCCGCAGATGGTCGGCGTGAGCATTCATGCGGCGCATGAGAAGTGAGGACGACATGACCGATCATGTCCTCATCTCCCAACCGGAACCAGGGATCGCCCTCGTCGAGCTCGCCCGCGGCAAGGTCAATGCAATCGACCACCGAATGTACGGCGAACTCGCCGAGGTCTTCGACGGGCTTTCGGACGATCCGACAGTCAATGTCGCTGTGCTCACAGGACGCGGTCACGTATTCAGCGCGGGCAACGACCTCAACGACTTCCGCACCATGGACACGACGAGAGGTGAACTGCAAATGCGCAACGTCCGCCGCGCGATGTTCAACCTCATCGACTGTTCGATCCCCGTCATTGCCGCCGTCAACGGTCCGGCACTGGGCAGCGGATTTGGTCTGACCGCCTCGTGCGATCTGGTGGTGGCGTCGGAGAAGGCGACGTTCGGGCTGCCGGAAATGAACGTCGGGGTACTGGGCGGCGGCCGCTTCACCGCCCGTATGCTGCCGCAGCAGGCGATGCGCCGGCTGTTCTTCACCGCAGAAGCCGTCGACGCGCACACCCTCGAGCGGTGGGG
>NZ_JBAQEO010000804.1:0-6688 GCF_049286785.1 Rhodococcus sp. (in: high G+C Gram-positive bacteria) | reverse complement strand
CAGTAGAAGGGATGTGCAGGCGCCACCCCATCGGTGTCGACGATCGAGAGCGCCGAAACGCACACGGTGCGTCGACGATCAACAATTTCCAGCACTTCGTACCCTGAAGTCGGCCTCGCAATTGAGCAGTCGGTGTGTCGTCTGAGCACTGTCGCGGCGAGGTCGTTGAACACCTCCTCCGCGTCGAACGTCGACTCCGGCCGGGAACCACGCCCGCCCGCGACGAGACGACCCGTACAGTGCCCCCCGAACAGTGCCCGAGGACGTCGGCGCGGATTCGACACGATGATGAGGGCCTGATTCCGACTGTCTCGGGAATGGATCTCATACCGACGCTCACGTGCCCGGGCAACTCGCATGGCAGGGCTACGGATGCGAACGCGCCATGGCGTGTGGAGTGGACCCGTGCGCGTCATCAACACCTGGTCGGTCCGCGACCTGCTGTTCCGGGTGCGATGACGTCCGTTCCTATCGGTTGAGACGGCCGCAGCGCGTGAACGCGCCAATAGCGACGGAGTTCGCCTTACGGATCCGTCCGATTTGGTCTTCGATGCGCGGCGAACAGCGATAATGTGATTATCCCGAGATGAGAATGCTACTCCTATCCTAGTAAGGATAGCAATGCTTGTAATACTGCGGCTTCGGTGATTAACTCCGAATCGAACAAGAGTGGCCTGCGTCACGGCCTGCCGGCCGGCACGCGCGGGGCCGCATTGCCGACACCGAACTTCTCCTAAGCACAGGAGGCCCACCTTGATACAGGCGGCCCGCTATACCGAAAGCAGCTCCATCGGCCTCGCCGAAGGGTGGAGCCTGAAACGTCTCACCGCACCGAGTCGACTATTCGGCGCCAATGGCATCCGGACCGGCGCGGACGGCCGGATCTACGTCGCGCAGGTGGCGGGCAGTCAGATCAGCGCCTTCGATCCCGAGACGGGCGATCTGGAGACCATCAGCGCCATGGGCAGCGACATCGTCGCTCCCGACGACCTGGCCTTCGACCCGAACGGTGACCTCTACATCACCGAGTACTACGACGGACGCGTCAGCGTGCGTGGCACCGACGGGAGCACGCGGTTGTTGCGTGACGACCTTCCCGGAGCCAACGGAATCACCTTCCACCAGGGCCGACTGTTCGTCAACGAGTGCCGCATCGGTGGTCGCCTGATGGAACTGGACCTGGATGGAGGCGCACCCCGGGTGCTGGTGGACAACCTGCCGATGCCCAACGCAATGGAGGTCGGGCCGGACGGCAAGCTGTACTACCCGGTGTTGGGAACCAACGACATCTGGCGGATCGATCCGAACGGCGGTGAGCCGGAGCGTGTCGTGGGCGACCTCTCGACGCCGGACGCGGTGAAGTTCGACGCCGACGGCTATATCGTCTCCACCCAGTGCGGCTCGGGCGAAGTGCTGCGGATCAATCCTCGCAACGGTGAGCGCACCGTGCTGGCTGCCCTGAATCCCGGACTCGACAACCTCACATTCGTAGGCGACCGGCTGTTCGTCTCGAGCTTCACCGGGCAGATCACGGAAATTCTGGGCGGCGGGCAGACCCGGACGGCGCTGGCGGACGGTCTGACCTGGCCGTTGGACTTGACCGTGGGTACAGACGGCACTGTCTACATCGCTGACGGTGCCTTCCTGCTTGCACTCGAACCCGGCGGTGAGGTGCGCACTGTCGGAATGCTCTTCAGTCCCGGCTATCCCGGCTACATCCGCGGCTTAACGGCCGTCGGCGACGGCGAATTCATCGTCACCGGCAACGGCACGGTGTCGCGCTACCGGCCCGCGAGCAGCGAAAGCGAAGTGCTGGCCGAGGGGCTCGATCAGCTCTACGGTGTTGCGGTCTCCGCGAACGGAACCATTGCCGTCGCCGATCTGGGGACAGGAAAGGTCCATTCCATCCGGTCCGGACAGGCTGAGGTGCTGGCCTCCGGCCTGCACGATCCGATGGGTGTGGCGTTCACATCGGACGGAACCTGCCTGGTCGCGGAAGCCGGCGCCGGCCGGATCGTGGCAGTGACGCCCGCCGGTGTCGATACCGTGGTCGACGGTCTCGAGCGCCCGCAAGGCATCCTCGTGCGCGACGGACAGCTCTACATTGTCGACGTCGACGCCAAGGTACTGATCAGTGTCGACCTCGAGACCAAGGCTCAGGAGATCGTCGCCCGCAATTTGCCGGTAGGAGCCCCTCCCGGCGTAAGTCCCAAGCCACTGAAGGGCCTGGTGCCGTTCTCCGGTCCTCAGGGCCCCTTCACCGGTATCGCTGCCGGTCCCGACGGCACGATCTACATCTCGGCTGATGCCGAAGGCAGTGTCCTGGCTCTCCGTCAAGGAATCTGAGGCCGGTCATGGAGCAGAACTTCGTGGGCTTGGGCGGACGCATCGTCATCGTCTCCGGCGCGGCGGGCGGTGGCATCGGAACCTCGGTGACGCGCATGGCCGCCCGCGCCGGTGCGACCGTGATCGCGGTGAGCCGTTCGAAGACGAACCTTTCGAACCACATCGAACCCATGATCGAGGAGGGCCTTTCGGTGGTTCCGGTTGCAGCCGACGCCTCGACGGATGAAGGCATCGCCACCGTGCTCGACATGGCGAGGCGAACCGACGGTAACCTGCACGGGCTCGTCAACGTCGCCGGTGGCGCCGCACCCGCTACCTGGATGCCGTCGACCCGTGTCACGCGGGAGGATTGGCGAGCGTTGTTCACCCAGAACCTCGAGACGATGTTCTTCATGAGCCAAGCGGTCGCCGCGGAGCTGAAGTCGCAGGGCCGTCCTGGATCGATCGTCTCCATTTCCTCGATCAGCGGCATGAACACGGCGCCGTTCCATATCGGCTACGGCACAGCGAAGGCGGCGGTGGTGGCAGCCACCCGCACGATGGCGGTCGAACTTGCCGTTGACAACATCCGGGTCAATGCCATCGCACCGGGCGTGACCGAGACGCCGGCTTCCGCCACCTACGTCGACGAGGATCCCGAACGTGACCGCCGCGCAATCGCAATGGGACGACGCGGCCGTCCCGACGAACAGGCGGGGGCAATCCTCTTCCTGCTGTCCGACCTGTCAAGTTACATCACCGGGCAGACGATTCTGGTGGATGGCGGACTCAACCTCAAATGGACCCATATGGGCGCCGACCACACCTCACTCTTCCTCAAGGACGAATCGTTCCGCGCGGCCATCACGCACTGACCCAGCAGAGTCTTCAACAGGAGAATGTCATGACCGACACTGTCGACAACATCCAGGAAACAGCTTCCGCGGCAACCGAACCGCTATCCACACCGCTGACGATCGGCGTGGAGGCCTATCTCTCCGAAGAGTACGCCCGGGCTGAACGAGACAAGCTGTGGGCCAAGGTGTGGCAGCAGGTCGGACGGGTGGACGAACTCGCCGACGTCGGCGATTTCCTCACCTACGACATTCTCGACGACTCGATCATCGTCGCGCGGACGGCGCCCGACACGATTCGGGCGTACTACAACGTCTGCTCACACCGGGGTCGCCGGCTGGTCGACACCCCGCCGGGTGCTCGAGAAGCTCGCGGCAGCTGCAAGACCTTCGTGTGCGGGTTCCACGGGTGGACCTACGACCTGGAAGGAAAGAACACCTGGGCGGCCGAGCGGGAGGACTGGCCGACCGGGCTGACCGATGAGAAGACCAGGCTGACCGAACTCAAGGTCGACACCTGGGGTGGCTGGATCTGGATCAACATGGACCCGGAGTGTGAGCCACTGCGGGACTACCTGGAACCTGCTGCCTCCCTGCTCGACCCGTTCCACTTGGAGAACATGCGCTACCGGTGGCGCAAGTGGCTTGTCTTCGACTGCAACTGGAAGGTCGCCCTCGAGGCGTTCATGGAGACCTACCACGTGCCGTACACCCACCCGGAGTTCCGGGAATACGGCAGTTTCCTGGGGTGGGCCCGCGCACAGGGCAAGCACAGCAATATCGGCTACGACGCGCCCAAAGGCATGGAGGAAAACCAGGCGAAGCTGCGGATCGGCGGTGGCCCGGACCCCCGTATCTCTACGATCGATCTGCAGAACTTCACCTGGGAGAACGCGAACACCAATACCACCCGGACACTGGTCGACGCCGCGCAGCGGTTGATCGACGAACTGCCTGAAGGAACGCCTGGTGACCAAGTGCTCAGGCACTGGTTGGATTCCGCCAGAAAAGACGACGCTGCGCGCGGCGTGATCTGGCCGACCGTCGACCCTCAGGCGATCGCCGAGAGTGGAACTGCATGGCAAATATTCCCCAATTTCCAAGTGGGACATGCATTGAACAACATGCTGTGCTACAGCGCTCGGCCCTACGGTTACGACCCCGACAAGTGCATCTTCGAAGCCGCGGTCTACGAACTCTTTCCAGCCGGGGAGGAGCCCAAGACGGAGTGGGAATACACGCCGGCGGACGACCCGGGCTGGCGCACCGTCCTGCCCCAGGACTTCTCCAACATGGCCGCCGTCCAAAAGGGTATGAAGGCGCGGGGATTCTCGGGTCCGAAGCCCAACCCGTATCGCGAGCGCAGCATCGTCAACCTGCACCACAACCTGGCCACTTATATGGGTACGGGTGCGCCGACCGATCTCAGCTGAGTCCCACTTGTCCTGATGAGGAACGATCCGAATGACATTATCGAGCCGAGGAATTCACATGCAGAACTGCGCACCAACGCAGACGCCTGACGTCGACCAGGCAGCCCTTCGAGAGAAATACCTGCTCGAGCGCGACAAGCGCATCCGCCCCGAGGGGCAGCAACAGTACTTGGAGGCCGACAACGAATTCGCGGACTTCTACGAGGGTGATCCGCACATGCCGGTCGAGCCGCGGGAGCCGATCACCGACGACATCGAGGTGGTGATCCTCGGTGGCGGTTTCTGTGGTCTCATCGCTGCGCACCGACTGCAGCAGGCCGGCGTCACCGACTTCAAGATCATCGAATTGGGCGGCGACTTCGGTGGTGTCTGGTACTGGAACCGCTATCCGGGCATACAGATCGACTCGGATGCCTACTGCTATCTCCCGCTGCTCGAGGAAACCGGCTTCATGCCGAAGGAGAAGTTCTCCCGCGGGGACGAGTGCTTCGAACATGCCCAGCGCATCGGAAGGCACTTCGGCCTCTACGAGAACGCGATCTTCCACACCCTGATCCGCTCCTTGGAATGGGACGAGGAGATCAATCGCTGGCGAATCAGCACCAACCGGGGTGACGAGATCCGCGCCCGGTTCGTCGTCATGGCCCAAGGCCCCTACAACCGGCCGAAACTTCCGGGCATCCCCGGCATCACGGAATTCACAGGGCACACCTTCCACACTGCCCGTTGGGACTACGAATACACCGGCGGAGACCTGCACGGCGGGCTGGACAAGATCGCCGACAAGAAGATCGCCATCATCGGCACGGGTTCGAGCGGCATCCAGGCGATCCCACATCTGGCGCGCGGCGCGAAGCACCTGACGGTCTTCCAGCGGACGCCGTCGTACGTCTTCGAGCGGGCCAATTACCCGACCGATCCCGAATGGGTGGACAGCCTGGAACCGGGCTGGAGGGCAGCACGGCAGCGCAACTTCCATAACGCCGCCTTCGCCTTCTACTCCCCCGGCGAGCCGGACCTCATCTGCGACGGCTGGACCGAGGTGTCCCGCAACCTGGCCGCGAAGCTGACCGAGACCAACGGCTGGGCTGCCCTGGCCGACCCGGTGAAGTTCTTGGAGCTCAAGGAGGTCGAAGACTACCGTGCAATGGAACGGCTTCGTCGTCGGGTCGAGGAGATCGTCGAGGATCCGGAGACCGCCGAACTGCTGAAGCCCTACTACCGCAACATGTGCAAGCGGCCGGTCTTCAACGACGAATATCTTCCGACCTTCAACCGCCCGAACGTCACCCTCGTCGATGTGTCGGAAACCAAGGGCGTAGAGCGCATCACCGAGAAGGGCATCATCGTCGACGGCGTCGAGCACGAGTTCGACTGCATCATCTTCGCGAGCGGCTTCGAGATCACCACCGCACTCGACCGCCAGTTCGACATCAAGCCTTTCGCCGGCCGCCAAGGCAACTCACTGTACGACCATTGGGGCAAGGGATTCCGCACCCTGCACGGCATCATGGCGCACGGGTTCCCCAACCATTTCGCCACCGGGTTCGTCCAAGGCGGGGTCACCGCGTCCACCACCCTGATGTTCGAGCAGCAGGCCGACCACATCGCGTACATCATCAAAGAGGCGCAAACGCGTGGAGCCACGTTCGTCGAGCCCACCGCAGAAGCCGAAGAGGGTTGGATCCAGACCATCCGGGCGAACGCGGTCGACAACAGCACCTTCACGTCGGAATGCACGCCCGGCTACTACAACAGTGAGGGCGAACCGAACGGACGGTCGTTCCTCGGCGATCCCTTCTGGGGCGGTTTCTACGAACTCACCGAATTGCTGCAGGCCTGGCGCGACACCGGCGAATTGGAGGGCCTGGTGCTCGACAAGTGACGAACCGAGGCGACATGCACATCGCGAGAGGAACATTCGATGTCTGAACTCAGATTCGACGACCGGGTCGCGGTGATCACCGGTGCCGGGCGGGGTTTGGGGCGTGCCTACGCTCTGTTGCTCGCGTCGAAGGGAGCCAAGGTCGTCGTCAACGATCCGGGCGTCAGCATCAGCGGGGAGAGCGTCGACAC
>NZ_JBAQEO010000803.1:0-3932 GCF_049286785.1 Rhodococcus sp. (in: high G+C Gram-positive bacteria) | reverse complement strand
AACGAAGAGTGCGGGGGTGGACGCGGCGGGAACCGTCTGCCGTCGAGCCGACTGCTGGTACCGAGGGTGGCGTAGCAGAATGGGCCCGAATTACCGGTCGCGCGTCGCCCCGCACCGTGGGCAGGAGCCCGCATCGTGATCGGTGAGGAACAGACCGCACTCCGGGCAGACCCGGTCGAGCCAGCACACCGGATCGCCGCCGAGATCGTCGTCCGGCGCAGTCGGCTCGTCGGGCCGGATCACCGCTGCGCCCGCAGGTACTCGGCGAGCACCTCGGCATGGCTGTGGGCGACGTCCTTGACTGCGGTGAGGAGAACGATCGGTCGTCCCGCCGCAAGTTCGCGCACCCGGGCGAGCGCCTTCTGTCCCTCCTGCGTGTCCAGTTCCGAGATGTACCGCTCACGGAACTCGCCGAATTCGGCGACATCGTGCGAGTACCAGTGCCGCAATTCCGTCGAGGGTGCGAGGTCTTTCGCCCAGTCGTCGAAATGGAACGCGTCCTTGCGCATCCCGCGCGGCCAGAGTCGGTCGACGAAGAGACGTAGCCCGTCGCCTTCGGCCGGATGGTCGTAGATCCGCTCGACCACCACCGATTGTTCCCCGGTGACGTGTGCTCTGCCGTGTTCCTTCGAATTGCTCATGACGAACCTCCGCTCCCTTGCGGGTGTCTACCGTCAGACTACGATGAAATTGTCATGTGAGCGGCCTCACAAATTAGGTGCAAAGCCTGTGAGAACGCCTGTTCGGACTCGATTCAGAGACTTGCCGGACCGACAAGTTGTTCCCTCCGTCACGCTGTCTCTGGCTATCATCAGCTGAATTCAGTCGAGGCGGGGTCGTATTCCGCCACTCATCCCGGCTGTGGCCGCTCTCGCGGCACTACAGGTCATCTACCGCAGGAAGTCGATAAATGGATACATCGCAGAGCGCGGCACGTCCGCGCCCGACGGTTGGCGTCGTTCGTGAATCGAACGACGGTGAGCGTCGGGTGGCGTTGGTGCCGAAGATAGTGGCGTCGTTGATCGCCAAGGGGGTGGACGTCGTCGTCGAGTCGGGCGCCGGGTTGGGCGCGCTGATTCCGGACGAGTTGTACGTGGCGGCGGGTGCGAAGATCACCGACCCGTGGTCGGCGGACGTGATCGTCAAGGTGGCTCCGCCGACGGACGAGGAAGTCGCCCGCCTGCACTCGGGTCAGACACTGATCGGGTTCCTCGCGCCGCGCAACCAGGACAATCAGGTGGCGGCGCTGAAAGCGGCGGGGGTTCAGGCCTTCGCGGTCGAGGCGATCCCGCGGATCTCCCGCGCGCAGGTGATGGACGCGTTGTCGTCACAGGCGAACGTGTCCGGATACAAGGCGGTGCTGCTGGCGGCGTCGGAGTCGACACGGTTCTTCCCGATGCTCACCACTGCGGCCGGAACGGTCAAGCCCGCGATGGTGCTGGTCCTCGGTGTGGGGGTGGCGGGTCTGCAGGCGCTGGCCACGGCCAAGCGTCTCGGGGGCCGCGCCACCGGGTACGACGTGCGCCCGGAGGTGGCCGATCAGGTCCGCTCGGTCGGTGCCCAGTGGCTCGATCTGGGGATCGACGCGGCCGGTGAGGGCGGGTACGCCCGGGAGCTCACCGAGGACGAACGGGCCCAGCAGCAGCAGGCGCTCGAGGACGCGATCAAGGGCTTCGACGTGGTGATCACCACCGCGCTGGTCCCGGGCCGTCCCGCTCCGAGGCTGGTGACGGCCGCGGCCGTCGAGGGTATGAAGCCGGGCAGCGTGGTGGTCGATCTCGCCGGTGAGACCGGCGGCAACTGTGAGCTGACCGAGCCCGGGCAGACCGTCGTCAAGCACGGTGTGACCATCTGCTCGCCGCTGAACCTGCCGGCGACCATGCCCGAGCATGCGTCGGAGTTGTATTCGAAGAACGTCTCCGCGTTGCTGGAGTTGATGTTGTCCGAAGGGCAGTTGGCCCCGGATTTCTCGGACGAGGTGCTGGCCGCTTCGTGCGTCACTCGTGAGGAGAGTGTGTCCTAGATGTACACCGAACTGTTGGCGAACATCGCGATCCTGGTGTTGTCCGGGTTCGTGGGGTTCGCGGTGATCTCGAAGGTCCCGAACACGTTGCACACCCCGCTGATGTCGGGCACGAACGCCATCCACGGCATCGTCGTGCTCGGCGCCCTGGTGGTCTTGGGCAAGGTCGACAACCCGCCGTGGGGCCTGCAGGTCATTCTGTTCGTGGCGTTGGTGTTCGGAACGATCAACGTGGTCGGTGGTTTCGTGGTCACCGACCGGATGCTGGCGATGTTCAAGTCGAAGCCGGCCGCGCCCGCTGCTGCTGCGAAGACGGGTGAAAAGTAATGGAATACCTGGTCAATGTTCTGTACATCGTCGCGTTCGGGATGTTCATCTACGGTCTGATGGGCCTGACGGGCCCGAAGACCGCGGTGCGCGGTAACCAGATCGCGGCGGCGGGCATGGTGATCGCGGTGATCGCGACCCTGATCGCGATTCGTGACACCTCGAACTGGATTCTCATCATCTCCGGACTCGTCATCGGTGTGGCGCTCGGTGTTCCGCCGGCGCTGCGGACGAAGATGACCGCGATGCCGCAGTTGGTGGCGCTGTTCAACGGTGTCGGTGGCGGCACGGTCGCGTTGATCGCCTACGCCGAGTTCCTCGATTCGGGCGGGTTCACCGCGTTCGAACACGGTGAGTCGCCGACGGTGCACATCGTCATCGCTTCGCTGTTCGCGGCGATCATCGGTTCGATCTCGTTCTGGGGCAGCGTCATTGCATTCCTGAAGCTGCAGGAAACCCTGCCCGGGCGTCCCATCGGTATCGGTAAGCTCCAGCAGCCGCTCAACGCCCTGCTGCTGATCGGTGCGGTCGCATTGGCGGTGATCATCGGAATCAAGGCGATCGACCCGGCCGGAGCCACGTCGCAGTGGTGGATCGTCGGTGTGCTGGTGTTGGCCGGGATCCTCGGTTTGATGGTGGTGCTGCCGATCGGCGGTGCGGACATGCCCGTGGTGATCTCGCTGCTCAACGCGTTGACCGGTCTGTCGGCTGCGGCGGCGGGTCTGGCATTGAACAATCAGGCGATGATCGTGGCCGGCATGATCGTCGGCGCGTCGGGTTCGATCCTGACCAACCTGATGGCCAAGGCCATGAACCGGTCGATTCCGGCGATCGTGGCCGGTGGGTTCGGTGGGGGCGGTACGGCCGCTGTGGCCGGTGACGGCGCCGTGAAGACGGCGAAGTCCACCTCGGCGGCGGACGCGGCGATCCAGATGGCGTACGCGAACCAGGTGATCGTCGTTCCCGGGTACGGGTTGGCGGTGGCCCAGGCCCAGCACGCGGTCAAGGACATGGCCAAGCTGCTCGAGTCGAAGGGTGTCGAGGTCAAGTACGCCATTCACCCCGTCGCCGGCCGGATGCCCGGGCACATGAACGTGCTCCTGGCCGAGGCCGACGTCGAGTACGACGCGATGAAGGAAATGGACGACATCAACGACGAGTTCGCTCGCACCGACGTCACCCTGGTGATCGGCGCGAACGATGTCACCAACCCGGCGGCCCGCAATGATCCGTCCTCGCCGATCCACGGGATGCCGATCCTGAACGTGGATCAGTCGAAGTCGGTGATCGTGCTCAAGCGGTCGATGAACTCCGGGTTCGCCGGCATCGAGAACCCGCTGTTCTACGCGGACACCACCTCCATGCTCTTCGGCGACGCCAAGAAGATGGTCGGCGAGGTCACCGAGGAACTGAAGTCCCTGTAAGAGTTCGCGCTCGTGAGTGGTCGAGGGGTAGGGCAACCCTCGACCACTCACAGCAGTCGGAAGCTCGCACGGTGACGGGAAAAGGCAATGGCCGCGGTGTCGGGTCGCTCCGCTTCGCGTTCGGCCGCAACGGGTGAATACACCATGAGGGCCGAGGC
>NZ_JBAQEO010000802.1:0-4606 GCF_049286785.1 Rhodococcus sp. (in: high G+C Gram-positive bacteria) | reverse complement strand
GTGCTGGACCGGTCCAGCACGGCCGAAGCCGGCGAGGCGTTGCGGTGGCTGGTGCACGGCGGTCGTCGTCTGGGCCGCCAGGTCGACGCCGGCACCATGTGCGACTGGGGCAGCGCCACCAGTACGGTGTTGGCGGCCATCCAGCTCGCCGCGTTGCGACCGCTGTTCGTCCGCGCCGTCGATCAGCTCCGGTATCGCACCGCCGCCGCCCTCCCGAGCTACCCCACGGCGGGTGCCACCGCCGTGGACGACGCCGCCGGCCGCCTCCCTACCCGGCTCTGGCCGCAATGGTCACTGCGATTCACGGTGGCCCCGTGCAGTCCAGCGCAGGTCCGACCGGCCCTGTCGGCGGCATTGGTGCTGGTGGGAACCGCGCTCACCGTCGGCGAGGCCGCCGACCGCCTGGATCGGCGGTCCGAGCGGCCGGGGTCACCCGCACGCTGGCATCCCTGCGGAACTCTCCTCGGTGGGAGGGCACCCTGACCGCGCTGACCCGGCTGGTGGACCACCTCGCCGCGGAGCCGCCACCGATCGACTACGACAGGCGGCGGCGCCTGGACTACCGCGATCTGCTGCCCCACGACCTGTGGGACGAGATCTGCCGCCGGACCGGAACACCGCCCGGCGCGGGCCAGAAGGCGGACTTCGCCCGCTGCCTGTTGTTCGAACGACTCAGCGGGCTACCCGCGTCCCGTTCCCCCTTCCTCGCGGCCGGTTACGACGTCCGCGCGAAACTGTCCGAGTTCCCGCGCGCACTCACCCCCGCACTGGCCGCGCCGCTCGCCGAGGCGGCCCGCCAGTTCCTCGACGACCAGGGCCTGGGTGAGGAACCGGTCTACTGGCATCCACCCCTGCACTTGCTCGACGGGCTACTCCTGCCCGGACCCGATCCGGGCGCCGTCGACCTCGCCGCCCTCCATGACCTGACCCGCCGCGAACACGCCGCACTTCGGAGATCGCGCGGCAACTGGGCACCACCATCGACGTGGTGCGCCACCTCCTCGAGAAGCACCCCGCGCCCGCATCGCCCACTGCCGCACAGCGGTTCGGTCGACGCGCGGCCCAGACCTCGGCCGAGGAGGCGTTGAGCCGGACGCAGTTCCTCGACCTCTACTACGTTCAGCGCCGTACCCTCGCCGAGATCGCCTCGATGATCGGCGTCGGCAGGAAGGTGGCGGGTCGGCTGGCACGACACCACGGCATCACCCCGACCGTCGGAGGGCCGCCGGTCGATCCGGCATGGTTCCACGACCAGTACGTCACCCAGCGGCGAACACTGCGGGAACTCGGGCACGAGGTGGGACGCAGCGTGCCGCGGATGAGCCGGATCGCGAAGCAGTACGGCATCCCAATTCGCACACCGAGCGACGCCGGCCGTACCGGCCAACTGGGTGAGCCCCGGTAACGGCAACCTACATCGATCGCAGGTTGTCCTTTAGATGGTGTCGACTCCCAGCAGGTGTTCGATGCCGCGAAGATCGCCGGCGTTGCGGGTGACGAGTCGGGCGTTGTTCGCGTGCGCGGTGGCGGCGATCATCAGATCGAGGGCTCGGGGCTGAGGTTTGCGGCCGTATGCTCGCACGGCTGCGGCCAGCTGCCCGTAACTTCGAGCGACACCCGCGTCGACGGGTAGGGGTTCGAACTTGCGTTCCACGGCGATCAGGCGCTGCAACCGCTGAGCTCGCTGCTGCGCGGTGGTTGCGACCAGGAGCCCGAAGTGTAGTTCCGCCAGGCTCACGGCACTGATCGCGACCTCCCCGTCAATGGGCGGGACATCGTTCGCGATCAGGATGCTCGTATCGAGCACCGTTCTCACCGGGGAGCCCAGGGGTCCGCGATCGGGTCGTCGATCAGGTTACGGTCGGCCGCCCACGCCGGATCGGTGTCGGTCTGAAAGATGTCGGCGACCTCGTCGAAGGCGCACCACGTCTTCCGCCCGGCCGGGCCGAGGATCGCGCTCGGCCGGCCGGCGACCGTGATCAGCATCGTCTCCCCAGCTTCGGCACGTTTGACGTAGTCACTGGCATGCTGGCGCAGTTCCTTCAACCCTAGACTCTCCATACCCCATGGTAGCACTAATGCTACCTCTGCTGGTTGATTGAGGGGCAGCGCCCAGGAAGGGCGGCTACGTGGTCACATGCGTGGGCAGTGACCGGTCGTGAGCGCCGCAGACGAGCTCGGGGACTGTGGTCCATCCGTGATCTTCCAGCCAGGTCAGGACCGATGGAGGCAGGTCGTCTCCGGGAGAGCCGGTGACCAGCGGGCCGTCGCCGCACCTCGAGCAGCTGATCACCAGGACGTGGCTGTGCGGCTGGCAGCGGGCGCAGTGCTGCGCCTGGCGCAGCTGGCCTCGGTTGTCCAGGTGTAGCCAGGCGGTGGCGAGGTCGGCGCGGTGCGGGACGAGGTCCCGACGGGTGGTGGGCCGATACCCGCAGGTCGGGCACGCCAGAGGTCCGGCGGCCGGTGATGGTGCCGACGCAACCATTGACGGAGAAGGCGTCTCCTCGATGGGGTCGGGTGCGGCGGTGAGTGCCTCCGCCGGTCGGGGAGGCAGATGGCGGTAGAGGGTGGAGCGGGTCAGCCCGGTCTTGGCGACGATTTCGGGAATGGTGGCACCACCGTCACGCAGCGAGGTGGCGTAGGCGAGTTGGGCGTCGGTGACCACGCTGGGCCGGCCGACGCGGCGGCCCTTCTCGATGGCCACCGTGCGGGCGTGGGCGGCCCGCTCGACCGCATAGGTGCGTTCCATCTGCCCGAACAGCGCCAGCAGCACCACCGCCAACTGACCCATCGGATCGTCCGGGTTGGTGGAGTCGATTCGGATCGGGTCCGCCAGATTCCGGAGGCCCACGCCGCGTTGGTGCAGGTCGTGGATCAGGTTGAGGGTGTCGCGGACGGTGCGGCCGAGCCGGTCGAGGGTGTGCACCACGATCACGTCGCCCATGCGGGCGTACCCGAGCAGCGCCTGCAGCCCGGGGCGGTCGGTGGTGGCCCCGGACTTCTTGTCCACGTAGACGTTCACCGGGTCGATCCCGGACCTGGTGAGGGCGTCGATCTGCCGCGCGAGGTCCTGCTTGGTCGTCGACACCCGCGCATACCCCAACTCCATGCGCGGAGCGTACCGAAAGTTATGTTCGCACTGGTGTTATGACTCTCAATTGTGGGACTAATTTTTGAGACGCTTTGACCTGGGCGTTCGCGGCAACCGAAGGCGGACCAGGCGGCGTCTCATTTCCAAGGTTGTGGCACGCCAGTCGTCGCTAATAAGGATTCTTTCTAGTTTCGGGTAATCGGCACGGTACCTGGTTGTCGAATCGGTAGCCGGCGCCGCAACAAGATGTCGAAGAACATTTCCGGCCGGGCAGCGCCCGGTGCAGTCTCGATTCCCGGCGCGCCGCCCACCGATCTACCCGAGGTTGCACATAGTTCGGGCTCGCGGCTGGGTCACATGTAGTTGCCCGGCGACTTACCCTCGGGGCCGTCTGTACGCTCCACAAGGAACCAGCTACCGGGGGCGTAGATCAGTTCCTGGTGAGCTCTGACGACGACGAGGGCGCCGCTTTCGTGGATGCTGTAGGAGTCGTCGGGGCCGAAGTCGGTCACGGCGAACTCCGCGAGTTGGTCGAATGATCGATGCGTCACAGTGAAGGTCATGCCGCCAGTGTGGCACCGAAACCCAGCGGTTTCGTGGTGCCACTCGATGCCCTAACAGGCCCAGCTACCGCCGCGGTCGTCAGACGGCGTCCAACCAGAAGCCCTTGCAGATGTCAGCTATCTCGGCATTTGATCACTTACGCGTAGCAGATTTTCGTGGGTAGTGTCAGACTGGCAGGCATGGAGGGGTTCAATAGGTTTGCGCACGAGGTGATTTCTGGTCTCCGGCCAGTTCTAGACAACGAGACCCTCGATCATGTGTCCTTCGCGATCGAGGACGGCCAGATGCAACAAGCCGTGATCGAAGCTGTTGGCGGAGCGGTCAAGCAGCAGGTACTCATGCCGGTCCGAGTGGTCGACATGGTGCGTGATCGCCTCACCGATGGCGAATCGTTTCGGTCGAGGGATGCGAAGAAGCTCAAGCGCCTGCTTCAGCAGGCTCATACCGAAGCTGCCCCGGCGCTGCGTGATTGTTGAATACTCGGGTTACGTTCTAGACGTGTGCGCACGCTTCAAACCAGAAACTGATGACGCCACCCGGCCTTTATCTGGCACGCGAGCGAAACGGGACAGGCACGGGCTTCGCAATTCCCCGGGTCTAAAGCGACCACTTCTTTAGCTGGCGGCGGCAGTCCAGTGAATCGCTGACCGGTTCAGCGGGCGAGTCACCGCCCACTCATATAGCTCAGAGAATCCGTCGCACAGGGCATTTGGGTGAGGGGAACAGTGCGGACGATCTGAGCGAGAATGCGGCCTCGTGCGTGCGGCCCAATTGTCGATGCCGATTACCCGCTACCCCGAGTTACTGTGATCGCTGTCATATAACTAAGCCTGAATCCGTGGAAGATCTTGGTGGCCGCGTCGGCGTGTGAATGAGGAAAGTGCCTTCTGAGCTGGGATGATCAGGGTCGTTGAAGTCCAGATTATCCGCCGCATCAGAAAGCACTTTCAG
>NZ_JBAQEO010000801.1:0-2405 GCF_049286785.1 Rhodococcus sp. (in: high G+C Gram-positive bacteria) | reverse complement strand
CCGCGATGTCGTCGAGGGTGTCCGGATCGTCGAGCACCACCCAGGACACCGTGTCCGGGAGGGCGTTGCGATGCGCGGACATCGTGAGCCCGGTCACGACCGCAGAATCGGCGAGCATGTGTTCGATCCGGTCGGCCGGATACATGGGGTCCACCGGCAGGAAGGCGGCGCCGGTCTTCGCGACCGCCCATTCCGCAAGCACCGACTCGATCGAGCGCTGGACCGACATCGCGACGAATGATTCGGGTCCGATACCCTGCGCGATGAGAAGGCGGGCAAGGGAGTTCGACCGCTGATCGAGTTCCCCGTACGACACCTCGGTGCGACGGTCGGTGTCCGCGAACACCAGCGCCGTCGCATCCCGCTTTCGCGCCGCGTCCGCGAGGAGCTCGGGCAGAGTGCGGATGGGCGCCGGAGCAGGATCCCGGATCAGGTCCGCCAGCTCGGTGGGGTCGAGGATCTCGAGGTCCCCGACCACCACGGACGGGTCCGCGACGGCGGCGCGCAGAATGCGCGTGAACCGATCCGCGAGAGTCACCGCCGTTGCGTGGTCGAACAGATCGCGGGCATAGGTCAGAGTCACACGCGCGCCGGAGGGGGCACCGTGCTCGTCGAATTCTTCCGTCACCACCCACTGCAAGTCGAATTTGGCGATACCGAAATCGACAGGGAGTTCCGCGATGTCCAATCCGGGGAGGGCGATGGCGTGCTGCCGAGTGTCTTCGAGCGCCAGCACCGTCTGGAACAGCGGATGATGCGCCATGGAGCGGGCCGTGCCGGCAACGTCCACAATCCGTTCGAACGGCACGTCGGCGTGAGCGTACGCGGACAGATCGGTGGCACGGATGCGCGCGAGCAGCGCCTCGAATGTCAGCGCGGGGTCCGCCGCAACCCGCAGCACCAACGTGTTGACGAACATGCCCACGCCGTCGTCGAGTTCCTGCTCACCCCGGCCTGCAACCGGGGTGCCGATGGCGACATCGTCGCTGCCACTCAGCCGTGCCAGGAGCACCGACAACGCGGAGTGCAGCACCATGAACGGTGTCGCGTTCGCCGTGCGCGCCAGCTGGGCGATCGACGCGTGCACCTCCGGATCGATCGGGAATTCGACGTTCCCGCCGCGGTAGCTGGGGACCGCCGGTCGCCGGCGGTCTGCAGGCAGTTCGAGGGTCTCCGGTATCGACGCCAATTTCGCTCGCCAATAACCGATCTGACGCGCAGCGAGCGAGTCGGGATCGTCCTCTGCGCCGAGCAGTGTCCGCTTCCACAGTGCATAGTCCGCATACTGCACCGGCAGCGGGGTCCACGACGGCGCCTCACCTGCGGCGCGCGCCGAGTAGGCGTGCACCAGGTCCCGGGCGAGTACCTGAATCGACCAGCCGTCGACGCTGATGTGATGTACCACCATCACCAGGACGTGTTCGTCCGGTGCCTCACATCGCACCAGGGTCAGGGCTGTGGGGATCTGCGTGGTGACGTCGAATCCGCGGGCCGCTGCCGCCCGGATCCGGTCGTCGAGTTCGTCCGGAACCGGTTCGGTCACCAGGTCGATCAGGTCACCGCCGGCCGCAGCGTCGACGGCGGACAAAATCGTCTGATGCGGGCCCTCGGGTGAGTCCGGGTACATCGTGCGCAGCGATTCGTGCCGGTCCAGAATGTCTGTCACGGCGGCGCGGAGCGCGTCGATGTCAAGTTCGCCGGACAGCCGCAGCGCCGCCGCCACGTTATAGGCGCCGGCCGTGGGATCGAACCGGTTGAGGAACCACATCCGAGACTGTGCCGGCGAGAGCGGGATACGGTCCGGTCGCGGACCGGGCTCGAGTGCCCGGCGCGGGCCCGAGCCGGAGCGAAGGTGATCGACCACGCGAGCCAGCGCACCGACCGTCGGGGCCTCGAACAGGTCCCGGACATTCACCCCGCCGCCGAACTCGGCGTTGATCCGCGCGACCACACGGGTCGCGACGAGAGAGTTACCACCGAGGTCGAAGAAGCTGTCCGACATGCCGATTCGTTCGGAACCGAGTACCTCCGCGAAGATCTCGGCGAGGGCGTACTCGGTCGAGGTCCCGGGCGCCACGAAATCGGCCGAGCCCGCGAACTCGGGAACCGGCAACGCCTTCCGGTCGAGTTTGCCGTGTGCATTCACCGGCAGTTCCGGTAGCACGACCACCGCGGAGGGCACCATATATCCGGGAAGCGCGGCTGCAGCAGCGTCCAGGACGGCCCGCTCCTCCACGTGTGCGCCAGGTGCACAGACCACGTATCCGACGAGGTAATCGCCGGTGGACCCATCGTGACGGATCACGACCGCCACCTGCGCGACGTCCTCGTGCCTCAGCAGCGCCGCCTCGACTTCGCCGAGCTCGATGCGCTGACCGCGAAGCTTGATCTGCTGGTCGGTACGG
>NZ_JBAQEO010000800.1:0-18915 GCF_049286785.1 Rhodococcus sp. (in: high G+C Gram-positive bacteria) | reverse complement strand
GACTCACGGTCGACGGAACTCGTCCATCAGCACACCGTCGGGGAGCAACCGCGTGGCCGGCCGCTCGTGCGGCGTCGCTCGCCGCAGCCTGTCCTGCATCGCGGGTCTCCTGAGCAGCCCGGTGTGCCGCCATGCGCTGTCACGTAGTGCCTTGGTCCGCTCGGCTCCATCCGCGAACGCTTGCGCAGCGTCGATCGCGGCTCGTGGGTGCCGATCGCCAGGGCGTTCACGTTCGAAGATCGCCAATGCAGGCCGCGCGCACGCCACCGCGTAGCCGGCGACCTCGCGGAGTTCGGACCGGCCGAGTTCGACCGTCGTGGAGTCATCCGCCATGGCGTCATCCTTCTGCACCGGGGCCGAAGTCTCAACGAGGTCCGGATCGGCCGGGGTCGTGGCATTCGGACTGCGTCGCTCGATGGGCAGGACCGGGGTGCGGTGGGCCGAATTGATTGCAGCCGTTGACAAATGGATTCTCTGCAACGGTAGGCGGCGGCACTCGTCGATCCGAAGCATAATCCGATGACGAGATTTCACTGATCACTGTCGAGCGGGGTCAGGCCCAATGCGCTTGAATCCATGTCCACCGATCGTGGCAACCTCAGGAGTACGCAAAGGGATTCGAGCGGAAGCCGGATGCCGAAGCATGGCTCGATACCGCCGTCTCGTTGCTGGTTCAGGGCACGCACGTCGCACCACGCACTCGCGGAACGGCAATACTCGACGCAGCCGTCAGGACGTCATGCTGCCTGTGGTCGGACGCAGACGAGTCCACCCGAACCGCCATCGGTGAATTTCTGGCGGAACGAATGGACTCGTCTTCCGGGTCTGCGGACGCGCTGCGGACGGAAACCGTCAACAACTAACGTCTACGCAGGTCAGGGCGTCAAACGACTTACACGTCGTAGTACAGCTGGAACTCGTAGGGGTGCGGACGCAGGTTGACCGGAGCGATTTCCTGCTCACGCTTGAGCGCGATCCACGTCTCGATCAGGTCGGAAGTGAACACGCCACCCTCGGTCAGGTAGTCGTGGTCGGCCTCGAGGCGGTCGATCACAGCAGACAGGCTGGTGGGGGCCTGCGGGATGTTGCGGGCCTCCTCCGGCGGGAGTTCGTAGAGATCCTTGTCGACGGGTGCCTGCGGCTCGATCTTGTTCTTGATGCCGTCCAGGCCGGCCATCATCTGCGCCGCGAAGTTCAGGTAGGGGTTACCCGAGGAGTCAGGGGCACGGAACTCGAGGCGCTTGGCCTTCGGGTTGTTGCCGGTGATCGGGATACGCACCGCAGCGGAGCGGTTGCGCTGGCTGTACACCAGGTTGATGGGGGCTTCGTAGCCCGGCACCAGACGGTGGTACGAGTTGATCGTCGGGTTGGTGAACGCCAGCAGCGACGGGGCGTGGTGCAGAATGCCGCCGATGTAGTGGCGCGCCATGTCGGACAGGCCCGCGTATCCGGCCTCGTCGTGGAACAGCGGCTTGCCGTCCTTCCACAGCGACTGGTGGACGTGCATGCCCGAGCCATTGTCGCCGAACAGCGGCTTCGGCATGAAGGTGGCCGACTTGCCGTGCTGCCATGCGGTGTTCTTCACGATGTACTTGAACAGCTGCAGGTCGTCGGCTGCTGCGAGCAGCGTGTTGAACTTGTAGTTGATCTCTTGCTGTCCGCCGGTGCCCACCTCATGGTGGCCACGCTCGAGCTCGAAGCCTGCGTTCTGCAGGTTGGTGGAGATCTCGTCGCGCAGGTCCACGTAGTGGTCGTACGGAGCGACGGGGAAGTAGCCACCCTTGGGGCGGACCTTGTAGCCCAGGTTCGGGCTGCCGTCGGCGTTGACCTCGCTGCCGGTGTTCCAGGAGCCCGAGATGGAGTCGAGTTCATAGAAGGCTCCGTTGATGCTGGAGTCGTAGCGAACCGAGTCGAAGATGTAGAACTCGGCCTCGGCGCCGAAGAATGCGGTATCAGCGATGCCTGTCGACTTCAGGTATTCCTCGGCCTTGCGAGCGACGTTGCGGGGGTCGCGGCTGTAGGACTCACGGGTGAACGGGTCGTGGACGAAGAAGTTGATGTTCAGCGTCTTGGCCGCACGGAACGGGTCGATCTGGGCGGTCGCGACGTCCGGGAGGAGCATCATGTCCGACTCGTGGATCGACTGGAAGCCGCGGACGGAGGAACCGTCGAACGCGAGGCCGTCCTCGAAGACGTCCTGGTTGAACGCCTTGGCCGGGATCGAGAAGTGCTGCTGAACGCCGGGCAGGTCGCTGAACCGGATGTCGACGTACTCGACGTTCTCGTCCGCGATGTACTTGATGACCTCTTCGGCCGTGGTGAACGCCACGCTTGTGCTCCTTAAATCGCTTCGGCCACGTGGATATGGCGAATTCGTCGTGCCAGACGGTATGGACCTGGTGTTGCCCGCTGGTCAACCCCTTGTTTCGCCCGTGTTACGCGTAGCAACATGCAGGGCTTTTCCAACCGGCTGTGACCACGCACACAGCGTGAACGTCCGGTGTGAGGTCTACAGCGGGACGACGCCTATCCTGGACAGCATGGCACGTATCACCGGTTCCTGGCTCGCCGGCCCCACGGCAGCCCTGCCCGACGGCGCGGACGAGACCGCACAGTCCCACCGCGGGGAGCGTCTCGGACTGCCCGCGGAGGGGCCGGGTTCCCTGGCCTCCACCGGACGTCGTCTGGCGGCCCTCATGGTCGACTGGGTGACTTCTGCCGGCGTCGCCGCTCTGATCCTGGGAGACAAGCCCCTCGAGGGTCCGATCTCCTCGGTGACGCTCCTCGTGTGGTTCGTTGTGGGTATCGCCAGCGTCAGCCTGTTCTCGTTCACCCCCGGCCAGCTCGCCCTCGGCGTGCAGGTGGCACGAGTGGACGGTCCCGCACGGGTGGGCTTCATCCGGGCCCTGGTGCGCCAGGCCTTGCTGGTGTTCGTGGTGCCGGGCACCATCACCGATGTCGATGGCCGCGGTATGCAGGACCGGGCCACCGGCACCGCGCTCGTTCGCGCGCGGTAACTCCGCGACGGCTCAGCGGCGGCGGATGGTGCGCTGCACTCCGCGCATCTTCGCACCGCCCGGCATCGGGCCCTTCGGCAGAGCTGCGCCACCGCTGCGGCTGCTCAGTGCAGCGAGCCGCCCCTCGATGGCGTCCATCCGCTTGGTGTCGATGTTCTTGGGCAGCTTGGTCAGATACTTCTGCAACTGCGACAACGGGATCTGCCCCTCGTCGTTACCGACGACGATGTCGTAGATCGGGGTGTCACCGACCAACCGGGCCGTCTTCTTCTTCTCCTGCGCAAGCAACGACTTCACTCGCTGCGGCGAACCCTCCGCGACGAGAATGACGCCGGGTCGTCCGATCACGCGGTGCACGGCATCGAGCTGCGTGGTGCCGGTGACGGCGGTGGTCACTCGCCAGGCGCCCTGCATGTTGTCGAGCGCCCAGGCCGCGGCCCCGGCCTGGCCTTCGGCCTTACCGTAGACGCTCTTCTGTACGCGACGACCGAAGATGATGAAGGCGGCGAGCACACCGAGAAGGATGCCGATGGGCAGCAGGAGCCACTGGATACCCCAGATCAGACCCGCCAGGAAAAACGCGACGGCGAGACCGACGAGGGCGCCGAGCATGAGCGGTAGCAGCAACTTGTCTTCTTTGCGCTGCATCTGGAACGCCTGCCAGAGCTGAGTTCTCCGCTCCTTGGACGCCTGTTTGCGGGCTGCCTTGGCGGCTGCCTTTGCTTCCTTGCTGGGCTTGCCTTTTTTACCGGATGTGCTGCCGTTCGCCATGATCACCAGAATACGTCCCGGAGGTTGCGCTCCGATCACCCGTCCTGCGTTGCCGCCGGGGGATCGGAGTCAGCGTCACCGGGCGAGACGCGCCATCAACGAACTTGCTTCCTGCGAGGCGCTACCGCCTTCGGTCAGATGGGCCTGCGCGGCCGGCAACTCTCGTCCGTGGTGGGCCATGGCCTGCGCATAAAGGCGTCCGGCACGGTAGGAGGAACGGACGAGCGGTCCGGCCATCACACCGGCGAAACCGATCTCCTCGGCAGCCGTGGAGTGCTCGACGAATTCCTCCGGCTTGACCCAACGCTCTACCGGATGGTGCCGCGGTGAGGGCCGCAGGTACTGGGTGATGGTGAGGATGTCGCAGCCGGCCTCATGCAGATCCACCATCGCGTGGGTCACTTCCTCGGGGGTTTCGCCCATACCGAGGATGAGGTTGGACTTGGTGACCAGACCGAAGTCGCGGGCGGCCGTGATCACGCCGAGTGACCGCTCGTACCGGAACGCGGGGCGGATCCGCTTGAAGATCCGCGGGACCGTCTCCAGGTTGTGAGCGAGCACCTCCGGACGTGATTCGAAGACCTCGGCCAGCAGGTCCGGCTTGCCGTTGAAGTCGGGGATGAGGTTCTCGACACCGGTGCCCGGGTTGAGGGCATGGATCTGCCGTACCGTCTCCGCATACAGCCAGGAGCCGCCGTCGGGCAGGTCGTCGCGGGCCACGCCGGTGATGGTGGAGTACCGCAGGCCCATGGCCTGGACGCTCTCGGCGACACGGCGGGGCTCGTCACGGTCGAGGGCCGAGGGCTTTCCCGTGTCGATCTGGCAGAAGTCACAGCGCCGGGTGCACTGCTCGCCGCCGATGAGGAACGTCGCTTCGCGGTCTTCCCAGCATTCGTAGATGTTGGGGCAGCCGGCCTCCTCGCAGACGGTATGCAGCCCTTCACGTTTCACGAGACCCTTGAGTTCGGTGTATTCCGGACCCATCTTTGCCCGGGTCTTGATCCAGTTCGGTTTGCGCTCGATCGGGGTCTCCGCATTTCGGATCTCGAGGCGGAGCAGTTTGCGTCCTTCTGGGGCCACAGTCACGGAACTGATCGTACGCCGGGCACCTACGGGCCGTCGGCAGGGGGAGCGGGCGTCAGCCGTACCGAACAGTAGTGAACGTGCGGGCAGACGGGGGCTTCGCGGCGGCGGCGGGATCGACGGCGACCCGTGCGATGTCGTGGTCGGTGACCGGCAGGGTGCCGTCGAGCGCGGCGATGATCGCCGTGGTCACAGCCGGTGTGACCTCTTCGATGGTGACCTCGCGGCCCAGTTCCCGGGACAGCGACGCAACGCCGGCGTCGCGGATGCCGCAGGGAATGATCGTTTCGAAAGCGGTGAGAGCCGAATTGCAGTTGAGCGAGAACCCGTGCAGCGCGACACCGCGCTGCACACGGACGCCGATCGCGGCGACCTTACGTTCCGGCAGCCACTCACCGTCCTGATGTGCCGCAGGCAGCCATACCCCGGAACGACCCTCCACGCGTCCGCATTCGAGACCGAGATCGGTGCAGACGGTGATGAGGGCCTGTTCGATGCGCCGCACGTACCGCACCACGTCAATCGGTTCGGCCAGCTTCACAATGGGATATCCGACGAGCTGTCCTGGCCCGTGCCAGGTGATCTTCCCGCCGCGGTCGACATCGATGACAGGCGTGCCGTCGGTGGGCCGATCCGCGGGTTCGGTACGGCGGCCGGCGGTGTAGACGGGCGGATGCTCGAGCAGGAGCAGAGTGTCGACGCCGGCATTCTCGGCGCGCTCGGCGGCGAGTTCACGCTGACGGTCCCAGGCATCCATGTAGTCGATCCGTCCGAGTCGTTCGACGGCCATCGGGGACGGACTGAAACGGGCGGATCGCGACGTGCTGCTCATGAGTGACAGGTTACGCCCGGATGCGATATCGAACGGCCCGGCCGCGGTCACCGGGCGAGCGTTGCCTCGAGGGCCTCACCGATGGTGTTGTGCCGGAAGGAGGATCCCGACTCTTCGAGAACCGCGGGGATGGCACGCTGCCCGCTGAGAACGCCTTCCCGTGCGAGTTCTCCTATCAGGGCGTTCAATGCGAACCCGGGCACGACCCAGGGAGCGGGGCGGTGCAGCGCCCTCGCCAGTGCGCTGTTGAACTGCGCGTTGGTGACCGGCGCCGGCCCCGTCAGATTCACGGGCCCCTCGATGTCGTCACGGCGCAGCACGAATTCGATGGCATCGACCGTGTCCTCCAAGGAAATCCAGGGCACATATTGCCGGCCGTTGCCGAGCCGGCCCCCGAGACCCACCGAGTACAGCATCCGCAGCCGTCGGAGCAGACCTCCGTTCGGCGCAAGGACGATCCCGCTCCGCAGCAGTACCGTCCGGACATCTGCCTGAACGGCAGGTGCCGTGGCGGCCTCCCAGTCACGGCACAGCGATGCGAGGAATCCGGACCCACACGGCGACTGCTCGTCCACCACACGGTCGCCCGTGTTCCCGTAATAGCCGACCGCGCTGGCATTCACGAACACTGGGATCGCGGCTGCCGCAACAGCCTCCGCGAGCACGTCCGTCGACGCGAGACGACTGTCACGGATCAGCTGCTTGTACGCTCCCGTCCAGCGTTTGTCCCCGACACCGGCACCGCAGAGGTTCACGACGGCATCGACATCAGCGAGGACGTCGGTATCGAGGCTGGATTTCTCCGGGTCCCACTGTGATTCGTCGGGCCCCGCGGCCCGGCGGCGTACCAGACGCACCACCTCGTGACCGTCTCCCCGTAACGACGAAACGAGGGCGGTGCCTATCATTCCGGAGGATCCGGCGATGACCACGCGCATGTGCAGCCTCCTTCACAGAGCAGGGGCACCATCTCCGAGAGAAATGGTGCCCCTGCGCGGAACCGAATGTCCAACTCGGCTCGGTGCTAACGACCTACAGGCCCAGATCCGCTTCGAATGCCGCTTCTTCCAGACGTTGCTTGACCGTGGTCAGGAAGCGGCCGGCGTCGGCGCCGTCCACGAGGCGGTGGTCGTAGGTGAGCGGCAGGTAGCACATCGAGCGGACGCCGATCGATTCGCTCCCCGACTCGTCGGTCACGACCACGGGACGCTTGACGATGGCACCCGTACCGAGCATCGCGGCCTGCGGCGGGACGAGGATCGGCGTGTCGAACAGGGCGCCCTGGCTACCGATGTTGGTGATCGTGAAGGTGCCACCGGACAGCTCGTCGGGCTTGAGCCCACCCGAGCGGGCGCGCTTCGCGATATCGGCGATCGCCCGTGCGAGACCCGCCAGCGACAGGTCGCCGGCGTTGTGGATCACCGGAGACAACAACCCCTGCTCGGTGTCGACAGCGATGCCGAGGTGCTCGGCGTCGTAGTAGGTGATCTGCTTGGCGTCCTCGTCGTAGCTGGCATTGATGTTCGGGTGCGTCTTGAGAGCCTCCACCACAGCCTTCGCGAAGAACGGGAGGAACGTCAGCTTGACGCCTTCACGCTCGAGGAAGGTGTTCTTGGCCTGAGTCCGTAGAGACGCGATCCTGGTGACATCCACCTCGAAGGTTTGGGTGAGCTGAGCTGTGGTCTGCAGCGACTCCCGCGTCTTCGTCGCGGTGATCTGACGGATCCGGTTGGCCTTCTGCGTGGTACCGCGCAGGTGCGCCAATTCGGGACGCACTCCGGCGCCTGCGACAGCGGGGACGGACGCAGGCGCGGCGGCGGCAGGTTTCGCAGCGGCAGGAGCCTTCTTGGCATCCGCGGCGGCCAGGACGTCCTGCTTGCGAATGCGGCCACCGACGCCGGTTCCCGTTACCGTCGACAGGTCGACGTCATGGTCTGCGGCAAGTTTACGAACCAGGGGAGTGACGTACGGTGAGCCGTCGCCGGACGGCGCAGCAGCCGGTGCGGGTGCGCTCTTCGCGGGCTCGGGTGCCGGCTTCGGTTCAGGCTTCGCTTCCGCCTTGGGCTCGGGCGTGGGCTCGGGTGCCGGCTCGGGCTCGGGAGTGGGTTCCGGCTTCGGCTCTGCCGCAGGCTTGGCGGCTGGGGATCCGGATCCGATGACGGCGAGTCGGCCGCCGACCGGCACGGTGTCGTCTTCCTCCGCGCTGATCTCGAGCAGGACTCCGGCGACGGGCGACGGGATCTCCGTGTCGACCTTGTCGGTGGAAACTTCGAGGAGCGGCTCGTCCACCGCGACCTCGTCGCCCACGGCCTTGAGCCAGCGGGTAACCGTGCCCTCGGTGACGGACTCGCCCAGTTCGGGCATCGTGACGGGGGTGCCCTCGCCCGAGCCGGCGGACGACCCGTTGGTGGATGCGGCGGGGGCGGAAGTGTCTTCCGCAGGAGCTGCTGCTTCCTCGGCGGCAGGTTCCTCGGCGGCAGGTTCTTCAGCGGCAGGTTCTTCAGCGGCGGGTGCGGGAGCGGAGGCGGAGGCGGAGGGTGCCTCGCCGGCGTCACCGATCACGGCGAGTTCGCCGCCGATCTCCACGGTGTCGTCTTCCTGGGCAACGATCTTGCTGAGCACGCCGGAGATGGGGGACGGGATCTCCGTGTCCACCTTGTCCGTGGAGACCTCGAGCAGTGGTTCGTCAACCTCGACCGTGTCTCCTTCCTGCTTGAGCCATCGCGTGACAGTTCCCTCGGTGACACTCTCACCAAGCGCTGGCATCTGGACGGAGAACGCCATGTCTTTTGACTCCTCGACAGTTGTGTTCGGGTTGTTGAATTGTGTCGACTTGTGGTCGTGAACCATTGTGCTCGAGATGCACGTGCCTTGCGGCTACTTGCAGGTAATTCCGATTCGTCGTCACCGGCTCGCTGTGTCGGCGTTCAACATCTTTCCATTGATGTCGCCGACGCGTCCGACGAGGGTGACACACCGTGACTCCGGCGTGTCACCTCCGCCTTCCCTACCGGCCGGTAGTTTTCATCCGCGTCATTGACGAGGAAGCGGACTGGCAGACTGGTGGGACAGGCGGCACGCCAGCGCGCGGCGCACTCGTTCGAGGAGGCCGGGATGGGGCTGTTCAACCGATTCTCACGGCCACGATCCGGTCGATCCCACCCGTCGGACGAAGACGCCACATATCTCGCGAACTGGACCCGCGCGCACCTCGGAGTCGAGGCGTACGTGGAACCGCAGACCACCGTGACCGAAGTCACGGTGGTCCTGGTCGCCGCCGATGGCGAGTGGACCCGACGCCGGGTGGGCGGTGAACGCGGGGCGCGCAGGCTGGGTGAAGATCTGCGGATTCCGGTCTACGACGTCCGCAAGACCGGATACCCGCAGCGGATGCGCGACTTCGACGCGCGGCGTCGCATCGAACGTAAGCGCCGGCGCGCGCGCGACCTGTAGGCGATTCGGGCCCGAAGCGCCTACCCGGTCGCCGCGATGTCCTCGATGACCGAGATCATCGTGCGAACCGGAACACCGGTACCGCCGCGTCCGGTGTACCCCCACGGTCCCGATGAGTTGTAAGCCGGACCGGCGACGTCGATGTGCGCCCACTGGACGCCGTCGGCCACGAACTCCTTCAGGAAGATCGCTGCGGCGAGCATTCCGCCCCAGCGGTTGTTGGTGACGTTCGCCAGGTCGGCGACCTTCGAGTCGAGGTCCGGACGCAATTCGGCGGGCATCGGCATCGGCCAAGCGTTCTCACCGATCTTCTGGGAGATCGCAGCCACCCGATCGCGGAACTCGTCGGTGCCCATGACGCCCGGGGTACGGTTGCCGAGCGCGACCATCTGGGCGCCCGTCAGTGTTGCCGTATCGATGAGGTAGTCCGGTTCGTCTTCGCACGCACGGACGATGGCGTCCGCGAGGACCAGACGTCCCTCGGCGTCGGTGTTGATGACCTCCACCGTGGTGCCCCCGTACTGGGTCAGCACGTCGCCGGGACGCTGTGCGGTGGACGACGGCATGTTCTCGGCCATAGGGACGGTGGCCGTCACGTCCACCGGCAATCCCAGTTTGGCGGCAAGCACCACGGTGGCGACGACAGCTGCGGCGCCGCCCATGTCGGAGGTCATGTTCTCCATCCCGGCCGCGGGTTTGATGGAGATGCCGCCGGTGTCGAACGTGATGCCCTTGCCGACGAGCGCGACCTTGGGAGCTCCCCGCTTCTTGCCCGAGTAGCTCAGACGAACCAGGCGCGGCAGACGCGACGAGCCCTTGCCCACACCGAGAATGCCGCCGTACCCGTTCTTCTCGAGCGCCTTCTCGTCGAGTATCTCGACCTGCAGGCCCGCCTCGGTGCCGAGAGTTTTTGCACGTTCGGCGAATTCGGCGGGGTACAGGTGGCTCGGGGGAGTGTTGACGAATTCGCGTGCGGTGGCGACGGCTTCGGCGATCGCTGTGGATCGAGCGAGCGTGTCCTTCGCTTCCTTCGCCCGCGGGGACGACACCAACAGTTCCACCCGCGACACCGGCTGGGCGTCCGGCCCGGGTGCGGACTTCGCCGATTTGAATTCCGCGAAGCGGTACGCACCGAGGGCGAAACCCTCTGCTGCGGCGCCGAGGTCGAGCATCGACAGGGTGGTCGCGACGGTGTCGACACCGCTGAGCGAACGTCCGGCAGCGCCCGCGGATTTGCGGATCTGTTCGGCGTCGAGCTTGTCTGCCGCGCCGAGTCCCACCGCAAGCACACTGCCGACGGGAAGGGACTCGGGTGCGGGGATGCGGGTGGTCTCCTCGGCCTTGCCGGTGGCGCCCACCGCGACGAACACGTCGAGCAGTGACGCCAGGACGGCTTCATCGACCACGCCGTCGCCGAGTGCGATCTCGGGTCCGTTCTTACTCGACGTCAGGCCGATCACCAGCACGTCCACTCGTTTGCCGACGGCACCGGCCAGAACGAGTTGTGGTCCGAGGGGGCGGGCGGTGCGAGTGCTCACGGTGTCTCCTGAGGCGGTTCGGGGTCGAGGGTGTCGGACGTGACCGACGCCGGTCCCCGATCGTAGTGCGCACGCCATCGCCTACCCGGGGTGCCCGAGGGTCGGATAAGTTGAGGCCATGACCGAGGAGCAGTTGTTGCAAGGACCCGTTCACGCCGTTCACGTCGAGCTCGGGGCCACGTTCGCTCCGTTCGGGGGCTGGGAGATGCCCGTGTCGTATGTGGGTGTCGTCGCCGAGCACACCGCAGTGCGTGAAGCGGTGGGCGTCTTCGACGTCAGTCACCTCGGCAAGGCCGTGGTGCGGGGCAAGGGCGCAGCGGACTTCGTCAACTCGACCCTGACCAACGACCTCGGCAAGATCGGCCCGGGCAAGGCGCAGTACACGCTGTGCTGTACGTCGTCCGGCGGAGTGATCGACGACCTCATTGCCTACTACGTCGGTCCCGACGAGATCTTCCTCGTGCCCAACGCCGCCAACACGGCGGATGTCGTGGAAGCCCTCGCGTCGGCCGCACCCGAAGGCATCACCGTCGAGAACCAGCACCACAACTTCGGCGTCATCGCGGTACAGGGACCGAAGTCGGTGGCCGTGCTGACCGCGCTCGGTTTGCCCACCGACATCGAGTACATGGCGTTCGCGGACGCGACATGGGAGGGCGTTCCCGTGCGGGTCTGCCGGAGCGGCTACACCGGTGAGATCGGTTTCGAGTTGCTGCCGCAGTGGCAGGACACCGAGAAGCTGTTCCGGGCAGCGGTTCTGCAGGTGCGCGCGCACGGCGGCCAGGTAGCGGGGCTCGGTGCCCGGGATACGCTCCGCACCGAAATGGGGTACCCGCTGCACGGCCACGAACTTTCGCTGGAGATCTCCCCGCTCGAGGCCCGGTGCGGCTGGGCGATCGGATGGAAGAAGCCGAAGTTCTGGGGCAAGGAGACACTCGTCGACGAGAAGGCTGCCGGTCCGGCCCGCACACTGTGGGGAATCAAGGCACTCGACCGCGGCGTTCTGCGTGCGGGGCAGACGGTCCTGCGGAACGGCGAGGCGATCGGCGAGACCACGTCGGGAACCTTCTCGCCCACGCTGAAGGTCGGGATCGCACTGGCGCTGCTGGAGTCGGACGCCGGGGTCTCGGCCGGCGACGAAGTGGCGGTGGATGTGCGCGGCCGGTCGCTGCGTGCCGAGGTGGTCTCACCTCCGTTCGTCGACATCACACCGAAGTGACCGGATTGCCTAGTTGCCGTCGGCTGCGGGGCGCCGGAGCACATTGGATAGGATCGCGGGCATGACAGGTGTCACCGAGTTCGTCCGCGTCCCTCATCCTTCTCCCACCTCCGACGAGGCGCGGCGAGCGATTCTGGCGGCGCCCGGATTCGGCAAGCACTTCACCGATCACATGGTGACGATCGCGTATTCAATGGAACACGGTTGGCACGACGCGAAGGTCCAACCCTACGGTCCGCTCCAGCTCGACCCGGCCGCCATGGTCCTGCACTACGGGCAGGCGATCTTCGAGGGGCTCAAGGCCTACCGGCAGCCCGACGGCGCGATCTCGACGTTCCGTCTCGGCGCCAACGCGGAGCGCCTCGCGACGTCCGCGCGGCGCCTCGCGATGCCGGAACTGCCGGAGTTGCTGTTCCACCGCTCGATCGTCGAACTCCTCGACGTCGACCACGAATGGGTCCCGGAGTCCGGGGGAGAGGACGCGTTGTACCTGCGTCCGTTCATGTTCGCCTCCGAGGCGGGACTCGGCGTGCGCCCGGCCAAGGAATACCTGTATCTCTTGATCGCTTCACCCGCCGGCGCCTACTTCCCGCGCGGGGTGAAGCCGGTGAGCGTCTGGCTGTCGACCGAATACGTGCGTGCCGCTCCCGGTGGAACTGGCGCCGCGAAATTCGCGGGCAACTATGCGGCGTCGCTTCTCGCTCAGGCGCAGGCGGCCGAGGAGGGCTGTGATCAGGTTGTCTGGCTCGACGCCCTCGAGCGGGTCTTCGTCGAAGAGATGGGCGGGATGAACCTCTTCTTCGTCTTCGGGTCGGGTTCCGACGCGCGTCTGGTCACCCCGTCACTGTCCGGCTCACTGCTTCCCGGAATCACTCGCGATTCGCTGCTGACACTGGCGACGGACGCCGGGTTCGCGGTGGAAGAACGCCGCATCAGTATCGAAGAATGGCGGACCAAGACGAAGTCCGGCGAGATCACCGAGGTGTTCGCGTGCGGAACCGCCGCGGTCATCACTCCTGTCGGACGAGTCAAGTCCGCAGAGGGCGAGTTCCTCGTCGGTGACGGCGAACCGGGAGAGGTCACCATGGCCCTCCGAGACACCCTCACCGGTATCCAGCGCGGAACGTTCGCAGACACCCACAACTGGATGACCAAGCTGCGCTGAGACTCACTCGGCTATCGCGTCCGGACTAGAGACCGAGGCCGATCGCCGTCACGACTGCGGTGATTTCGAGGGCGGCGCCGAGCACATCGCCGTTGATGCCCTCGAATCGTCGAGCACAGTGCGCCACCAGCAGCCCCGTCAGGGTGAGAGCTACCGGTGCGACAACGATGCCCTGCCACCACGGAGTGGCGCACCACGCGGCAGCAACGAGCAGCGGAAAAGCCCATGCGACGCCCACCCAGCGCGACTGGGTCTCGGCCACCAGCGCACCGAATCCTTCGGTCGACGACGCCGGTACCCCGCGACGGCAGGCGAACACGACCGCCACCCGGCCCGCCGCGACGGCCACCGCCACGCATCCGAATTGCCCTGCAGCAGCTAGTGATCCGAAGGCCAGTCCCTGGGCTCCGAGACAGATCACCAGGGCGCAGACCCCGAACGGTCCTGCGCCGCCGCCGTGCATCACCGCACGCGCGCGCTCGGGTGTTCCGTAACAACCGAGTCCGTCGACGGTGTCGGACAACCCGTCGATGTGCATCCCCCGGGTGGCGAGTGCGAGCGCCCCGACCGTGAGCAGACCGGCGAGTGCGGGTTCGAGACCCACCCGGACGAAGGCCCACAGCAATCCGGCGGCGAGGATTCCCAGTGCGGCACCGGTGAGTGGAGCGGCCCGGATCGCCCGACCCCCCGCGACCCGACCCACGGTCGACGGCCCTCGAAGTGGCAGAACGGTGAGCCAGGAGAAGGCGAGCAGGACGCCCGACACCGTCAGTCCGTGGCCACGGTGTCGGAGACGCCTTCGAGTGCGGTGTCGGAGACGCCTTCGACGTCGTTGGTGGTCACGCCGGCCTCGGCGAAGGTGGCCATCTCTGCGAGCGTCGCCACCGCACCCTGGAGTATCGGCAGTGCAGCCGCCGCCCCGGAACCTTCGCCCAGGCGCATGTCGAGTTCGAGGAGAGGCTCGAGCTGCAGGTGTTTGAGCGCGATCGTATGTGCCGGTTCGGTGGAGCGATGTCCCGCCAGCCACCAGGCGCGTGCGCCGTGGGCCAGTTCTTCGGCGACGACGGCCGCCGCGGTGACGACGACACCGTCCAGGATCACCGGCGTCCTGCGTGTCGATGCCTGCGCCAGGAAGCCCGCCATCGCTGCGAGGTCCGCGCCGGAGGCGGTGCGCAGGAGCGCCACGGTGTCCCGGACGACGGGCCGGGCGCGGCGGAGGGCGTCGCGGATGGCTGCCGTCTTCCGGATCCAGGCTGCGTCGTCGATGCCGGTGCCCCGGCCGACGGCTGCCACGGGTTCGGTGTCGGTGAGTGCCGCAATGAGGACGGTCGCGGGTGTGGTGTTGCCGATACCCATGTCTCCGGCGATCAACAGGTCTGCGCCGGAATCGATTTCGTAGTCCGCGATGGCACGTCCGGCCTCGATCGCACGCAGCGTCTCGTCATGTGTCAGTGCGTCCTCGCGGTCGATCGCACCGGAAGAACGCCGAATTTTGTAAGCGGACACCGTCGGGTCGGTGTCACCGTCGACAGACATGTCGACGACGCGGACCGTCGCGCCCGCCCTTGCGGCCAGCACGTTCACGCCCGCGCCGCCACCCATGAAGTTGGCGACCATCTGCGCGGTCACTTCCGGGGGGTAGGCGGACACGCCGGTTCGCGCCACACCGTGGTCACCGGCGAACACGACCACGCGCGCCTGCTGGAACGGGGCCGGTGGGCAGATGCCCTGGCAGGCTGCCGCCCAGCAGGCCAGTGTCTCGAGCCGGCCGAGCGATCCGGCCGGCTTTGTCAGCTGCAATTGTCGGGCCTCGGCCTGAGCACGCACACTGTCGTCGGGTGGGGTGACGGATTCGAACCGGCCGGGGTCGGTGCTGACGGACTCGCTGGTCACGCTGGGCCTCTCGTTCGAGCGGAACATCCTGTTCCGCAACCACCTGCTGAAGAACTGTCTGTCGCCGTCACGGCCCACGTCGGTGAAGCCGCTTCGGGTGGCTCGGGAAGGCCGGGGGATCGGCGGCGGGCACGGTGGTAGACGCTACCAACTACCGAGTGTTGGCAGTATTTTGGCGATGATCGTCGATTCTGCCACTGTTGGCGGAGGGTGAACGGACAGAAAGTTTCAGGCGTGACCGGGTTTCTCGTCCTCGTGACACTCCGGCTCGCCCTTCACACAGCCGTGATGCTTGCCGGTCGACACTCGACCGAAACCCATCCGCGTCTTCGAAAAAGTTGTCGTGACAACTTCTTCCGCCCCGCCGATCCCGTGACGGACTTCTCCGGTGATCGGGACGCGGAGTTGGGCCGACTGCTCGTCGACGCGCCTCGCGCACCCCGTCATTGACCGTCAGATGGCGTCGCCGGGGCGTACCCGCGGCTTGGGGGCGCGCAGTTTGCGGATCTGCGAGGCGCGCACGAAGGCGTACCAGCCCAGCTTGAAACCGCCGTCGGGGGTGTCGGGGAAGCGTTCGCGGACCTGGTTGTTGATCTTCCGGCCGAGGAAGACTCCCTCGATCACCATGAACAGCATCATCACGAGCATCGCGAGCGTGACGATGGCCTGCAATGCGGGACTGACGAACATGGCCATGATCAGAATCAGCGCCAAGGGCATGAAGAGGCCCACCAGATTGCGCCGGGCGTCGACGATGTCCCGGACGTAGGCGCGGACGGGGCCCTTGTCGCGGGGGAGGAGGTACTTGTCCTCGCCTGCGAGCATCCGTGCGCGGCGCTCGGCGGCGGTGGCGCGTCGTTCGGCGGCGGCGGCTTTGCGTTCCTGTTTGTTGCCACGCGTGGCCTTCTTACGGGCACGGGCCTCTTTGGCAGTCAGCGGCGCAGGCGCCACCGGACCGCGCCGCCGGGCCTCGGCGTCGCGCCTCTTGGGTGTGGGACGGCCCTTGCCCGGCCGTGGGGCGGTCTCGGAAACCGAGACGTCGGAAGCCTCGGGGACGTCGGCATCCCGTCTATCCGAATTATCCGAATCACCGCGGCGTAGCAATTTCACCCTCTCAGCGTATGGGAAGAACTGAGAAGGAGGAAAACCGCCCTCACACCGAAATGCCGGTCCGGGCGTGTCGCCCTAGACTTCGCGGATGCGAGTGATGATCGCGCCCGATTCCTTCGGTGAGACGCTGACGGCGGTGGAGGCCGCCGCCGCCATTGCCGCCGGATGGTCGGAGATCCGTCCGGACGACCAACTCGTCCTCGCACCGCAGTCCGACGGCGGCCCCGGATTCGTCGACGTCCTCGCCGCTGCGGGCGGTGTGATTCGCCCCGTAGTGGTGGCGGGACCCCTCGACGCCGAAGTGCAGGCTCGATGGCTCCACGACGGCGGCGATGCATACATCGAATCGGCGCAGGCCTGTGGACTCGGGCTACTCGGAGGTTCGCCCACGCCGGTCACCGCCCGGCGGGCACACAGCCGCGGGGTGGGACAGCTCGTCGCCGCGGCCCTCGACGCCGGCGCTCGCCGGATCGTCGTCGGGCTCGGTGGCAGCAGCTGCACGGACGGCGGTCGAGGGCTCCTCGCCGCACTGTCGGACGTCCTCGGCGGGACGGATGCCGTCGTCGCGCGCCTGCGGGAGATCGAGCTGGTAGCCGCGACCGACGTCGAAAATCCGCTACTCGGAACGAATGGCGCGGCGCACATCTTCGGCCCGCAGAAGGGTGCCGATCCCGAAACGGTCACCTGGCTCGAGCAGCGGAACGCCGAATGGGCCGAACAGCTGCGACTGCTTTCCGGCCGGGAGGTCGCCGATCGGCCCGGGGCAGGCGCCGCGGGCGGAATCGGGGCCACCCTGCTCGCGCTCGGCGCTGTCAGGAAGTCAGGAGCACAGGTCGTCGCGGGTCGGACCGGCCAGGACCGGCAACTGGACTTCGTCGATCTCGTGATCACCGGCGAGGGGAAGCTCGATCAACAGTCGTTGTGCGGAAAACTGGTGGTCGCGCTTGCCGGTGCCGCGCGTCGGCGGTCGATCAGGACTCTGGTACTGGCGGGACAGGTGCTCCTCGACCGGGGCCAACTCGACGCCATGGGAATCGACACGGCTTTGTCTCTGGTGGAGCACGCCGGGTCGGTCGAGGTGGCGATGTCGGACGCCCACGCGCAACTGCGGGACGTCGCCGCCGGAGCCGCCCGTCGATGGGGCCAGATCGGCGGCTGTGCACCGTAACGGCAACCGGTACGTCGGATACCATGGAGCACGGACTACTTTGCGGTCGTTGCCGCAGGGATTGGAAACCTGGGAATAAGTCGGGCGCGGAGTACCGTTGAAGCGTTCACGGGTTTGTTACGAACTACAGGGAGAGCCCATGACTGTGCAGAACGAGACCGCCGTTCACGGCGTGAAGATGACCGAGGCTGCGTCGGCGAAGGCAAAGGCGCTGCTCGACCAGGAGGGTCGTGACGACCTTGCGCTGCGGATCGCCGTGCAACCCGGCGGCTGCGCAGGACTCCGTTACCAGCTGTTCTTCGACGACCGCAACCTGGACGGCGACCTGATTGTCGACTTCGGCGGCGTCGCCCTGGCGGTGGACCGGATGAGCGCACCCTACGTCGAAGGTGCATCGATCGACTTCGTCGACACCATCGAGAAGCAGGGTTTCACCATCGACAACCCCAATGCGACCGGATCATGCGCCTGCGGTGACTCCTTCAACTGAGGCGCCGCTCGAATACAACTGAATTCGAAGAAGTCTGACGCGAACTCTTCGCGTCAGACTTTTTCGTGTCTGCTCTCACGTGTCTCACGTGGCCCCGCTCCCACCCGGACGGGGTGCTGCTGCGGGTACCGTGAGAACCCGACCGACCTCCCAGTCCACTCACGAAAGGCTCCCGCACGTGACCATCGCGGTAACCGGTTCCATCGCCACCGACCATCTGATGCGGTTTCCGGGGCGGTTCGCCGAGCAACTGCTTGCCGATCAGCTCAGCCACATCTCGTTGAGCTTCCTGGTCGACGACCTCGTCGTCCGGCGCGGTGGGGTGGGCGGCAACATTGCGTATGCCATGGGTGTTCTCGGCGGCTCGCCGCTCCTGGTCGGAGCTGCCGGCCTCGACTTCGCGGAGTACCGGCAGTGGTTGGAATCCAACGGAGTCGACTGCCGTGCCGTCCGCATCTCGACCGGCGCGCACACGGCCCGCTTCGTGTGCACCACGGACGAGGACATGGCGCAGATCGCCTCCTTCTACCCCGGTGCGATGAGCGAAGCGCGTGAGATCGAGCTCGCGAACATCGCGCAAGATCTCGGCCCCCTGGATCTTGTCCTCGTCGGGGCCAATGATCCCGCAGCAATGATCCGGCACACCGACGAATGCCGGCTGAACGGTATCGAGTTCGCGGCCGACCCGTCCCAGCAGCTGGCCCGGTTGAGCGGCGACGAAGCCGCGGCGCTGATCCGCGGCGCCAAGTACCTGTTCACAAACCAGTACGAGTGGGGACTGCTCCAACAGAAGACCGGTCTGTCCGAGGAGGAAATTCGTGCACAGGTCGGCGTGCGAGTTACGACGCTCGGCTCCAAGGGTGTGGAAATCGTCGACGCCGAAGGCAACTGGACCCACGTGGGTGTCGTGCCCGAGAAGGGCAAGGTCGACCCCACCGGTGTCGGTGACGGCTTCCGGGCCGGCTTCCTGCTCGCACACAGCGCGGGCCTGAGTTACGAGCGGGCAGCGCAGCTGGGATCGCTGGTCGCCGTCCTCATTCTCGAAACGGTGGGCACGCAGGAGTGGACGTTCGAGCGGGACGAGGCCGTCAAGCGCCTCGCGGACGCTTACGGCTCCACGGCTGCCGACGAGATCGCCACAGTCCTGCCGTAGGCGCCTCGGTCGCTCTCTGCGCC
>NZ_JBAQEO010000799.1:0-1519 GCF_049286785.1 Rhodococcus sp. (in: high G+C Gram-positive bacteria) | reverse complement strand
CTCAGCGGGTACGACCAGTGCAGGCCGATTGACGATCCGCTTACGGGACGGGCCCGACTGCTGCCGGCCGTTCGTTGGGTGCCGATCTCGTCCCGGTGAAGGTTCGACTTACGGACATCGACGGGGTGAGGTCGACGTCGATTGGGACGGGAGAAACCGCGCACGCTCCGCGGCATGTTCGTGCGTCTCTCCGAACCAGGGGGACGCGTTCGGACCGGAGGCTAACCAGTCCTTCCGCGGGCCGCTCGTTCGACATTTCGCTTGAGTACGGCCAACATCCGTGCCTGCATGATCCAGACAACCGGCGGAAAGAGCCAGTAGAAGACGAAACGTCCAAGCCATCGAGGGCGGAAGACTTGATAACCGCCGATCACCAGACGTGTGCGCCCGCCAGGCAACTCATTCAACAGGAAGCCCCATAGTCCTTCCGTGTAGGCCGACGGCCGTGGCTGCTTGGGATCAAGACTGCGGCCTCGAAGATCGCTCAACCCGCGCAGTCCCAGGAACCGATTCGGTTCAAGCGCTGCAACCTCCCAAGCGTCCACCGGGCCGTGGCGGCGTGTCCAGTACTTCACGTAGTCGCCAAGGGCGATGTCCTGCCACTCGGGGTGGACTCTTTGGGCACTTGGGCGACCGGCGTTGTCCAGGTGATCCCAGGAGTACCATCCCCCACGATCCCCGCCCAGCTGTACGAGCCACGGCCAGACCTGATCCGGCGGGGCGTCGATCGTGACGGCCATCGCCCCGCCTCTTTCACCGTCGGGAACCAGGTCGGCACCGGGATACGGCCCCGCGACTTCCTCATCCGTCGCGCCCCAGCGCACGAGCCGAGGGCGTACCCAGGCTCCGTAGACGACAGCCGCCGTCCCGGCGACACCGACGATCTTGCGTCCGAATGTCATACGACAAGCATCGGAGGCTCTGCACCGCCTCGCAAGGGACCAACGTAACGGGCGCTGTGCGCCCTCGGCGGCCCGGCCGCAGCCCGACAGGAGTGGACACAAGCAGTAGATCAGTGCTGCTGGGACCAGCGGGTTGCGGACATCGGCATGTCCGTGCGTGCGCAGCATTCCCCGACGCCGGCGGTAACGGTGTCCGGCCAGGGACCTCTACTGGGACGTGCTCCGAGCCCGACTCTCGAGACGTCAGCGAGACGGGGCCCGCCACGACTCAGGTATTGCGGCGCGATCCACGGCGCAGCAGAGTGGGAGGGGCGTGGCCGCTCGATACGGACATGAAGAGCGGCGGTCTCTCGCCCGGGCTCCTCCGGTCCGAGGCCGAAAGATGGGTGAGCACGATGGTGAGTGAGCACACGAAGGCCCGGATCCAGCACGATCTCGACGCCCGGTTCGGCCGGTTCGGGGTGTGGCTCTATCGCGCGACGAGGGGCCACATCGTGCGGCCCTGGGGTCGACGAGTCCTGGTGCTGACGACCCGGGGCCGGCGCACCGGGCTCGCTCGGTCCGTCCTGCTCCAATACTTCCCCGACGGCCCGGACCTCATCGTCGTGGCCGCCAAC
>NZ_JBAQEO010000798.1:0-3755 GCF_049286785.1 Rhodococcus sp. (in: high G+C Gram-positive bacteria) | reverse complement strand
CTAAGAGCATCGAGCAGCTCGGCTGCTCGGTCGTCGACACGCTCGGCGGCGCTGCTGCCGCGCTTCGATTCCCGTTCAGCGCCCGGCCACCGCGTCAGCAGCTCGGCTCGCAGGTCCGCGAACTGTGGAAGCACAGTCTTGGCCCCGACCCAGTTCATCGCGAAGGCAGCGAGCACTCCTGCGGCGATGAACAGCACGCCAGTCAGTGCGAGTATGCGCGAGATGGCGAACGGTGTCGGTGTCGGCTCCATCAGTCCGTAGCGCGCAGCGAAAAGGTATCCAATCCGTAGGGCGGCGTACGCAGTCAGGATCGCCGCTCCCGGACAGATCAAGAGCAATCCCCGGCCGGTGACGGTCTGTCGGTCTGCCTGGACGATCGCCACGATCGTCACCATCAGGCACAACAGGAACGGGTATGCCATCCCGAGGATCAAGCCTTCGGCGTATCCAGGGAGGAACGCATACTCGTTGTCGAACGTGCGATTGTCCACGTTCGCCGGCCACGGCGTTCTGAAGAAGAAGACGAAGGACAGGGCGGCCGTGAGCAACGAAAGAGTGATGTGAAGCCGGATGAGCTTGGTGCGCTGGCCAGCTCTGCTCGTCACATCCGTGAACACGATGGCTGTGCCGATGCAGATCCCACAGACCAACAGCATTTTCAGGGCACCGGGCATGCTGGCGCCGAAGGCAAATCGTATGAATTCCTCCATGGTCTGGGTGTTGAGCGTCATGTGAAGTGACATGCAGGCCAGGATGATGACGGCACCAGCGAGAGTCCACGAGCGCCTGAACCACCACCGATGCAACCGGGTTGCAGCCGCCACGCCCAACAGCGCGGCAGCCGACGCGGTGATCAACCGAGGGCCTCGTCGAGCCGTGAGCGGACCGCAGGACTGTGGCTAGTCCGACTGCTACCTTTCAGACGTCGCAGCAGCAGACTCCCGAACGCTTCAGCGTCGGCCTCCTCGATGGACTGCGTATCCGTGCAGTCGCGTTGCAGCATCAGTTTCGCGAGGTCGTGGGACGACGACGGAAGGTGCTCGGTCGCCAGATCGATGGCCGGCCTTCCGACATGTCCCAGTGCGATGTGACCGAGCTCGTGGGCGATAGTTCTTTCGCGAGCGTGCACCCAGGACGCGTACTTAATTTCGTCATGGTCAGGGTTACGTACCCATTGCCCAAACACCCGAGGTGGCAACTCGGGACCCTCGCGGATCACCAGGGGCCGTCCGCGATCGCGTGCGAGAGCATCCGCCATACCGCCCAACGATCGTGCTTCATCGCCTTCCGCGATGCGGAATAGGTGATCGACGGCACGTGTAACTGCTGCTCTATCTGCCACTCCGGGACCCTCCTGACTCCGGCATCCCCCACGGTGCCGACAGATAACGGTAGTCCTCTGGCAGAGATACACCCAGCCCGAGGTTCCCTGGGGGCCACCGGGTCATCCAACCAACCGACTAGGCTCGACCGAATGCCGATCAGCCTTCGAACATCTCGTCGCTGTACCGCCTGTGCAGCCATCCTGGCAGGCACGTTCCTGCTGACGGTGAGTGCGATGGCTCCCACCTACGCTGCGCGGCACCTCATGAAGATCCCCCTGAGCATCGAGGCCAGCACGGTCTCCACAGGCACTGCGGACCTACTCGACGCGGCCGCCCTCGCGAAGGGCAAGCTGATCATCGACTCCTCCGTGCCGATCACGGTCAACCAACGCGTCACAGTCGAAGATCCCTCCGACGCGAACACAGCGACGCTGCAATCCGCGGTTCAGATGACGCGGGACGATCGGACCGGGGCGGGGGCAATCGTCAACGCGAGCGTCGACCGATCCACCGTCCACAGACGTACAGGACTTGCAGTTGCCGACCCGGCCGGATCCATCCAGTCCACGTCCGGCAAGCCGGCGGACCCTGTCGCTCACGAGGGGCTCCAGTTCAAGTTCCCCTTCGACGCGCAGAAGCAGTCGTATCCCTACTTCGATACAACGCTTCGTGCGAGTTACAACGTGGACTTCGCGGCTGAGGACACACTGGCGGGCATCCCGGTTTACCGGTTCCATCAAGAGATCGCGCCTACCGCGGTCGGCGGGGCGATCACCCTGCCCGCGTCGAACTGGGGAAGGGAAGGTACAGCTCCGATGACACTGAAACGCTTCTACGGCATCACTCGTGACCTCTGGGTCGAGCCGGTCTCCGGTGCGATCGTCCAGGTGCAACAGCGCTACCGCCAGTACTTCGCCTCAGCCGTCAATGCGACGGACTCCATCACGATCATTGATGTCTCACCGAAACTCGATGCTCAGACCCAGGCCGAACAGATCGAGCGAGCCGTCACGTACAAGAACCTCATCCAGTGGGGCACCGTCTACGGCCCTACCATCGGCGGGGTCGTGGGACTTCTCCTGCTCGCCGGTGGACTTTTCCTCGGTGTGACGTCGAAGCGACAACAGGCACCCACTGCTGAACCAGAACTACCTGTCGAGCTTGAGCTCGTGGCCGATCGCTGATCGCCAGTCGCACTCCGGCAACAACATTTTGGCGCCCACCCAGCCAACCCAGCAAACGACGACGCCCGTCCCCGTGAACGGGACCGGGCGTCGGAAAAACTTCGAGAGCGGCGGCAGTCTTAAGCGGCGGCGACAGCCATCTTGAGGTCGGTAACATGGTCACTAACCACCGGCAGTGGCGGAACCGTGAAACCCGCCCCGATCGCAGCCTCCTCAGCACGCTTGTACCGGCGCAACGCAAGGTCCGCAGAACGCGCACCCGTCATCTCGGCGAGCACATCGAAGGTCAGGCTCGGGTCGAGGATCTTCCGGCGGGCCGTGTCCTTGTCGCCCGGGTGCAGATTGGCACCGTCAATGAACACGAGAAGCGCTTCCACGGTCTGGTCGGGGCCGTCCACAGAAGCAAGCGGAGCGGAGTCGGCGTCGGCGTCGGCGTCGGTGTCGGAAATACGGTGATAGCTGTCGGCTGCAGGGAGCTCGGTGATCCACGCGGGCTCGGCGATCGGATCGGGTTCGGCGGCGAAATCAGCGCCAAAGATGTCGGCCTCGTCCAACAGCAGCGGACCGGCGTCGAGCGGATCGTCAGCCTCGACTCCCACCGGAACCTCCGACGCGAATGCCGCCTCGGCGTCATCACCCACATAAACTTCCTGTGCCGGAACACTGTTCTCGGACGCCAGGTTGTAGTCGGTGTAGGCGTTACCGATCGCCTGGATGAGGATGCCAGCGCCGTGGGTGAACGCCAGCACCAGCAATGGTGCGATCACCGCGATCACCGCAGAGGCTGCGGGTGTGAGCGGTGTCGTGCCGACGTCGATGCCCGCAGCGGCACGAAGTGCAGACTGCTCCGCGCCCTTGAAGGCGTGATACGCGTTGCCGACCACGCTGATACAGACGACGGCCACCAACAGCCCCATGAAGAACGACTTGCCCTTGTCGTTGCCGCTGATCTTGCTCAGCGCGACTGCGGCGATCGTTGCACCGAGAATGGCGCCGTCGACGATGAGCGGGAACAAGAACGCCAGCTCCGTCGGCATGCCGGCCTGCTGCGCGAGATCCCGCAGAACGGCGAACGAGAGCACGAACGCGCAAGCGGTGATCCCGAGTGCCAGCATGATCGCGAATGCGACGGACGCGACGACGCCGTACAGGCGGAGACGTGCAGCGTGCAGGCTAAGTGGTCTGATCCGTTAATTCGTCGGGGGTTGCTGCCAGGCGGTGGGGTCGGCGAGGTAGAGCCCGCAGG
>NZ_JBAQEO010000797.1:0-5209 GCF_049286785.1 Rhodococcus sp. (in: high G+C Gram-positive bacteria) | reverse complement strand
ACAGGAACACCCAATCCTCCTCCGAGACGACGGAGGACATAGATACACGAGCGCTACGACACAGCAATCACTTGTGCAACACAGACAGGGCCGATGAGACAGATTTCAACCATGAAAAGAACCCGTGGCCAAATCTCACGCGAGATGGCCACTCGGTGGCCAGTTGGCCATTTGGGTGAGATTGTCTCGGCGTGGCTGCGTGGTGGAAGCGGATAGCGGGTGGATGATCCAACCGAGTACTTCCGATGCGGGGAGATGCCGCGATGGGGAACGCTACGGTGGCTGGATCGGCGAAACCGCGTGCCGGGTCGTCGAATCTGGGTGCGGCGCAGCTCGCTCGCCGCCACGTAGTGGACGGCGCCGAGGAGATCCGACCGCTGGGTGAGGTCGCGGTCGATGACGTCGTTGCCTCCGCGCCGTGGCGGACCTTTCGCTGGTATGGAGGTCAGCAGCATTATTCGGGTACCTATTGGGCTGCGACCGAGTCCGGTCATGTGATTTACGAATCGCGGCTGGAGCTGGCAAGTCTGCTTTTCGCGGACTTCGATGTGGGGGTGCAGCGCATTGCCGCGCAGCCGTTTCTGCTGAGGTGCCCTGTCGACGGCAAGGAACGCCGGCACATTCCGGACTACCTACTGCTGACGAACGCTGGACCGGTGATCGTGGATGTGAAACCTCGTCGGCGGTTGGCGTCGAAGACTGTGGCGTTCACGTTCGAGTGGACCAGGTCGGTGTTGACCGCGCGGGGATGGCGGTACGAGGTGTGGAGCGAGCCGCCTCCGATCGAGCTGGAGAATGTGCGGTTCCTCGCCAGCTATCGGCGGGCGTGGTTGTTCGATCCGAGTGTGCTCGATGCGGTGAGAAGTGTAGTGCAGGAAGGGATCAGGATCGGCGAAGCGCTGTCTGCGGTGTCTGCCTATCCGGAACCGTCGGTACGGGCGGCGCTGTTTCATCTGCTGTGGCGGCAGGAGTTCGGCGTGGACATGACCCAGGGGTTGACCGCCGCCAGCGTGTTGCGGTTCGCGTCATGAGTGGCGCAGCGGCGCGGGTCGGTGTCGGGACTCGGTTCATCTACGACGGTGAGATCGTCGAGGTGATCGAGATGATGGCAACCGCCGCGGGTAATGAGGTCGTGCTCAGAACCAAGACGAACGGTCAGATCCGCCGCGTCGCCGTCCGCGAGCTGCTGACCTCGGAGAACGTGCGGGTGATCCCCGATGAGGGCGGGCCGTCCTCCGACGATCCCGGCGAGCTGTCTTCCGTCGTGACGGCGATGCTGACCGAGCCCGACCGCATCCGATTGCTCGAACGGGCTGAGCATGTGCGCGAGGCTCTTACCGGGTACAGGTCGGGTTCCGCGCAGTTGTCGGCGCCGGGCGAACCGCGCGCCGAGTACGACCCGGCGGTGCCGTTGACGAGGCGGTATGCGGCGAAGGCCGCGGAGCTCGGGATTGGGGTGCGGACACTGCGGCGTTGGGTCGGTGACTATCGCCGGGGCGGTGAAGCCGGCCTCGCCCCGTGCAGGACGGCCGAACGCGGACCGCTGGAGCATCGCGATCAACGCTGGATCGAGACGGCGCTGGAGGTGATGGTCGAGCACACCGATCAGTCGCGGCCGTCGCGGACGATGGTGATCGAGCGGGCGAACGCCCGGGTGGTGGCCCGGTTCGGGGAGGGTGTGGTGCGGTTGCCGTCGCGGGCGACGGCGTTTCGGGTGCTCGAGGAGTTGGAGCGGCGGCATCCGACGTTCCGGTTGAGCACCAAACGCAATCGGGACATCGCGGCCCGGCCGGACGGGCCGTACGGGAAGCTGCGACCGACCCGACCGGGTGAGTACCTGTTGATGGACACCACCCGGCTGGACGTATTCGCACTGGATCCGGTGACATTGCGGTGGGTGCAGACGGAATTAACGGTCGGGATGGACTGGTACACACGCTGTGTCGTCGGGATCCGGCTCACGCCGGTGTCGACGAAGGCGGTGGACGCGTCGGCCACGTTGTATCAGGCGTTCCGGCCGCGACCGGCCGGCAAGGATTGGCCCGCGCACGCGGTGTGGCCCGAGCACGGCATTCCGCGGTCACTGCTGGTCGACGTCGACGCAGTCGACGGGCCGATGGTGGGGGCGGCGTCTCCTGCGCTGGCGCCGGAGACCATCGTGATCGACCACGGCAAGATCTACGTCTCCGAGCATCTGACCAGTGTGTGTCAGCGGATGGGGATCTCGATCCAGCCGGCCCGGTTGCGGACCGGCCGCGACAAGGGGCCGGTGGAGCGGTTCTTCCGCACCCTCCGGGAGGACCTGCTGCAGGCGCTGCCCGGATACAAGGGCCCGGACGTGCACTCGCGTGGGGCGGCGCCGGAGTCGGAGGCGTTCTTCTACCTCGACGAGCTCGAGGCGATCATCCGGGAATGGGTGGCGGTGGTGTACCACCACCGCCCGCACGAGAGCCTGCTCGATCCGCATCTGCCGTCGGTAAAGATGTCGCCGGCGGTGATGTTCGAGCACGGCATCGCCCGCGCCGGCTACATCGAAGTGCCCCGCGATCCGGACCTGGGATACGAGTTCCTCAAGGTGGAGTGGCGCACCCTGCAGCATTACGGGTTCGAGGTGCACGGTCGCCGCTACCACGGTGACCTGCCGCCGGGATGCCGCGACGGTGCCAGCCCGTACCCGGACCGGGGAAAGGGCAAGGGCCGGTGGTGGCCACTGCACGTCGATCCGGATGACATCACCCGAATCTATCTGCGGGATCCGACCTCGCGGCGGTGGTATCCGCTCGAGTGGGAGCATGCCCGGTCGGTGCAGATGCCGCTGAGTGAGGACGCGTTGGCGTTCGCCCGCCGGTTGGCGAAGGCGAAGTACACCTACCCCGACGACCGGATCGCGGTCGCCGACCTGCTCGAGCGCTGGAATCTCGGCCTCGGGTCGAGCATGACCGAGCGGCGCATGGCGTTGCGTATGGCACGTGAGGACGCGGCGCTCGACCTCGACCCGGACGGACCGACAGACCCGGCCGGGCCGCTGTCGGTGACGCGTCACGGCACGGCGGTGCCGGTCCACGCCGCGCAGACCAGCGCGGACATCGGTGATGACGACGCCGAGGACGAGCCAGACGTGCCCGGCGACGGCGATTTCTACGCCGATGCGCTGGAGTACCTGTGACCATCGCACTGATCCGGCAGCATCTGCAGGACTACGCGCCGCGGGGCAATGTGGCGCTCTCCCGCAAGGAGGGGTGGCGCGATTTCGCCGACGCCCCTTCCCTGGTCGCGCCGCAGGTGCTGACCCGCCGGCAGCTGCACGCATTGAGCGTCGACGATGCCGAGGTCTACAACCATTTCCGGCAGCTGTGGCACGCGAACCTGGGTCCGATCCGGACCCCGCAACTGACCGCGCTGCACGAGCAGCTCTCGACCGTGGTCGACAGCAACCTCCAGTTCGGCGACAAGGCCAAGGGCGCGGTCGCGATCGACGCCTACCCCGGCCTGGGCAAGACGACGTCGGTGTTGGCGTTCGCCAAGGATTTTCACCGCCGCGAGATCCGGATCAAGGGCACCCACACCCGCGACGGGCACCAGCGGTGGCCGGTGTGCCGGGTCGGGTTGACCGGCAACACCGGCCTCAAGGAGTTCAACCGGGCGATGCTCGAGTTCTACGCCCACCCCGGGATCACCCGCGGCACCAGCGCCGACCTGTCCCGCCGCACCCTGGACTGCGTGACCTCCTGTGAGACACGACTTCTGGTGGTCGATGATCTGCATTTCCTGCGCATGCACGCCACCAGCGGCGTAGAGATCAGCAACCACTTCAAATACATCGCCAACGAGTTCCCGGTCACCGTGGTCTTCGTCGGGGTGAAGCTGGCCGAACGCGGCCTGTTCACCGAGGCGCAGACCGCGCGGCGCACCACACTGGTGGGGATGCGGCCGTTCGTCATCGACACCGACACCGGCCGCCGCGAATGGCGGACCATGCTGCTGGCGATCGAACAGGGACTGGTGCTCGCCGACAAGTACCCCGGCATGCTCGCCGACGACCTGTCGGCCTACCTGTTCACCCGCAGCACCGGCCACATCGGGTCGCTGATGGTGCTGATCAACCGCGGCTGCCACCGCGCGGTCGCCACCGGCCGCGAACGCCTGAATGCCGAGGTGCTCGACACCGTCAGCAACGACGAGGACGCCGAGACCGCGCGGCGAGAACTGCAAGCCGCCCTCGAGGCGCGCCGCATCACCACCCGGCCGACACAGCGCCGCCGATGACCGGGGTGCGGTCCCTGCCGATCCGGGTCGCCCCGCTGCGCGGCGAGGCGATCGATTCCTGGCTCGAGGCCATCGCGCACCGCACCGGGACGCCGTTCGTCGACCTGGACACGGCCCTGCGCCCCGACGACAGCACTGCCGCCGACAGGGTTCGGCGCCCGAACCTGTGGCCGATGCACCTGCGCCCGAACGACGTGGACGCCATCGCCGCGGCGACGGAACTGCCCGCCACCACTGTCGAGGCGATGACGTTGGCCCGCTACGACGGCATCGCGCTGTCGCTGAACGGACGGAAGGGACGAGCGGCCGCGGGCCTGCCCTGGGGCCGCGGACGCCGATCCCGGTACTGCCCGGACTGCCTCGCCGACTCCGGCGGACGGTGGCAACTGCAGTGGCGGCTGGGATGCGTCTTCGCCTGCACCGAACACCACTGCCTGCTGGCGGACACCTGCCCGCGCTGCGAAAGCGTCCAACGGTGCAGCCGTCCCCTCCGGGAGGTCGTGCCGAGTCCGGGCCGCTGCCCCCACCGCAGTGCGGACACCGCTCGCCCACGTGGGCTCACCCGGTGCGGGGCAGACCTGACCTCGGCACCGGTGATGCGGTTGCGCCCGGATCACCCGGCGATCCGGGCCCAGCAACGCGTGCTCGATGCCCTCACCGCCGGCCGAGGCACCTTCGGTGTGTACACCGACCACCCCCATCCGGCCCGCGACGTGCTGGCCGATCTGCACGCCATCGCCTCCCGCGTCCTCGCCTACGGCAGCATCGAAGAGATCGCCGAGCGGGTTCCCGCCGACATCACCGACGCGCTCACCCGGATTCGATCGTCCGCGCCGGAAGCACAGGCGACGGTACGAGGATCGGAGCTGTCGGCGGCCGACGGGGCGACCGTGACGGCCGTCGCGTTGACCGCGGCCGCGGCGGTGCTGGACCGGTCCAGCAC
>NZ_JBAQEO010000796.1:0-6166 GCF_049286785.1 Rhodococcus sp. (in: high G+C Gram-positive bacteria) | reverse complement strand
GTTGGCGGCCGGTGACGCCCGCCGCGCGCTCACCGCGCTCGCGGCGGCCGCGGCCGCGGCACTCGACCAGGCAGGGGAGGCGCAGCGGCCGGTGCTGCTCGATCTCGCGACGGTCGAGGCCAGCGTCGACAAGGCTGCGGTGCGGTACGACCGCGACGGCGACCAGCACTACGACGTGATCAGTGCCTTCATCAAGTCCATCCGGGGATCGGACGTCGACGCCGCGCTTCACTACCTGGCTCGGATGCTGACCGCCGGCGAAGACCCGCGCTTCATCGCGAGGAGGCTGGTGGTGCATGCCAGCGAGGATGTCGGAATGGCGGACCCGACGGCGCTGCAGAGCGCGACCGCCGCGGCCCAGGCGGTGCAACTGATCGGAATGCCGGAGGCGCGCCTCGCGCTCGCCCAGGCCACCATTCATCTCGCGACCGCGCCGAAATCCGGGGCGGTGATCGCGGCGCTGGGTGCGGCGATGGCCGACGTCGCCGCCGGGAAGGCGGGACTCGTTCCTTCCCACCTGCGGGACGGTCACTACGCGGGTGCGGCGAAACTCGGCAACGCGGTCGGATATCGCTACCCTCACGACCACCCCGACGGCGTGTTGCCACAGCAGTATCCGCCGGACGAACTGGTCGGCGTCGACTACTACCAGCCCACCGGCCACGGCGTCGAACGTGAGATCGGGCTGCGGGTGGGGAAGCTGCGACGCATCGTGCGAGGTTGAAGTACGACTCCCGTTGTGGGCACCCCGGCGTGTTCCGTGTCACCACAGTCCGGCAGCCTGCAAGCACCGGCGAGCGCCCCGCGGAATCGACCTGACTCGACCGTTAAGCTGGGCAGTGGCCGATCAGCCGTGTCCGCGGTGCGATCGGTGTCAATCACTGTCACACGCGAAGGGCAACTCAGGTGCAGACCCACGAGATCCGCAGGCGCTTCCTCGACCATTTCGTCAAGGCGGGCCACACCGAGGTACCCAGCGCCTCGCTGATTCTCGACGATCCGAACCTGCTGTTCGTCAACGCCGGAATGGTGCAGTTCGTGCCGTTCTTCCTCGGACAGCAGACGCCGCCGTATCCGACGGCCACCAGTGTCCAGAAGTGTGTCCGCACCCTCGACATCGAGAACGTGGGCATCACGACCCGGCACAACACCTTCTTCCAGATGGCCGGCAACTTCTCGTTCGGCGACTACTTCAAGCGTGAAGCCATCACACACGCGTGGTCGCTGCTCACCTCGAGCGTCGAAGACGGTGGATACGGGTTCGATCCCGAGCGGATCTGGGTCACGGTGTACCTGGACGACGACGAGGCCCGCGACATCTGGCGGGACGAGGTGGGCATTCCCGAGGAACGGATCCAGCGCCGCGGGATGGCCGACAACTACTGGTCCATGGGCATTCCCGGCCCCTGCGGACCCTGCTCGGAGATCTACTTCGACCGCGGTCCGGAGTACGGCGTCGAGGGCGGTCCGGAGGCCGACGAGGACCGGTACATCGAGATCTGGAACCTCGTGTTCATGCAGAACGAGCGCGGACTCGGGGGCGGCAAGGACAGCTTCGAGATCCTCGGCCCGCTGCCGAAGAAGAACATCGACACCGGGATGGGTGTCGAGCGCGTCGCGTTCCTGCTGCAGGGAGTCGACAACGTGTACGAGACCGACCTGGTCCGTCCGGTGATCGCCAAGGCCGAGGAATTGTCCGGCCGGAAATACGGTGTCGACCATGAAGCCGACGTCCGGTTCCGCGTAATCGCCGATCACGCCCGTACAGCGGCGATGCTCATCGCGGACGGCGTCAACCCCGGCAACGACGGCCGCGGCTACGTGCTGCGCCGGTTGCTGCGACGCATCGTCCGTTCGGCGAAGCTGCTCGGCGCAGACAAGCCCAGCATGCGCGAGTTCATCACCGTCGTGCGCGACACGATGGCTCCGTCCTACCCGGTACTCGCCAGCGACTTCGGGCGCATCGAGACCGTCGCGGTGGGCGAGGAGACGGCCTTCCTCAAGACACTGACATCCGGTTCCAAGCTGTTCGAAGGTGCCGCCGCGTCGGTCAAGTCCTCCGGCAGTACGGTGATCGGCGGCGATCAGGCATTCGCGTTGCACGACACGTACGGGTTTCCCATCGACCTGACCCTCGAGATGGCGGCGGAGGCAGGCCTTTCGGTCGACGAAAAGGGCTTCCGCGCGCTCATGGCGGAACAGCGTCAGCGCGCCAAGGACGATGCGCAGGCACGTAAGCATGCGCACGCCGACCTTTCCGTCTACAAGGAGATGCTCGACCGCGGCCCGACCGAGTTCACCGGTTTCCACGAGCTGGTCTCCGAGGCACATGTGCTGGCCCTGGTCTCGCAGGGGCGACGAGTGCCTGTCGCGTCCGCAGGACAAGATGTCGAGGTGATCCTCGACCGCAGCCCGCTGTACGCGGAGTCGGGTGGGCAGATCGCCGACCTCGGCACGCTCACCGGGCCGGGCCTGCGGGTGAAGGTGAACGACGTCCAGAAGATCGCCAAGAAGCTGTGGGTCCACAAGGTGACCGTGCAGGAAGGCGAGATCGCCGAGGGCGACGTGGTCTTGGCGCAGGTCGACCCGCACTGGCGCAAGGGCGCCACGCAGGGGCACTCCGGCACACACATGGTGCACGCGGCGCTGCGACAGGTCCTGGGCCCCAACGCCGTCCAGGCCGGGTCGCTCAACAAGCCCGGATACCTGCGCTTCGACTTCTCCTGGCAGGGTGCGCTCTCCGAGTCGCAGAAGCAGGACATCGAAGCGGTCACCAACGAGGCTGTGGCTGCCGACTACGCCGTCAACACCTTCGTCACCGACCTCGACAAGGCCAAAGCCATGGGCGCCATGGCGCTGTTCGGTGAGAATTACGGCGACGAGGTACGGGTCGTCGAGATCGGCGGACCGTTCTCGATGGAACTCTGCGGCGGAACGCACGTGGGCAGCTCGTCCCAGATCGGCAACGTCACGCTGCTCGGTGAGCAGTCCGTGGGTTCGGGCGTGCGCCGAGTCGAGGCGTACGTCGGCCTCGACTCGTACCGCTACCTGGCGAAGGAACGTGCATTGCTGGCAGGTCTGTCGGCGTCGTTGAAGGTGCCCTCCGAAGAGGTTCCCGCCCGTGTCGAGGCGCTGGTGGAACGACTGCGTGTGGCCGAGAAGGAACTCGAGCAGACCCGCGCACAGGCCGTGCTGTCCTCCGCCGCCACCTATGTGGACAAGGCCCAGCGCGTGGGCCCGGTTCTCCTGGTGGCCGAGGGCGCCCCGGCCGGGGTGGGCGGCAACGACCTGCGCGGACTCGTGACCGATATTCGCGGCAGGTTCGGCGCTCAGCCCGCGGTCGTCGTGCTGCTCGGCGACGTCGACGCAAAGGTTCCCTTCGTGGTTGCGGTCAACAAGCCGGCGCAGGAACTTGGCGTGTCGGCAGGCGATCTCGTCAAGGGATTCGGTCCGGCCATCGGTGGCCGCGGCGGCGGAAAGACCGACATGGCGCAGGGTTCCGGTTCCGATGCAAGCGGGGTGGCAGCGGCGCTCGACACAGTCCGTCGACTGGTGGCGGACAAGGTGGGGAACAAGTAGCGGTGGTGCACGCGGAACAGGGTGCGGATCGACCTGGAGTCGACGACCCTGGGCGCGGCCGCCGTATCGGCGTCGACGTGGGCAGCGTGCGCATCGGGGTGGCGTCGAGCGACCCCGACGGGATACTGGCGACTCCGGTCGAGACGGTGCCGCGGTCGACGGAACGCGGACCCGACGCGCCGGATATCCGGCGAATTGCCGAGATTGTCGCGGAATACGAGGCAGTGGAGGTTATCGTCGGTCTGCCGCAGACCTTGCGGGGCGAACGAGGAAAAGCCGCCTCGATCGCTATCGCGTTCGTGAAGCGATTGCGGAGAAGGCTGGACCCGATCCCGGTGCGGATGACGGACGAACGTCTGACAACCGTCACCGCTTCGCGGGCGCTTCGCGAGAGTGGCGTCAAGGCACGAGGCCAGCGTTCGGTGATCGACCAGGCGGCGGCGGTGGCGATCTTGCAGGGATGGTTGGACGAGCGGAGCAGGTCGGTGAACGCAGGCGATTCAGGTGGGAACGCACCGCGACCGGAGGCAGACCAGTGAGTAACCATCGGCGTGCGTCGGGGGATGAAGCGGATTTCGATTTCGTCGATCGGGAGCCGCGGCGGCATCGATACCTCGAAGACGACGAAACGTTCGACCACGCGCCTCCGGGCGGTGTCGATGAGCCGTACCCGTCCGGCGGTGTCGATGAGCCGTATCCGTCCGGTCGGGACGCCTACGCCCAGCAGTCGTCGGGCCACCATACCTACCGCGGCGACGACCACGAGTACGAGCACGAGTACGACTACGACGAAGCGTCCATCGACGACGCACCTCCGGACGGCACGTACGACCCGCCGTACACCAGGCCGAACGCGGCATTCGAGGATGCCGAGACCCAGATCATCCCGGCCCTCCCCAGGGAAGTGCCCGTGGCGCGGACCCGGGCGGAACCGCGTGCGGTCGAGCGACACCGCAGGCAATCGGGTGGGTCCGGTGGGCGCATCCGTCGCAAGGTTGTCGGTGCGCTGGCCGCCGCCACCGTGCTGGTCGTCCTCGCCGGGTTGGTCTTCGTCGGTGGCAAGCTCTTCTTCGGAGGCTCCGATGCGCCCGCCGATTACGCAGGCCCCGGCGGCCCCCCGGTAGTCGTCCAGGTCGATTCGGGTGACACCGCGCACGAGATCGCAAGCACTCTGGCCGAGCGTGACGTGGTTGCCAGCGGCTCGGCCTTCTTCAATGCCGCGGTCCAGAACCCCGCGATGAATTCGGTACAGCCCGGTTACTACAGCCTGTCGACGAAGCTGCCGGCCGCGGACGCCGTGCGGGAGTTGATCGATCCGACGTCCCGCGTGGGACAGATGATCATTTCGGAGGGGCGCCAGCTGCACGACAACACCGACGTGCAGACCGGAGCGAAGAAGAAGGGGATCTACACCCTGATCTCCGAGGCCAGCTGCATCGGCCAGGCCGAAGCTCGGCAATGCATCAGCTACGACGATCTCGACAGGGCCGGTGCCGGCGACCTGAACCAGCTCGGTGTTCCCGGCTGGGCCAAGGACGCGGTCGCCGGGGTGCCTGATCGGGACCGTCAGCTCGAAGGGCTGATCGCTGCCGGCAGCTGGGATTTCGATCCCACGGCCGATCCGGCCGAGATTCTGCGGCAGCTGGTCACCGAAAGCGCCGCCAACTACGAGGAAACGGGGATTCTCACTGCCGGAAACCAGGTGGGACTCACCCCGTACAAGATGCTGATCGCCGCGTCGCTGGTGGAACGCGAGGCCATGCCCGCAGACTTCCCGAAGGTGGCTCGGGTCATCTTGAATCGTCTTGCCGTCGACCAGGCGCTGCAGTTCGATTCGACGGTCAATTACGCACTCGACACCACCGAACTGGCCACCACGGACGCCGATCGCGCCGAGGTCACGCCCTGGAACACCTACGCCAGCCCCGGACTGCCCGCGACGCCGATCGCCTCTCCGAGCATCGCTGCGCTCGAGGCGGTCGAATCGCCGGAACCCGGCGACTGGATCTATTTCGTCACCGTGGACTCCGGGGGAACGACACTTTTCACCAAGAACTACGACGAACACCTGACGAACATCGACAAGGCGATGAACAACGGAATTCTCGACAGTGGACGGTGACGGCGTGACCTCCCCGAAGGGGGCCTTCCGAAAGGCAGGTGTGCTCGGCAGCCCGATCGCCCATTCCCGATCGCCGCAGCTGCACATCGCGGCGTACCGTGCTCTGGGCCTGACCGGCTGGACGTATGAACGCATCGAATGCACCGGCGAGCAGTTGCCGGGCCTCGTGTCGGGTCTGGGCCCGGAGTGGGTCGGTCTGTCCGTCACGATGCCGGGCAAGATTGCCGCGCTCGAGTTCGCGACCGAGCGGACCGATCGAGCGGCGATCATAGGATCCGCCAACACCCTTGTCCGCATCGACGGCGGGTGGTGCGCCGACTGCACCGACGTCGACGGTGTCAGCGGCGCCCTCACCGACGCCGGTATCGGTGACATCTCGGGGTCGGACGCTGTGGTCGTCGGTGCAGGCGGCACGGCCCGCCCGGCGCTCGTCGCACTGGCCGGGATGGGTGTGAAATCCGTGAC
>NZ_JBAQEO010000795.1:0-3795 GCF_049286785.1 Rhodococcus sp. (in: high G+C Gram-positive bacteria) | reverse complement strand
CAGATCCACCTCACGCCACGGTAGCTCCACCTCGTCGACCACCAGCTGCGCCGGGACCCCGTGGTCGTCGTAGACGAACGCGGTCCGCAGATTCGGGTGGCGGGCCAGCAGCCCGGCCGCGGCGGCGCGTAACCGAGAGACGTCGACCGCACCCGCGAGGTCGATCCGCAGCTGCGCGGTGTACACGTCCACCGCGCCTGCGGCCAGCGAAGCATGGAACAGCAACCCCGACTGCAACGGCGACAACGACCACACGTCCCGCAGCGCGGGGAACCGCTGCTCCCAGCGCTCGATCTGCTGCTGGCTCACCGACACCAGCGGAACGTCGGACGGTGTCAACCCTCCCGCCCCTGGCCGTGCCGTGTACGCGGCGAGTGCACCGAGGGCACGCTGCCACAGATCTGCGAATGCCGTGACGTCGGCCTCGCCGAGCACCCCGCTCGGATAGGCGAGCGATGCGATCAGTCGGGGTCCCTCGGGACTGTCCTCGACAAAGGCGTTGATGTCGATCACGGACGCGACCGGCATGTCGGGGTTCCGGGTTCCACCGAGTTCGGTCTTCACCGGCAGCCAGTCCCCCGTGCCGCCCGTGGCGGTCACCCGTCCCAGATAGTTGAAACTCACCTGCGGAGAACGGAATCGACGGAGGGACGCCGAGGTCTCGTCGTCCAGGTAGCGCAGCATTCCGAAGCCGATCCCGTGATCCGGGATCGCGAGCAACTGTTCCTTGACGGCCTTGACTGCCTGTCCTGCCTCAGGCCCCCCTGTCATGGCGTCGTCGACGTCGGTTCCGGTGAGATCCAACCGCACCGGGAACAGGGTGGTGAACCAGCCGACGGTGCGGGACAGATCCGCACCGGCGACGACCTGCTCCTCGCGGCCGTGCCCCTCGAGGTTGATCAGAGCGTCCGTCACGGAGGCGCCCTGTTCCCGGCGCCAGGCGATCAGTGCCAGTGCCACTGCGGTGAGCAGCCCGTCTCCCACGCTGCCGTGGAACGCGGCCGGTAGCGTGGTGAGCAGGGCGGCGGTCACACCGAACGGCGCTTCGACGGAAACCGTACCGACGGTCGCGTCGACGTCGACTGCGGGATCGAGTGGGCGCGAACCGATCATCGGATCCGGACCGTCGAGGATCTTCTCCCACAATGCCAGTTCACCCGTGCGTCGCGCCGCGGCATCGAGCAGCCCGTGCGACCACCGCCGCATCGACGTTCCGACTGCGGGCAGAGCAGGGACGGAGCCGGCCCGGAGTTCGCCGGACGCCGCCGCGAGATCCGCGATGAGGACGCGCCACGACACAGCGTCGACCACCAGGTGATGTATCACCACGAGCAGTCGCCCGACGTCGTTCGGGACATCGAACCAGACCATCCGCACCATGGCGGCGGTGGCCGGATCCAGGTGCTCGCCCGCTGTCTCGAGTTCTGCGGCCGCGAGCGCCGCGAAGTCGTCAGCGTCCACCGTCGCGATCGGTACGCGGCGGATCAACTCGTGCGCCGGTACCGCCCCGGACGGCAGCACCTGCATGCCCTGCCCGTCCGCGACCAGGCGCGCACGGAGCATGTCGTGCCGGTCGAGCACCGCCGCGAGGGCCCGCACGAGAACCTCGTGGGTGAGACCGGCGGGGGCTGCCAGCAGCAGTGCCTGAGAGAACCGCTCGAGCCGACCGCCGCTCCGCTCGATCATCCACCGCGCGACGGGGGTCAGCGGCAGGGGACCGACGCCACCGCCCGGCAGTTCGTCGAGAACGACTGTGCCGTGGTCGTCGAATCGCGCCGACTCGGCGAGACCGGCGACGGTTCTGCGATCGAACACGTCTTTGGGAGAGAGGATCACACCGGCGGCCTTCGCGCGGGCCACCAACTGTATCGACATGATGCTGTCGCCGCCGAGGGCGAAGAAATCGTCGGTGACACCCACCGATTCCAGTCCGAGCACCTCCTCGAACAGTCCGGCGAGGAGCTGCTCCGTCTCGGTTCGCGGCGGCCGGCTCTCGCGCACTGCTGCCGCGAAGTCGGGCGCCGGAAGCGCTGCGCGGTCGAGCTTTCCGTGGACCGTCAGGGGCAGCGATTCGAGTATCACCAGCGCCGCCGGCACCATGTAGGACGCCAACCGGCCACCGACGAAGTCGAGGACAGCTCTCGAATCGATCGTCGCGCCGGATTCGGGCACCAGGTAGCCGATCAACCGATCGCCCCCGCCGTCCCCGTTCCACACGCCCGCCACGGCCTGGGCCACGTCTTCGTGCGCGAGCAGAGCCGATTCCACCTCACCGAGTTCGATCCGGAATCCCCGGATCTTCACCTGGGAATCGGTGCGTCCGAGGTACTCCAACTGCCCGTCGGTGCTCCAGCGCACCCGATCGCCGGTGCGATACATCCGGCTTCCGGCCGGGCCGAACGGGTCGGCGACAAAGCGTTCGGCCGTGAGCGGGAACCGCCGGTGGTAACCACGGGCGAGGGCGGGACCTGCGAGATACAGCTCCCCGATGACGCCCACCGGCACCGGCTGCAGTCGCGAGTCCAGCACTACTTCCGCGAAACCGCGACTGGGCGCACCGATGGTGACCGGAGCCCCGGACACCAGTTCGGCACTGATACTCGACACGACCGTCGCTTCGGTCGGCCCGTACGCGTTGAACATTCGCCGGCCCGTCGCCCACCGCGCGACCAGTTCCGGGGGACACGCCTCCCCACCCGTCACCACACACCCCAGGTCTGTGAGTCCGGTGGGATCAACCGACGCCAACGCGGCCGGCGTAACGAAGCAATGCGTGACCCGCTCCGATTCGAGAAGCTGAGCCAACTCGGCGCCGCCATACACGGACGGCGGTGCAATCACCATCGTGGCTGCCGGGCCCATCGCCAGCAACAGCTCGAGAACAGAGGCATCGAAGCTCGGCGACGCAAAGTGCAGCGTTCTGGATTCGGACGTCGTCGCGAACGTCTCCCGTTCCTGCGCAGCGAAATTGGACAGTCCCCGATGCGTGGTGACCACACCCTTGGGTCGGCCGGTCGACCCCGAGGTGTAGATCAGGTAGGCCGGGTTGTCGACCCGGATCCTCGATGTGCGCTCATCATCGGTGACAGGCGACGCGGGGTAGTGCGACAGCCTCTCGTCGAAGTCCGGTTCGTCGAGGACCAGCCACGGCACCACCTCGGGAAGGGCGCCGCGTTGCGACGAGGTGGTCACACCCCACTCGGCACCGGAGTCGGTGAGCATGTACTCGATCCGCGCAGTCGGATGATTCGGATCCACCGGAAGGAAGGCGGCCCCCGACTTGGCCACCGCCCAGACGGCCAGAACGGATTCGACGGACCGCGGCACGCACAGTGCGACCACGGTTTCCGGGCCGATGCCACCCTCGATCAGAATGCGGGCCAACTGATTCGATCGTCCGTCGAGATCGGCGTAGCTGACCTGACGCTCTTCGAAGATCAGTGCCACGGCACTCGGATCGTTCGCGACCGCCTCTGCCACAAGATCCGGCAGCGTCCGCGCCGGCACTGCGGCGCCGCCGGTCACCGGTGTCAGTTCGCGCCGTTCCTCGGTGCCGAGGATGTCGATGTCTCCCACCCGGACGCCGGGGGTAGCGGTAACGGTCTCGAGGATGCGCTGGAGTCGCCTCGCGAACCCGGCGACCGTACCCTCGTCGAAGAGATCGGTGGCGTAGCCGAGTCCCGCGGCGATACCGTTCGGGGTGCCGTCCGTGCCCAGATTCTCGGCGAGAGTCAACTGCAGGTCGAAGTTGATGGTGTCGATCTCGACATCGAGGCTGCGAACCCGCAGATCCGG
>NZ_JBAQEO010000794.1:0-7289 GCF_049286785.1 Rhodococcus sp. (in: high G+C Gram-positive bacteria) | reverse complement strand
ACGACCTTCTTCAACATCAACCGAGTATGGCAGAAAAACAACTGACTGTGGCTCTTCTGCCACTGTTTTCGCTGGATGTGGCAGATCAGGCTTGATGGATGACAACTCCGATTCTGATCCTCCTCTTCTTCGCGGGACTCGATCTGGTGGTCCTGTCCGGGCGCACGCCCGACACCCACCGGGAGGAGACGCAACACGGAGACTTCCGCTTTTGAGGGCCGGCAAGATCAGGGTGGCGCGGTGAGGTTCCATTCCTGCTTCGCGTCACCGTCCCACCTGCGGACGCCTGCTGCCCGGCCGATGATGTCGGCGGTCCCCAGGAGCCGGACGGCCTCGGGTAGCTGATCGGCGGGCAATCGTCGCGCCAGCGTCACGTGCGGTGTCCATTCGCCGGGACGGATGTGGGGTGGGATCTCCATCGCGCTTCGGGCGAGGTCGAACACCGAACGGTGGAGCGAGAGCAGGGCCTTCGACGGGACGACGAGGCGGGACAGGGTGACGTACCGGCCCCCGAAGAGGGTGAGGCCGCCCAATCGTAGTGGGAAGGACGGAGTCGGGACGCCACGGCGGAGAAGCTCGTCCACCTCCGGAGGCATGTGACGCGCGACGAACAGCGTGATGTGGGGCCGATTCGACTGCGCGCTGACGCGAGTCCGGCTGGGCAGCCCCGCATCCCACAGGTGTCTCCAGTCGGCGCGCACGGCATCGTCCGTCTGCTTGTCGAACAAGAGTTCCACGGACTGGACCATGGTAGGCAATGATGGCCTCATGAGCGGTGCTACGGCAAACACTTCGCCGACGCGGATCGGCCTGATGCTCGGCGACGGCATCGGCCTCGAGGTCGTTCCGGCCACCCAGCGGGTGGTCTCCGAGGCGGTGACGGCCGCTGGCGGCGCCGTCGAATGGGTCACATTGCCGCTGGGGCGGGCGGCGATCGAATCGCACGGAACGCCGATTCCCGACGGAACACTGGAGGCACTCGACGCTCTCGACGCCTGGATTCTCGGTCCGCACGACAGCGCGTCGTATCCCGAACCGTTCCGCGGTCAACTCACCCCCGGCGGCGTGATCCGCAAGAGATTCGACCTGTTCGCCAACATCCGCCCCGCGCGAGCGCTCGACGGGGTGGCCGCCATGGTCCCGGGCATGGACCTCGTCATCGTCCGGGAGAACAGCGAAGGGCTGTACTCGGATCGGAACATGTACTTCGGCAGTGGTGAGTTCATGCCCACCCCCGACGTGGCGTTGTCCGTCGGCGTGGTGACGCGGCAGGCGTGTGAGCGCATCGCCCGCACCGCATTCGCGCTGGCACGCAAGCGGCGCGGACGCGTCACGATCGTCCACAAAGCCAACGTGCTTTCGGTCACCACAGGCCTGTTCCGCGACGTCTGCCAGGAGGTGGGCGAGAGCTACCCGGACGTGCAGGTCGACGACGAGCACGTGGACGCCATGGCTGCACACCTCGTACGGCAGGGCGAAAAATTCGACGTCGTCGTCACCGAGAACATGTTCGGCGACATCCTGTCGGATCTCGCGGGCGAGCTGTCCGGTTCGCTGGGGACGGCACCGTCCATCAACGCCTCGGGTGAGAAGGTGATGGCGCAGGCTTCCCACGGCGCGGCGCCCGACATCGCAGGGCACAATCGCGCCAACCCGACGGCCCTGCTCCTCTCCGCGGCGATGATGCTCGACTGGCTGGCCGAACATCGCGCAGACGTGCATCTCGCGCATGCGGCGACACGGATCCGCGATGCGGTCCAGGCCACGGTCGCCTCCGGAGTCGCCACCGCGGACCTGGGTGGTCTGGCCTCCACCAGTGAGTTCACCGAGACCGTTCTTGCCCGCACGCGTCGTCGATGACATCGGAGCACCTTCGGACAGTTTCTGCCGAGTTTGTTGCCGTAATCTACCGTTCAATGTTTCGTGTGCTGATGCGATATCTGTGTGGGGTGGGGCGTGGACTGTGCGCACTCTTCGGAGCGGTTCTCCTTCTGCTGCTCTGCGCCGGGTGCGTCACGAACACCGAGGGGCTCGTTCCGGAGGGACCGGAGATTTCGGTCGCGAAGGTGAACGAGATCGCTGCGCAACTGCCGCCGCACGTCGCGCAGTCCGGTCTTCTGCAGGTCGGGGTGAACGTGCCGTACGCACCGAACGAGTTCAAGGACGAGGACGGGAACATCGTCGGATTCGACGTGGATCTGATGAACGCGGTCGGGCGGGTCCTCGGCGTCACCCCGGTGTTCAACCAGGCCGATTTCGACAAGATCATCCCGGCGATTCAGGCGGGTACCTACGACCTGGGCATGTCGTCTTTCACCGACACGAAGGAACGTGAGGAGTCGGTCGACTTCGTCACCTACTTCAGCGCGGGTATCCAGTGGGCGCAGCGTGCGGGTGAGAACGTCGATCCCGAGAACGCGTGCGGGTTGCGGGTCGGAGTCCAGACCACCACCACCGAAGACATCGACGAGGTACCGGCAAAGAGCCGCGAGTGCGTCGAGTCGGGAAAACCGCCCATCGACAAGGTGAAGTACGACAGCCAGGACGACGTCGCGAATGCCCTGATCCTCGGCCGGATCGACGCGCTCTCTGCCGATTCCCCGGTCACCGCGTACGCGATCACACGCAGCGCCGGCCGACTCGAAGCCGCAGGCGCACCGTTCGATTCCGCCCCCTACGGCTGGCCCGTGCCCACAGGGTCACCGCTCGCGCCCGTCCTGCAGCAGGCGATGCAACGGCTGATCGACGACGGCACCTACCGGAAGATCGCCGAGAAGTGGGGCGTCGAGGCCGGTCTCGTCGAACGCTCACGGATCAACGGTGCAACGAATTGAGCGGGAAGGACACCACGGAGATGACGACGACCGAAAGCGATGCGGGGGAGCCGGAACCCATCCGGGCTGTGCCGCTGAGGAGGCCGGGGCGGTGGATCGCGGCCGTTCTCGTCGTCCTCCTCCTTGGGCTCTTCGTGTACGGCGCCGCGACGAACGACGCATTCGGATGGGATGTCTACGGCCGGTACCTGTTCGATTCACGGATATCCGCGGCCGCCTGGAAAACCGTTCAGCTCACCGTCCTGGCGATGGCGATCGCCATCGGGCTGGGCGTACTCCTCGCCGTCATGCGACTTTCGCCGAATCCGGTGCTCAGGGCGACATCGTGGGGTTATCTGTGGGTGTTCCGCGGCACCCCGGTGTACGTGCAGTTGGTGTTCTGGGGCCTGTTCCCGTCCATCTACAAGCAGTTGGACCTCGGCATCCCGTTCGTCCACCAGTTCGTACACATCGACCTGCAGGGCATCAACGCCGCGTTCCTGTTCGCGGTCATCGGTCTGGGTCTGAACGAGGCCGCCTACATGGCCGAGATCGTCCGCGCCGGCGTCGGTTCGGTCAGCGAAGGCCAGACCGAGGCGTCGGTGGCATTGGGTATGACGTGGTCGCAAACCATGCGACGCACGGTGCTGCCCCAGGCCATGCGGGTCATCATCCCGCCCACGGGCAACGAGTTGATCAGCATGCTCAAGACCACGTCGCTGGTCACGGCAGTGCCCTACAGCCTCGAGTTGTACGGTCGTGCCAGAGATATCTCGGGTGCCAACTTCCAGCCCATCCCGCTGCTCATGGTCGCGGCGACCTGGTACCTGGCCATCACGAGCCTGCTCATGATCGGGCAGTACTACCTCGAGCGGTACTACTCGAAGGGCGTGACGCGCAAGCTCACCGCGCGGCAACTGCAGGCACTCGCCGACGCTCGAGGAAAGCCGCTCGTGATCGAACAGGGTCCCGGCACCTTGCCCGACACACCCGGAGGGGAACGAAAATGACGCCGATGGTCAAGGCGGACCGGGTCTGCAAGAACTTCGGTGCACTCGAGGTGCTCAAGGGTGTGTCGCTGGAAGTCGAGCGAGGACAGGTCCTCTGTCTGGTCGGTCCCTCCGGCTCGGGCAAGTCGACCTTCCTGCGGTGCATCAACCATCTCGAGCATGTCGACGCCGGGCGGCTGTACGTCGACGGTGAACTGGTCGGGTATTCCGAGCGCGGGGGCAAGCTGTACGAACTGCATCCGCGGGCGGCCGCCAAGCAGCGCCGGGACATCGGAATGGTGTTCCAGCACTTCAATCTCTTCCCCCACCGGACGGCTCTCGAGAACATCATCGAGGCCCCCATCCAGGTCCGGAAGCTGAGCAAGAAGAAGGCGATCGAACGAGCACATGATCTTCTCGACCAGGTCGGGCTGAGCGAGAAGGCCGACGCCTACCCCGCCCAACTCTCGGGCGGACAGCAGCAACGCGTCGCCATCGCCCGCGCCCTGGCGATGGATCCCAAGCTGATGCTGTTCGACGAACCCACCTCGGCACTCGACCCCGAACTGGTCGGTGAGGTTCTCACCGTCATGAAGGATCTCGCCGCAGGAGGCATGACGATGGTGGTCGTCACCCACGAGATGGGTTTCGCCCGGGAAGTCGCCGACCAACTGGCGTTCTTGGACGGCGGGGTGGTCGTGGAGTCGGGCGAGCCCCGCGAACTTCTGGCCAACCCGCAGCACGACCGCACCAAGGCGTTCCTCTCCAAACTGCTCTGACGCCCAACCCCGCCCGTCCCTTTTCCGCTCGAACTGTCTACGGGTTGTGGGGCTTTCGGCAGCTGAAGATGGCGGTGCCGGGGAAGATCTGACCGCGTAGAGGACTCCACTGGCCCCATTCCCGGTCGAGCCATTCGGGCCATTCGGGTTCGATGATGTCTCGCAGCTCGAGTCCGGCCGCCACGATCTCCCTCACCCGGTCACCGATCGTGCGGTGGTGTTCCACGTAGGTGGGGACGCCCTCGGCGTCGACCTCCACGTAAGGCGTGCGGTCGAAATAGGGGAGCGTCGCGGTGAGACCCCTCGGCCCGGGATCGTCGGGGAAGATCCAGCGGATCGGATGGTTCACCGCGAACACCCACAGTCCTCCCGGGCGGAGGATGCGGGCGACTCCGCGCATCACCTGCCCAGAGTCCGCAACGAACGGAACTGCACCAAAGGCCGAACATGCAATGTCGAAGCTACCGTCGGCGAAGGGGAGGTGCTCGGCTCCCGCCTGCACCAGCGGCACCGTCTGCCCACCCGTCCGCATCGCCTCGACCCCGCGGCTCAACATCGCCATCGAGATATCGAGTCCGACGACCCGGGCGCCCCGACCGGCGAGCCACCGGGCGCAGGGGGCCGATCCGGCGCCCACCTCGAGAATGTCCTTACCTGCCACCTCGCCCAGCAGATGGTGATCCCCCTCGTGGAGGCCCTCGGGGCACCACACGAACTCACCCTCCGCGACATCGACGCCGAGGAACTCACCATGGGTACGGTGGTAGTCGTCTGCGTCGGCGTCCCACCAGGCGCGGCTTGCCCGCTCGCTGGCCTCGGAATCGAGGCGGGTGCGGCGCACACCGCTGGTGCCGAGCAGATTGTTCGCTGTGGCGTGACGATCTTCCCCTGGCTGCGTGGGAGAAGTGGTCGGACGAGAGTCGGGCATGCGCAACAGAGTAGAGCGTGCGACCCGGCCTGGTTTGCCCAGCTAGCCCACGGGCGCGTAGCCTATTGCACGCGAGTGTCTGCGTGTGCGGCTTCGGAGTCGGTCCATGTGATCGATTGTCATTCCGATTCCGCAATTTTCAAACCCTCGTGGTGATCTGATTCGGTGGGAGTTTTCGTCGGATCAGATTGCGTGTCCGACAGAACATCATCAACCGACCACAACCCGTCCGGAGCAACCCAACACATGCCCTCCACCACCGTCACCTCGCCGCAGGTAGCCATTAACGACATCGGCTCCGCCGAGGACTTCCTCGCCGCCATCGACGCCACGATCAAGTACTTCAACGATGGCGACATCGTCGAAGGCACCATCGTGAAGGTCGATCGCGACGAGGTACTGCTCGACATCGGTTACAAGACCGAAGGCGTCATCCCTTCCCGTGAGCTCTCCATCAAGCACGACGTCGACCCCAACGAGGTCGTCTCCGTGGGCGATGAGATCGAAGCTCTCGTCCTCACCAAGGAGGACAAGGAAGGCCGACTGATCCTGTCGAAGAAGCGCGCTCAGTACGAGCGTGCCTGGGGCACCATCGAGGAGCTCAAGGAAAAGGACGAGGCCGTCAAGGGCACCGTCATCGAGGTCGTCAAGGGCGGCCTGATCCTCGACATCGGCCTGCGGGGCTTCCTTCCCGCCTCGCTCGTCGAGATGCGCCGTGTCCGCGACCTCCAGCCGTACGTAGGCAAGGAGATCGAGGCCAAGATCATCGAGCTCGACAAGAACCGCAACAACGTCGTCCTCTCGCGCCGCGCATGGCTCGAGCAGACGCAGTCCGAGGTTCGCAGCGAGTTCCTTCACCAGCTCCAGAAGGGCCAGGTCCGCAAGGGCGTCGTGTCCTCCATTGTCAACTTCGGTGCCTTCGTGGACCTGGGCGGCGTCGACGGTCTGGTGCACGTCTCGGAGCTGTCCTGGAAGCACATCGATCACCCGTCCGAGGTTGTCGAGGTCGGCACCGAGGTCACCGTCGAGGTTCTCGACGTGGACCTGGACCGCGAGCGAGTCTCCCTGTCGCTCAAGGCAACTCAGGAAGATCCGTGGCGTCAGTTCGCTCGCACGCACGCCATCGGCCAGATCGTGCCCGGTAAGGTCACCAAGCTGGTTCCGTTCGGTGCGTTCGTGCGCGTCGAAGAGGGAATCGAAGGCCTCGTCCACATCTCCGAGCTGGCCGAGCGCCACGTGGAGGTTCCGGACCAGGTTGTGGGCGTCGGCGACGATGCACTCGTCAAGGTCATCGACATCGACCTCGAGCGTCGTCGTATCTCGCTGTCGCTGAAGCAGGCCAACGAGGATTACAGCGCCGAGTTCGATCCGTCCAAGTACGGCATGGCGGACAGCTACGACGAGCAGGGCAACTACATCTTCCCCGAGGGCTTCGACCCCGAGACCAACGAATGGCTCGAGGGCTTCGACAAGCAGCGTGAAGAGTGGGAGAACCGCTACGCCGAGGCTGAGCGTCGCCACAAGATGCACACCGCTCAGATGGAGAAGACTGCCGCAGACGAGGCGGCCGAGGCTGCTACCGCTGCAGCCGGCTACTCCTCGGAGACCGGTGCAGGCGACAAGGAAGCCGCCGAGACCTCCAGCTCGGCTCCTGCCGAGTCCTCAGGTGGATCGCTGGCATCCGACGCACAGCTCGCGGCTCTTCGCGAGAAGCTGTCGGGCAACGCCTGATCGCCCTGCCCTGCCGGGCACAGCATGACGGGAAGCCCCGTACCACCTC
>NZ_JBAQEO010000793.1:0-12581 GCF_049286785.1 Rhodococcus sp. (in: high G+C Gram-positive bacteria) | reverse complement strand
TCTGCGGGCGCTCACCGCCGGCGGGTTGACCATCGGTCAGGCCCTGGGCCAGCTCGGTTTCCGCTTCTCCGCCACTGACGACCAGTTCCAGACCATCGCGAAGTTCCGGGCCGCCCGGCTGGTGTGGGCGCGGATCGCGCAAGTGTGCGGTGCCTCCGACTTCGGTGGTGCCCCGCAGCACGCGGTGACCTCGGCGGCCATGATGGCGCAGCGGGATCCGTGGGTGAACATGCTGCGTACCACCCTCGCCGCGTTCGGCGCCGGTGTCGGCGGCGCGGATGCGGTGACGGTTCTGCCGTTCGACGACGCGCTGCCTGCCGGTGCGCTGCCTGCCGGTGCGCTGAGCGTGTCCAAGACCTTCACGTCCCGGATTTCCCGCAACACACAGCTGCTGCTGCTCGAGGAGTCCCATCTGGGCCGGGTGCTCGATCCCGCCGCCGGCTCCTGGTACGTCGAGGACCTCACCCAGCAGATCGCGGCCAAGGCGTGGGCGCTCTTCCAGCAGATCGAGGCGACCGGCGGTTACCTCGCTGCGCTCGAGTCCGGCGTGGTCACCGAGCGCATCGCGTCCACCCGGGCAAAGCGGGACTCGGACATCGCACACCGCAAGACGGCAGTCACCGGTGTCAACGAGTTCCCGAATCTCGCGGAGGCACCGCTGCCCGCGGGCGCCGCCGAAACCGGGCGGGTGGCCCGGTACGCAGCCGCGTTCGAGGCGCTGCGCGACCGTTCCGACGCCTACCTGCTGGCGCACGGGAAGCGTCCGACCGCCTTCCTGGCACCACTCGGCCCGGTTTCCGAGCACAACGTCCGCACCACCTTCAGCGCCAACCTGCTGGCATCGGGCGGCATCGAGGCCCTCGATCCGGGTCCGCTCGCCATCGGTGACGGCAGCATCGCCGCGGCCGCCAGGGAATCCGGCGCCCGAGTCGCGGTCATCTGCGGTACCGACAAACGGTATGCCGTCGAGGCCGTCGCGGCGGTCAAGGAACTCCGCGCCGCGGGAATCGGCACCGTTCTGCTGGCAGGTCCGGAGAAGGTGTTCGCGGACGAACCGGACGGTGCCCGACCCGACGGATTCGTCACGGCACGTATCGACGCAGTCTCGGTCCTGTCCGATCTGCTCGACATCATCGACAGCGCGGGGAATTCCGCGGGCGATACAGGGAGCAAGAAGTGACTACTCGTGAGGTCAAGCACACGATCGGCAGTTTCGCCGAGGTGCCGCTGGAAGATCCGCAGTTTCCGCAGCCGGCCGCTCCGACCCCGGGGCAGACCGACGAGTTGATCGCCGCGGCCGCGGCGGCCAACCACTACACACCGGAACAGATGGTGTGGTCCACCCCCGAGGGCATCGACGTCAAACCGGTCTACACCAAGGCCGACCGCGACGCCGCCGAGGCCGACGGCTATCCGTTGGGCAGCTACCCGGGCGCCGCACCGTTCGTGCGCGGGCCGTATCCCACCATGTACGTCAACCAGCCATGGACGATCCGCCAATATGCGGGCTTCTCCACCGCCGCCGAGTCCAACGCCTTCTACCGCCGCAACCTCGCGGCCGGTCAGAAGGGACTGTCGGTGGCTTTCGACCTGGCGACGCACCGCGGCTACGACTCCGACCACCCTCGGGTGTCGGGTGATGTCGGAATGGCCGGTGTGGCGATCGACTCGATCCTGGACATGCGCCAGCTGTTCGATCACATCCCGCTCGACAGCGTCAGCGTCTCGATGACGATGAACGGCGCCGTCCTGCCGATCCTCGCGCTCTACGTCGTCGCGGCGGAGGAGCAGGGCGTGGGACCGGAACAGCTGACCGGAACCATTCAGAACGACATTCTGAAGGAGTTCATGGTCCGCAACACCTACATCTATCCGCCCAAACCGTCGATGCGGATCATCTCCGACATCTTCGCGTACACCAGTGCGAAGATGCCGCGGTTCAACTCCATCTCGATCTCCGGATATCACATCCAGGAGGCCGGTGCGACGGCTGATCTGGAACTCGCGTACACGCTCGCGGACGGAGTCGAGTACATCCGCGCCGGCCTCGACGCCGGCATGGAGATCGACAAGTTCGCGCCGCGCCTCTCGTTCTTCTGGGCCATCGGCATGAACTTCTTCATGGAGGTCGCGAAGCTGCGGGCCGGGCGTCTGCTGTGGAGCGAACTGGTCGCGAAGTTCGACCCGAAGTCGGCGAAGTCGCTGTCGCTGCGCACGCACTCGCAGACCTCGGGCTGGTCGCTCACCGCGCAGGATGTCTACAACAACGTGGCCCGCACCTGTGTCGAGGCGATGGCCGCGACCCAGGGGCACACCCAGTCGCTGCACACCAACGCGCTCGACGAGGCCCTGGCCCTGCCGACCGACTTCTCGGCGCGCATCGCCCGTAACACCCAGCTGCTGCTGCAGCAGGAGTCGGGCACGGTCCGGCCGATCGATCCGTGGGGTGGCTCGCACTACGTCGAATGGCTCACCCACGAGCTGGCCAACCGGGCGCGCGCCCACATCGCCGAGGTCGAAGAGGCCGGCGGTATGGCCCAGGCGATCAGCGAGGGCATCCCGAAGCTGCGGATCGAGGAAGCGGCGGCCCGCACGCAGGCCCGCATCGACTCCGGTCGTCAGCCGGTGATCGGCGTCAACAAGTATCAGGCAGAGGAGGACCAGGAGATCGAGGTCCTCAAGGTCGAGAACTCGCGGGTGCGCAAGGAACAGCTCGAGAAGCTCGAACGTCTGCGGGCCGAACGGGATCCGGTGGCCGTCGAGGCGGCCCTCGCCGAACTCAGCCGCGCTGCCGCGTCCTCCGCGGGCGGCATGGAAAACAACCTGCTGGCCCTGGCCGTCGACGCGGCGCGGGCGCACGCCACCGTCGGTGAGATCTCCGACGCGCTCGAGAAGGTGTACGGGCGTCATCAGGCCGAGATCCGGACCATCAGCGGCGTGTACCGGGACGAGGCCGGAAAGGTCGACAACATCAGCACGGCAACGGCACTCGTCGAGAAGTTCGCGGAGGAGGAGGGTCGTCGCCCCCGCATCCTCGTCGCGAAGATGGGCCAGGACGGTCACGACCGCGGCCAGAAGGTGATCGCCACGGCGTTCGCGGACATCGGATTCGACGTCGACGTCGGACCGCTGTTCCAGACCCCGGAAGAGGTCGCCAACCAGGCGGCCGACAACGACGTGCACGTGGTGGGTGTGTCGTCGCTGGCCGCAGGCCACCTCACGCTGGTGCCCGCGCTCCGGGATGCTCTGGCGGCGGCGGGTCGCCCCGACATCATGATCGTGGTCGGTGGCGTCATCCCGCCCGGCGACTTCGCCGAGTTGTACGACGCGGGTGCTGCGGCGATCTTCCCGCCGGGCACCGTGATCGCCGACGCGGCCAGTGGGCTGCTCGAGAAACTGGCTGCGCAGTTGGGTCACGACCTCAGCGGCACTGCCGAATAACATGGGGCGCCCGCCAGTCGACATCGATGCTCTCGCCGAGGCCGTGCGCGCCAATCAGCGCGCCGGCCTGGCGAAGGCCATCACCCTGGTCGAGTCCACCCGGACGGACCACCGGGAGGCCGCTCAGCAGTTGCTGCTGAAACTGCTCCCGGAGGCCGGGGGAGCACATCGCATCGGGATCACCGGTGTTCCCGGGGTCGGGAAGTCGACGTTCATCGAAGCATTGGGGATGTACCTGATCGGCAAGGGCCATCGGGTCGCGGTGCTCGCGGTCGACCCGTCGTCCACCCGCACCGGCGGTTCGATCCTCGGCGACAAGACGCGGATGGCGCGGCTGAGCGTCGAGAAGAACGCGTACATCCGGCCGTCGCCCACCTCGGGCACGCTCGGTGGTGTCGCGAAGGCCACCCGCGAGACGATCGTGCTGCTCGAGGCCGCCGGGTTCGACGTGATCCTCGTCGAAACGGTCGGTGTCGGGCAGTCCGAGGTCACCGTGGCGCGGATGGTGGACTGCTTCTGTTTCCTCACCCTCGCCCGCACCGGGGATCAACTGCAGGGCATCAAGAAGGGGGTGCTCGAGCTCGCCGACCTCGTCGCGGTCAACAAGGCGGACGGCAAGCACGAACGTGAAGCCAAGGGCGCAGCACGCGAACTCGCCGGCGCACTCCGGTTGATCTACCCGCACGACGCGCTCTGGAAGCCTCCGGTCATCACGATGAGCGGTCTCGAGGGGATCGGTCTCGAGGAGTTCTGGGAGACCGTCGAGAAGCACCGCGAGGTGCTGACCGCGGCCGGCCGGTTCGAGGAGAACCGGCGGCGCCAGCAGGTGGACTGGACCTGGACCATGGTGCACGACCAGCTCCTGCGCCGGCTCGAATCCAACCCCCGCGTCAAAGCGATCCGGGGACAGGTCGAGCAGCAGGTGCGCGACGGATCGCTGACGGCGGCACTCGCCGCAGCCGCGATCCTCGACGCCTTCGACGAGAAATCGGACGCCGCCGGCTGAGAGCCGGATCTGCTCGGCCGACGGCGGACGGTGCGCCGCAGATCAGCCCTGCGGCCGGGGTGATCGAAGCCGTTGTCCCGCACCGGGTTCCGTGCAGGCGCTGGCTGGTCGCCTCAGCCGACTTCGGCGGCGAACCGTCCCACCCGGTCGATGAGATCGTCGAAGAACGCATTGGGATCGGTGCCCACCACGATGTCGACGTTGGGTTCCCGGTTCCAGTGACCGACCCAGTCGGCGACGGTGCTCCCGCGTGTCAGGGTGCCGTGGAGTTCGACGTCGACGGTGGCCGGACGGGTCCGGGCCATCGCCGGGTTCAGAGCCACGGCGGCGGCGAACGGATCGTGCATGTGCGCCAGGAAGCCCTGATCGTGAGTGCGATGAAAATTCATGTAGAAGCGGATCGCATCGGAGAGGTGCCGGATCACCGGGTTGGTCGCGGACGACCGCACCTCCGGCCCGTCGTCGGGTGAGATGGTTTCCACCGGCCCGCTGCCCGCAGCCTCGGCCAGGCGCCGCACATGCTCGGGTTTCATCTCGATCGTCTCGGTGACATCCAACCCGCACAGCACCGGGCGGCGACCCTCGGGGAGCCCGGAGAAGGCGTCGAACACCTCCTTGGCGGCCTCCGGGTCCACCGACACGTTCCACTCGGTGGTGGGGGTGGTGTTACCGGGGTGGTTGAACGCCCCGCCCATCACCACCAGTCGGTGCAGCAGCCGCGGCAGTTCGGGTTCCTCGCGGATGGCCAGTGCCAGATTGGTCAGCGGGCCGGTGACCAGCCCCGTCAGCTCACCGGGGTGGGTGCGGACCAGGTCCACCCACATTCGGGTCGCGTCCCGGGCCGAGAGTGCCCGCCCCGACTCGGGCAGCACCGCGTAGCCGATCCCCTGCGGCCCGTGCGTGTCCTCGGTGGTGCGCAGCGGACAGTCGAGGGGCTCCCGTGCCCCCAGCGTCACCTCGATGTCGGGGGCGTGGCACAGTCCCAGCCAGTTCAGGTTGTTGGCCGCCACCTGCTCCACCGGGACGTTCCCTGCGGTACTGGCGATGCCCAGGATCTCCGCCTCCGGGCTGGCCAGCAGGTACAGCAGCGCGAGGGAGTCGTCGATGCCGGTATCCACATCGACAATCAGACGCTGGACGGGCGCGCTCACGCGACCCGGGTGGTGGGGTGGTGACGGACCGGGAAGTTGACCGACCGCGCGATGAAGCATTTGGCATTCGCCCGGCCGTGCAGATGCCCGGCGCGCGCAGCCATCGACTCGTCCGCCACGGTCACCGTCGGACGCAGCACGACCTCGGTGAATTCTCCTGCACCGTCCGGATGTTCGGACATCGTTCCGCTGGGTGCGTCCCGGTATTCGAGCACGATCACCCCGGCCGCCCCGGCCAGTCCGAGGTACCACAGCATGTGACATTGCGCGAGCGACGCGACGAGCAGTTCCTCCGGATTCCACCGCTCCGGGTCGCCGAGAAAGTGGGGGTCGGAGCTGCCGAGGAGAGGCGGTTTGCCTGCCGCCGACACCACATGGGCGCGGTCGTAACTGTTCGGGCCGGCCGTTCCGGCCCCGCGGTTTCCGGTCCAGGTGACATCGAGCGCGTAGTCGTGAGTCTTCACGCGTCCATAGTGCACGACACCCCGGCGGCGATGAGTTCCGGCCGCCCGCCCTCGACTGGTCAGTCCGGATACGACAACAGGGAACGGCACCTCTCCAGCAGTGCCGTGCGCAGCGGCGCCGCCCGCTGCGCGAGCTGCACCTGCCGGCGTACGTACTCGGCGCGCCCGGCGGGGGTTTCGACGGCAATCGGGACGTAGCCGAGGCCGGTCAGGTCGTACGGGCTGGCCTGCATGTCGAGTTCGCGAGCCGCGAGAGCGTGGTCGAGGCAATCCATCACCAGGTCCGTGTCGATCAGCGGCGCCAGCTTGTACGCCCACTTGTAGAGATCCATCCCGGCGTGCAGACAACCGGGCTGCTCGCTGCCGACCTGGCTGTCCCGGTCGAGATGACGGGCGTTGCGCGGGACCGCAGCCGGGGTGAAGAACCGGTAGGCGTCGTAGTGGGTGCAGCGCAGCGTCATCGATTCCACCACCGCATCGGTGCCGCTGTGGCCGAGACGCAGCGGCACCTGCGGGTGGCGAACGGCGTTCGACCCGCCCCGGTACACCATCGCCCACTCGTGCAGCCCGAAACAGCCCAGTTGCGGGGTGCGCGAGGCGGTGGCACTCAACAGCCCGGCAACGAACTCCACGGTGTCCCGCCGATGTTCGAGGACGGACCGGTCGAGGGCCACCACGGTGCCGTGCTCCACCGTCACCGACCGGTAGCCGGTGTACCGCAGGTAGTCCTCGACGCCCGGACCTGCCAGGGCCACACCGAAACCGGGGTGCCAGCGCCGCAGTTGGCGGGGACGGAAACTGTAGTAGGTGAACAGGAAATCGTGCACCGGGTGGGAGTGGCCGGCAGCTTTGCGGGCCCGGTGCGGTTCGACGATCCGCGCCACTCGCTCGAGGTGACGGGTCCGTCGCTCCGTCCAGTCCGGGCAGTCGAGCACGGTGTCCGGGATCATGGTCAGCTCGGCCGCTGTCCCGGGTCGACACCCTTCACGCGGTGCGTGCCGTCCCGTACCTTGCCGACGTATTCCTCGACGAGATCCTCGAGGGCGACGATCCCCACGATTCTGCCGGACGCATCCGCCGCCGCACCCAGGTGCGAACTCGCGCGCCGCAGACCGGCCAGCGCCTCCGCGAGTGGTGTGGTGGTCGCCATGCGGGGAAGCGGCCGGATATCGGATCGGGGGATCACCGTGTTCGGCCCGGCGTTCTCGTCGAGCACCTCGTCGAGCACATCCTTGAGGTGCAGGTATCCCACCAGGGAACCGTCGTCGGCTCGCACCGGGTACCGCGAATACCCGGTCTCGATGACGGCTTCCTCCACGGATCCCAGTGTGGTGCCACCCGCCGACAGCGGAACGGTCCGCACCTGGCTCAGCGGAATCATCACATCGGTGACGGTGCGGTCGGTCGATTCCAGGGCCTGGGTGAGCCGCCGGTGTTCCTCGGCGTCGATCAGCCCCTCGGAGCGGGATTCGCCGATCATCTCCGACAATTCCAACGCGGACACGGTGGCGTCGAGTTCATTCTTGGGCTCGATGCGCACCAACCTCAGGATCGAATTGGCGCAGAGGTTGTAGAACGCGATCAGCGGCCGCGCCAGCTTCAGGAAGAGCAGATGCGGCGGAACGAGGAGCATCGCCGCCCGCTCCGGGCCGGCGAGAGCGATGTTCTTGGGCACCATCTCGCCCAGCAGAATGTGCAGCACCACGACCAGCGACAGCGCCACCGTGAACGACACCGGATGCAGGAAGGCGTCGGATAACCCGACCGCGTGCAGCGGGGTCTCCAGCAGGTGCGCGATCGCGGGTTCTGCCACCTTGCCGAGGAGGATGGAGCAGATCGTGATGCCCAGTTGCGCACCCGCCAGCATCAACGACAGGTGCTCACCCGCCCCGATGACGGCGCGGGCCCGTTTCTTGCCCTGCGCTTCGAGGGCTTCGAGCCGATCCCGCCGTGCGGAGATCAGCGCGAATTCCGCCGCCACGAAGAACGCGTTGCCAGCCAGCAACACGAACGTGAGAAACACACCGAAGAGGTCACTCATCGTCGTCCACCTCCTCTGCGGCGGTGTCGTCGTCCCGGGGTACCGGGGTCAGCAGTACCCGGTCGATCCGCCGGCCGTCCATGTGTGTCACGGTGGCGATCCACCGCCCACCGGACCGGTATGCGTGGTCGGACAGGGGCAGTTCCACCTCGTCGCCCTCCTCGGGAATCCGGCCGAGATGGGTGAGCACCAGGCCGCCGAGCGTGTCGTATTCGCCTTCCGGTGCGATGTACCCGGTGGTTTCGGAGATCTCGTCGACCCGCAGCAGTCCCGAGCACGACCATCCGTCGCCGACACGCTGCACATCGATCTCGGGTTCGTCGTGCTCGTCACGGACGTCGCCGACGATCTCCTCGATCAGGTCTTCCATGGTGACCAGGCCGGCGGTTCCGCCGTACTCGTCGACGACGAGCGCCACCTGCATGCCGTCCGAACGGATCCGTTCCATCAGCGCATCACCATCGAGGCTGGACGGCACCACCGGCACCTTCTGCGCGAGGGTGCTCAGCCGGGTGGTGCGGCGGCGGGACGCCGCGACCGCGAACGCATGCTTGATGTGAACCACACCGACCGAGTCGTCGAGGTCGCCGTCGATCACCGGGAACCGGGAGAAGCCGGTGCGCGCCGCGGTGTCGATGAGATCGGCGACGGTGTCGGTGGTGGCCAGCGTCTCGATCTTGACCCGGGGTGTCATCAGTTCCTCTGCGGTGCGCTCACCGAAGCGGAGGGAACGGTGCACCAGCAGTGCGGTCGCCTTGTCGAGGGCGCCGCGCTGCGCGGAGGTTCGCACCAGCGAACCGAGCTCCTGCGGTGACCGGGCCGACCGCAGTTCCTCGGCCGGCTCGATGCCGAGACGGCGCACCAGCCAGTTCGCGCTGCCGTTGAGGCCGTTGATGGCCCATTTGAAGACAAGGGAGAAACCGGCCTGCAGCCCTGCGGTGGCCCGTGCCGTCGGCAGCGGTCTGGCGATGGCGATGTTCTTGGGAACCAATTCACCGAACACCATCGAGAACGATGTCGCAAGGACCAGAGCCACCACCAGCGATGTGGCCGCGGCCGCCGATTCACTGAGCCCGACCAGGGTCAGTACCGGTGTGATGAAACGCGCGAGAACCGGCTCGGCCAGGTAACCGGTGATCAGTGTGGTGATGGTGATGCCGAGCTGCGCACCGGACAACTGGAACGAGAGGGTGCGGTGTGCGTGCTGCACCTGCCGTGCACGGAGGTCACCGTCCCGGGCGTGGGAGTCGACGGTGCTGCGCTCGAGCGCGGTGAGGGAGAATTCCGCCGCAACGAACAGGGCGGTGCCTGCGGTCAGGGCGAGGAAGCCGAGCAGGCTGAGAATACTGAGTGCGATGTCCATCGGTCATCGCCGCCGGCGGGGATCGGGGAGGTCGCCGGGTTTGTCGCCCGGCTCGCTAGAGGAACCCTCCGAACCGGCGGAGTCGGAGTCGGATTCCGCGGCAGCGGTATCGGAGACGAGGACGCCGGCAGCGGTATCGGAGACGAGGACGCCGGCAGAGGTGACGGAGGGGGTGCTTGCTGCGTGTGTGGGTGCCGCGGGCACCGGAGTCCTTTCGATCGGCCTCGACTCCGGAAAATCCGGTGCCGGGAACGGGATGTGTGACGACCCATCCTACCGGTGGATGTCCGGTTCCGTAGAAGAGGTCATCCACCGGTAGACCGCAGACAGCGTGTCACCATCCGGTGGGAAGGGGACGTCCTTCCGCGAAACCGGCGGCGGATTGCACACCCAGAACTGCCTTCGCATGCAGCTCCTCGAGCGTGCGGGCACCCGCATAGGTACAGGTACTGCGCACACCGGAGCAGATATGGTCGAGAAGGTCCTCGACGCCCGGGCGTTCGGGGTCCAACCGCATGCGGGAGCTGGAGATTCCCTCTTCGAACAGTCCCTTCCGGGCGCGGTCGAAGGCGGTGTCGGTAGCGGTGCGGGCGGCCACCGCACGCTTGGATGCCATCCCGAAACTTTCCTTGTAGGCGTGCCCGGCCTGATCCACCCGTAGGTCGCCCGGGGATTCGTACGTTCCGGCAAACCACGACCCGATCATGACGTTGGAGGCGCCGGCGGCGAGCGCGAGGGCCACGTCGCGGGGGTGACGAACACCACCGTCCGCCCATACGTGCGCGCCCAGCGCGCGGGCCTCCGCGGAGCATTCGGCGACCGCCGAGAACTGGGGCCGGCCGACACCGGTCATCATCCGGGTGGTGCACATCGCGCCCGGCCCGACACCGACCTTGACGATGTCGGCACCGGCGTCGATCAGGTCCCGGGTGCCCGCCGCGGACACCACGTTGCCGGCGACGAGGGGCACACCGAGGTCGGTCTTCTTCAGGGCGCGGAGCGCGTCGATCATCTTCTGCTGGTGACCGTGCGCGGTATCGACCACCAACAGGTCCGCACCGGCGTCGACCAGTGACCGGGCCTTCGCCGCCACATCGCCGTTGACGCCGACCGCTGCGGCCACCCGGAGTTGCCCGGTGTCGTCGACGGCCGGTTCGTAGATGCCGGCGCGGACGGCGCCGGTGCGGGTGAGGACCCCGGCGAGGGTGCCGTCGGGGTGGACGAGTATCGCGAGCCCATCGTGCCTCTCGTCGAGGAGTTCGAAGACCTCCCGCGGGGAGGCGGACACCGGGGCGGTCACGATATCGGTGGCCACGACCGCACGCAGCCGGGCGAACCGGTCGACATCCGTGCAGGCGGCCTCGGTGACGATCCCCACGGGCCGGTCGTTTTCGACGACGACCACCGCCCCGTGGGCCCGCTTGGGCAGCAACGCGAGCGCATCGGACACCGCGGCGTCGGGACCGAGCGTGACCGGGGTGTCGGCCACGAGGTGCCTGCTCTTGACGAAGGCCACCGTGTCGGCGACCGCGTGGCCGGGAAGATCCTGCGGCAGGACCACCAGCCCGCCGCGGCGGGCCACGGTTTCCGCCATCCGGCGGCCGGCCACCGCAGTCATGTTGGCCACGACGATCGGGATGGTGGTGCCGCTGCCGTCCACGGTGGCCAGGTCGACGTCGAAGCGGGAGGTGACCTCGGTGTGGCTCGGAACGAGGAACACGTCGTCGTACGTCAGGTCATAGGGTGGGCGCTGCCCCTCGAGAAAGTGCACGTGTCACGACGATACCGGTGTCGTGGCCACAGCGCTGTCGGCGAGTTGGGCCTGCGACCGGGACAGGCCCACGGTCGCCACCAGCATCACCGCCACGGCGCACCCGACGACCGCCAGTTCGGCACCGTCCACTCGGAGCCGTTCGTCGAGAACGGTCATGCCGAGGAAGACCGCGGCGAGGGGTTCGGCGATGGTCAGCGCCGGCATGGACGCGGCGAGCGAGCCCACGTGGAACGCCCGCTGCTGCAGATACACCCCGGCGAGGCCCGCGCCGGCCAGCGCCCAGGCCTGCCAGGTGCCGAGCACCGCGCCGAGACCGCGGGGCAGCAGTTCGACCACGTACTTGGTGAACGCCACCGCGATGCCGTAGAGGGCGCCGCTGACCCCGCCGAGCAACAGTGCCCGCCAGCCGGGGTCGATACGGGACATGCCGGCCATGGTGGCCGCCGCTATGGCGAGCAGCAGCAGGCCCAGCGGCAGCACCCAGTCTTCGAAGGGGGCGTCGATGTCGCCTTCCGTCGGATCACCGACGACGAGGAAGACCGCGAGCGCGGACGCGAGGGCGATGGCGAGCGCCCACGTGGTGCGGCTCAGCCGGTAGCCGGAGAACTTCGCGGACAGGGGGGAGTGCGAACAGCAGCGCCGAGACCAGGAGCGGCTGCACCACCAGCACCGATCCGATCGCCAACGCCACCGCCTGCATCACGTAACCACCACCGTCGCCGACCACGCCCGCCCACCACCGGGGGCTACGGAACAGGGTCGACATCAGCCCCGAACCCTCGGGCACCTCCGACGCCGCACTCTGCTGCGCCACCGACGCACCAGCGAACAGCAGGGCGGCGACGAGGGCGCACACGACGGATGCGGCCGGCAACAACATGGGACCCGGCAACAACATGGGACTCAGTGTGCCCCGCGGCTGCGCCGCCCGTGTGTAGTTGACGTGGGTCCACCCTGCCCGCCCCGGCGGGCACCCGGTTCTCCCGGCCGTCCCCGGCGCGTCGGGCGGCCCGTGTCGTGCGCCTGACGCCCCTTCTTCGCGGTGTCCTGTGCGGGTGCGCGGGTGTCCGGCGCGGGCACGGGCTTGCCCGACGGTCTGCGGGCGCCGGTGAGGTCGGCCAGCAACCGGTCACCCGGTCGCACCGGCACGCCCTCGACGTCGATCCCGGCCTTGCGGGTCAGCTTCTCCACCTCGGCGCGCTCGTCCTGTGTCACGAGGGTCACCACCACACCGGATTCGCCCGCGCGTGCGGTGCGGCCGGCCCGGTGCAGGTAGTCCTTGGGCTCGGCCGGTGGATCGACGTGCACGACGAGAGAGACGTCGTCGATGTGGATGCCGCG
>NZ_JBAQEO010000792.1:0-16762 GCF_049286785.1 Rhodococcus sp. (in: high G+C Gram-positive bacteria) | reverse complement strand
GCTGTATTTTCAGGCAGGGCTCGACGGCGGTGCCGACCTGTACACGGCGCAGTTCTCGCTCGACTTCGCGCATCGGCTCGACCGAGACTCACTCGCCGCCGCGCTGCACGCTCTGCAACGCCGAAATCCCACCCTGCGAGCGGGATTCGTCAGCGAGGGCCTGTCCGCGCCGGTACAATTCGTGAGCGCCGGACTGGACGTGCCGGTCACGGAACACGACCTGCGTGAGCTCGGCGATGCGGAACGTGGCGCCCGGGCCGCGCACCTCATGGCGCAGGACAGGGCGTTGCCGTTCGATCTCACGGCGCCGCCTTTGTGGCGGGCGATGGTGTTGCGTCTGACGGACGATCACGACCGCCTGGTGGTCAACCGTCAGTTCCTGCTGTGGGACGGCTGGTCCAACGGGCTGGTGGTGAGCCAGCTGCTCGCCCTGTACGAAACGGGCGGAGACGACTCCGCATTCACCTCTCCCGAAGGCACGTTCGCCGACTACCTCGGCTGGCTGTCCCGGCAGGACGGGGCGGCAGCGCAGTCCGCCTGGAAGGAGGCGCTCGCCGGTCTCGACGAGCCGACCCTGCTGGCGGCCACGACGACCGACGAGGCACAGTTGCCGCAGCGTCGCGACGCCGTGCTGTCGGAGGAACTGAGCGAGCGCCTGCGGGCCGCGGCACGCGGCGCCGGGGTCACGTTCAACACGGTGCTGAACGCCGCTCTGGGTGTCGTCCTCGGCATCGAGACCGGACGCACGGACCTGGTGTTCGGTACCACTGTGGCGGGTCGTCCACCCGAGGTGCCGGGGCTCGACTCGGTGGCCGGGATGTTCCTCAACACCGTGCCGGTCCGGATGACGCTGCGCCCCGGCGAAACCGTTGTCGATCTGCTCCGCCGAACTCAGTCCGAGCGGCTGGCGCTCGACCGGTTCGACTACCTCGGACTGGCGTCCATTCAACGTGTTTCCGAGCACCGGCAGTTGTTCGACGTGTTGTACGTGCTGCAGAACTTCGTCGACGAGAAGCAGGTGTCGGCGCTGAACGCGGCCCACGACATCAGCGGCGGCGACAGCATCGATCACACGCACTACCCGGTGACCGTTGTCGTCACTCCCGGCACCCGGGTGAAGGTGAAGTTCGAATTTCATCCCGAGCAGGTGGCGGCGCCTCGCGTCGAACGCATGCTGACGCGGTATCTCGCCCTGCTCGAGGACTGGGCCGGCGACCTGTCGGGTGTGGTCGGGAGGATCGACGGGGCACTGCCCGTGCAGCCCGCCGTAGCGAAACCGTTGCCGGACGCCACGATCGCCGACCTGTTCGCCGACTCCGCCCGCCTGCGTCCCGGCGAGACCGCGCTGGTATTCGGTGATCGGACCGTCACGTACGCAGAACTCGACGCCGACGTGAACCGGATGGCGCGAGCCCTGCTCGCCCGCGGCGCCGGACCCGAGAAGATCGTGGCGCTCGCCCTGCCGAGGTCGGTGGAGATGGTGGTGGCGCTGTTCGCGGTACTACGCACGGGTTCTGCCTACCTGCCCCTCGAACTGGATCATCCCGCCGACCGCCTGGTCGGCATGCTCGACGACGCCCGGCCCGTCACGGTCGTGACGACGTCCGCGGTGGCGGCGTCACTGTCCGCTTCCTCCGTAGACGTTCTCGCACTCGACGAGACCGATGTCGGGGCCAGGACCTCCCAAGCGCCGACCGCCACCGAACTCGGCCGCTTCGCCCCCGGTACTCCCGGGCGCCTGGAGCATCCGGCATACGTCATCTACACCTCAGGGTCGACGGGCAAACCGAAGGGTGTGGTCACGCCGTATCGCGGCCTGACCAACATGCAGTTCAACCACCGTGAGGCCGTCTTCGAACCGGTGGTGCGGGCAGAGGGCGGCCGGCGGCTGCGTATCGCGCACACTGTGTCGTTCGCGTTCGACATGTCGTGGGAGGAACTGCTGTGGCTCGTGGAGGGCCATGAGGTTCACATCTGCGACGAGAACCTGCGACGCGACGCCGAGGCACTCGTCGAGTATTGCGACGCCCATGCCATCGACGTCGTCAACGTGACGCCCACCTATGCGCAGCACCTCATCGAGCAGGGACTGCTGGACGACGGCCCGGGACGGCATCGTCCACCGCTCGTCCTTCTCGGCGGCGAGGCGGTGCCGGTCTCGGTGTGGAACCGGTTGCGTGACACGGACGGAACATGCGGGTACAACCTGTACGGACCCACCGAATACACCATCAACACGCTCGGGGCCGGCACCGGCGAGAGCGCCACTCCCACCGTCGGCATGCCGATCTGGAACACGTCCGCGTACGTGCTGGACGCCTGGCTGCGTCCGGTTCCGGACGGAGTTCCCGGCGAGCTGTACATCTCCGGGGTCGGGCTGGCACGCGGTTACCTCGACCGGTTCGCGCTGACGGCCGAGCGTTTCGTCGCCGATCCGTTCCAGCCTTCCGTACGTATGTATCGGACCGGCGATCTGGTGCGCCGCCGCGCCGACGGCAATCTCGACTTTCTCGGCCGCACCGATGATCAGGTGAAGATCCGCGGCCATCGGGTGGAACTCGGTGAGATCTGCTCCGCGCTCGAAGCATTGGACGGCGTGCGTCAGGCCGCTGTCGTGGTCGACACCGGCGCCGGGAGCCTCGAGCGCCTGGTGGGGTACGTCGTGCCTGTGAGTACTTGTGAACCGCGGGATGTCAACAAGTACTCACGGGTGCTGCGCGCCTCCCTGCCCGACTATATGGTTCCGGCCGCGATCATCGAGGTCGAGTCCCTGCCGATGACGGTGAACGGCAAGCTCGACGTGAAGGCGCTGCCGTCGGCCTCGGAGGCGCTCGCGACATCCGGTGGCGCGCGGACCGAACCACGCACACACACCGAACGAGTGCTGTCGGAGCTGTTCGGGGAGATCCTCGAAATGCCCGCTCCCGGTACCACCGACAACTTCTTCGACCTCGGCGGGCACTCGCTGCTGGCGACCCGGCTGATCAGCCGGGTGAGGGCCACGCTCGACGCCGACCTGTCGATGCGGGATCTCTTCGAGGCGCCCACAGTGGCGGAGCTGGCACTCCGGATCAGGGACGGAGCGGCGTCGACGCGACCCGCTCTGGTGGCGGGCCCGCGACCGGAGCAGCTGCCGTTGTCCGCCGCGCAACGACGACTCTGGCTCCTGCAGCAAATGGAAGGCGCCGCGGCGTACAACTTCCCGATCGTCCTGCGACTGCAGGGTGCTCTCGACCCCGAGGTGTTCGAGCAGGCCTTGGCGGACGTGGTAGCCAGACACGAATCTCTCCGCACAGTGTTCGCGGAGCGGGACGGCGAGCCGGTGCAGGTGATCCTCGCCAGTGCCCGTCCCGAGGTCACGGTGGTGGACGCCGCCGAGGCCGATCTGCCGCGCCTCGTCGGCGACGCGGTGACCCGACCGTTCGACCTCGCGACCGAGATCCCGGTTCGCGCCGATGTCATTCGGGTCGGCGACGAACAGGTGCTGGCCATCGTCCTGCATCACATCGCGACCGACGAATGGTCCGACCGCCCCTTCCTGCGGGACCTCATGACCGCGTATGCCGCTCGGGTGCGGAACGAGGCACCGGCGTGGGAACCGCTCACGGTGCAATACGCCGACTACGCGCTGTGGCAGCGGGAAGTGCTGGGCGCGCAGGATGATCCGGGCAGTCTCCTGCGCCGTCAACTCGACTACTGGTCGAAGACGCTCGACGGGGCACCGGAGGAACTGATCCTCCCGTTCGACCGGTCCCGGCCCGCCCGCCCGAGTTTCGCGGGCGGCGCCATCGACACGGTGCTGGACGCCACGACCACCCGTGCGTTGCGCGCCCTGGCGCGGGAGTCGGGTACGAGCATGTTCATGGTCCTGCACGCCGCCTCCGCGGCCCTGCTGCACCGGCTGGGAGCGGGCCACGATCTTCCCATCGGGGCACCGGTCGCCGGACGCAGCGAACAGGGACTCGACGAGCTGATCGGATTCTTCGTCAACACGGTGGTGCTGCGGACGGACGTGTCGGGCAACCCCACGTTCGATCAGCTGCTCGCCCGTGTCCGGGACACCGCCCTGGCCGCGTTCTCACACTCGGACGTGCCGTTCGAGTCCGTGGTGGAGAAGGTGAATCCTGCTCGCACACTGGCACGGAACCCGCTGTTCCAGGTGATGGTCGGTTACCACAGCCGTACCGCGGAGTCCTCGCTCGCGCCGGGATTCGCGCCGGCCCCGGTGCAGTTCGAGGAGCGGACGGCCAAGTTCGATCTGGTGTTCAACTTCACCGAATTCCTCGACGAGGACCGGGTGGCAATGCGACTCGAGTACACGTCCGACCTGTTCGATCGTGAGACGGCGGAGAGAATCGCGCGGCGCCAGACGGCCGTGCTGGACGCCGTTGCCGCCGATTCCGGTGTCGCCGTCGGCGATCTGGAGATGTTCCTCGACGACGAACGCGATCTGGTGGTGCGCGGCTTCAACGACACCACACACCCGGTGCCGGAGGAGACCTTCTACGAGGCCTTCGCCCGTTGCGCCGCACGGACGCCGGAGGCGACCGCGGTCGTGGACGAGAACGGTGAGGTCACCTACGCGGAGCTGGGCACACGGGCCGATCGCATCGCGATGCTGCTGAGCGGTGCCGGTGTGTCCGTCGAAAGCATTGTCGGTCTGGCAATTCCGCGCTCGGCCGAGATGGTCGCCGCCGTGCTCGGCGTGCTGAAGCTCGGCGCGGCGTATCTGCCTCTCGACCTGAGCCATCCGGCGGATCGCATCTCGTACATGCTCACCGATTCGGCGGCCCGGGTGCTGCTGACCACCGCGGCGGAGAGCCCGAAAATCGCGGAGGTGGACGGACTCGAGCGCATTCTTCTGGACGAGCTGCCCGACGAGACCCCTGCGGCGGCTGTGTCGTCGGCGAAGCCGCCGCAAGGTCTCGACCACGCCGCCTACGTCATCTACACGTCGGGCTCCACCGGTAGGCCCAAGGGTGCGATCCTCACCCACGACGGCATTCCCAGCCTGGTCGCGACGGCGGAGCAGCGCATGAGACTGAAGCCGGGATCCGTGGTGATGCAGTTCGCGTCCATCGGATTCGATGTCGCGGTGTTCGAACTGGCAATGGCGTTGTGTACCGGCTCGCGATTGGTGATCGTCCCGGACGAGTGCCGCGTGGCTGGACCGGAACTCACCGACTTCATGTCCGAGCATGCCGTGACGCACGCGATCATCCCGCCGTCGCTGCTGGCCGCCCTGCCGCTCGACTGCCTCGTGCCCGAGGGTTGCACGGTGCTGGTGGGAACCGAAACGGTGCCGCCGGAACTCGTCGGCCGGTGGGCGGAACGGCTCAACCTGCTGGCTGCCTACGGTCTCACCGAGGCGACGGTGAACAACACGTTGTGGCAGGCAGAGCCGGGCTGGAAGTCGTCGGTGCCGATCGGCATCCCCGACCCCAACGAGCAGGCGTACGTGCTGGACGACCGCCTGCAACCGGTGCCGCCCGGGGTGGCCGGCGAGTTGTACATCGCCGGACGTGGTCTGGCGCGAGGATATCTGGGCAGGCCCGACCTCACCGCCGCACGGTTCGTCCCCAGCCCGTTCGGGGCGGCGGGCTCGCGGATGTACCGCACCGGTGACCGGGCGCGGTGGCGCCGCGACGGCAACATCGACTTCCTCGGCCGGGTCGACGATCAGGTGAAGATCCGTGGGTTCCGTATCGAACTCGGCGAAATCATCGCCGCTCTCGGCGGCCATCCCGACGTCAAGCAGTCCGCGGTGGTGGCGAACCGCGACGGGGACATCGTGCGTCTCGTCGGGTATGTGACGCTCACCGACGGCCGAAGTGTCGACGACGTCGATCCGGATGTGCTGCGGAAGTTCACGGCGTCGCGGCTACCCGACTACATGGTCCCCGCCCTCGTCGTGATTCTGGACGGCGATCTGCCGCTCACCCCCAACGGCAAACTCGACCGCAAGGCGCTGCCGATCCCGGAGTGGTCGGCACTGATCGGGGACGGCACACCGCAGACGGTGGAGCAGAAGGAGATCGCCGCGGCGTTCGCGGACATCCTGCACCTGCCTGCGGTGGGTATCCACGACGACTTCTTCGACCTCGGAGGCCACTCCATGGCGTCCATGCGGCTGGTGGCACGCATCCGGGAGCGATTCGGCGTCGAGATCGGCATCCGTGACGTATTCGAAGCGTCGACCGTCGCAACTCTGGCAGCGGTGGTCACGGGGGCGGGGCGATCGAGCAGACCGGTGCTGAAGGTGGCGGATCCGCGACCGGAGGTGGTGCCGTTGACCGGGCCGCAGAAGAGGTTCTGGCAGCAGTTCCGGGCCGTCGGCCGCGATGCCCGGGCCAGTCACGCGCTGTCGTTGCACCTTCACGACCCGGTCGATCCGGAGATCCTGGCGCAGGCCCTCGACGACCTCGCGTCCCGGCACGAACCGTTGCGTACCGCATACCGGGAGGTCGGCGACACCGTCGTCGCGCAGCAGACGGTTCGGCCCACCCTCGGACTCGTGGATGTCGGACACGGCGACGTGCATCGCACCGTCTTCGAGTTGGCGCAGCAACCGATGGACCTCACCGGCGAAGCTCCGCTACGGGTGCATCTCGTCGGCGGAGCGGACGGCACGCAGGCACTGCTCCTCGTGATGCATTACATCGCCGTGGACGAGTGGTCCGTGGTGCCCCTGCTCGGTGATCTCCTCGGCGCGTACGCCTCGCGGTCGGCGGGCGCCGAACCGGCGTGGGAGCCCCTGCCGGTCGGGTACGCCGACTATGCGGTGTGGATGCGGGAGTTGACGGGCGATCCGGCAGACCCGGAGAGTCGGCACTCGAAACAGGTCGAGTACTGGCGCGACCGGCTGGCGGGGATGCCGGCCCGGCTGGAGTTGCCCGCACCGAAGGTCGCCACGGCGAGGACCGCGGAGATCGTCCAGATCGATATCGACACCGACCTCCATGCCGCGGCGGACGCACTGGCGGCCCGGACGGGAACCAGTCTGTTCATGGTGCTGCAGGCGGCGCTCGCGACCGTTCTGACGCGTCACGGCGCCGGCACCGACATTCCCATGGGGTCTCTTGTGGCGGGACGTTCCGAGACGGCCCTCGACCATCTGGTCGGGTGCTTCTTCAACATCGTCCTGCTGCGAACCGATACGAGCGGCGACCCGGATCCGGCAGAGTTGCTGCGGCGTGTTCGGCGGAGCAACCTTGCTGCACTCGATCACCAGGACGTGGCTTTCGCCGACGTCGTCGAGGCACTGAACGGATCGGGTGGGACGACGGCAGTGCTGCGTCCGCAGATCATGCTGGTTCATCACGAGCAGGCTCGGCTGGGACACGTGGACGCCGTGGGCGGGTTGATGCCGGTGCCGGTCGGTGTACCGGATGCGGATCTCACGCTGAGCTTCTTCGAGCCGATCGGTGACGGGCCGGTGCACGCGTACTTCTCGTTCGCGTCCGATGTGCTCGACGCGGCCACGGTACGGGGGTGGGCCGGGGAACTGACGGCTCTCGTGGCGACGTGGTGGGAGAGAGCAGACGAACGTGAGTGACCTAGATCTCGAACTGCCGGGCGACATGGCCGCTCGAGGCGGTGAGAGTCTTGGTACTGTGCTCCAAATAAGGATAGGCTTCACTTCTTTCATGGAGACGGCAGCTGGGTCGGGCGAGGCGCGGCGTCGGGGACGGACTACGAGCTATGAGTGAATCGTCGGACACAGTCGACGTAGAAGGCCCTGTACTCGATATCGTGGGTGTCGGATTCGGGCCCGCGAATCTTGCTCTGGCGATTGCCATCGAGGAGCACAACGCGACGAGCGCACCGGATGACCGCGTCACCGCACAGTTCTTCGAAAAACAGGAGCATTTCAGCTGGCATCCCGGCATGCTCCTCGACGCCGCCACGATGCAGATCGCATTTCCGAAGGACCTGGTCACGTTCCGGAATCCGCGCAGCGCCTATACGTTCTTCAATTATCTGTTCGACCGCGGCCGACTCGTCGACTTCGTCAACCACCAGACATTCTTTCCCACCCGCCACGAATTCCACGACTATCTGCAATGGTCCGCACAGCGCGTCGAGGCCGACGTCCGGTACGGCACCGCCGTCGAGGCGGTTCGCGGAATCCGGGGTGCGGACGGCACAGCCGATCGGGTCGCGGTGCGCACGGCGGACGGCTCCACGGTGATCGCCCGCAACGTCGTGGTGGGAGCAGGCCTGCGTGAACGCATTCCGGAGTGGGCCACCCCGTCTTCCCGATGTTTCCACAACCACCAGTTCCTCAGCCGGATCGGCGAGATGCCCGCCCCGGTGCATCAGCGATTCGTGGTTCTCGGAGCCGGGCAGAGTGCTGCCGAGATCGTGAGATACCTGCATACGACGTATCCGGACGCCGAGGTGCACAGCGTGTTCTCGCGGTACGGGTACAGCCCTGCCGACGACAGCCCGTACGCCAATCGCATCTTCGACCCGGAGGCGGTGGACGATCTGCACGGAGCGCCCGAGGTCGAGCGTCTGCGGCTCCTCGATGTGCACCGAAGCACCAATTACTCGGTGGTGGACATCGAATTGATCAACGAGCTGTACGCCACCGAGTATCAGGAAAGGGTGAGCGGACGCAGACGTCTGTTCATGCGACGAGCCTCCGAAATCACCGGGGTCGGCGAGACGCCGGACGGCATAGAGGTGGAAGTTCGCAGCGCGGTCGACGGATTGACCGACACCTTGAATTGTGACGCACTGATTCTGGCCACCGGATTTGCACCGGCACCCCTGGAACCGTTACTCGGAGACCTCGCCCCGAAAATGCATCCCCCGCGTGAGGTATATCGCGATTATCGATTGGCTGTTTCACCTGACGTCACAGCGGGAATCTACTTGCAGGGCGGCACTGAAAAGACGCACGGAATCACGTCGTCGCTTCTTTCGAACGTTGCCGTGCGGGCGGGAGAGATCTTGACATCTGTCGTAACCCGGCGTGGCCGAGTCGGCACGCTTGCTAGTGTGAACGCACAGGACACGTATGCGACAAGCGAGGCGAGATGAGCACCAATCCATTCGATGACGAAGAAGGCCGCTTCTACGTGCTGGTGAACGACGAAGAGCAGCACTCCCTGTGGCCTACGTTCTCCGAGGTGCCGGCAGGCTGGCGCGTGGTGTTCGGCGAGGAAAGCCGTGCCGCATGCCTCGAGTACGTGGAGAAGAACTGGACGGACATGCGGCCGAAGAGCCTGCGTGAGGCAATGGAGGCCGACGAGAAGTCCGGCGGCCGCCACAGCGTGGACAAGAGCTGATCGCCCGCAACGCGTGCCTGGTCAGGCCGCGTTGCGGGCATCGACCGGCTTCCGCCGCCTCGTCTTGATGACGGGGCGGCGGATGTCGTCGATGCGTCGACGGATGCGAGGCCTGCGCAGCGTGCGGGCCATCCATTCGCCGAGGGTGACGCCGGCAGCGAGAGCGCAGCCGATACCGAACGCGGCGAGCAGCGAACTCAGGCCGATCACCACCTCGTTGTTGAGCAGGGCATACAGTCCGCGATAGAGCGACAGCCCGGGCAGCAGCGGCGTGATGCCGGCCACCGCCACCACCAGCGGCGGTGTGAGTGCGCGACGAGCCATCAGGCCACCGGCGAAACCGACCACGGTGGCAGCAAGGGCAGAGCCGATGATCGGCCCGATGCCGAACTGCTGCGCCACCATGTACACCAGGGCGCCGACGGCCCCGCCCATCCACGCCGCGGTGAGTGCCCTCTGCTCGGCGTAGCAGGCCAGCGCGTAGAACATCGAGGCGAATGCTCCCGACAACACCAGCACGGGAAGTTGAGCGAGTTCACTGATCTCGACGTTGATCGGTGGCAGCGTGGAACCGAATACCCCGGTGATCCGGAGCGAAAGGGCGACACCGGCGATGATGCCTCCGGTCATCATGACGACCTCGAAGAATCGCGCAGCTGCGGTGATCGGCGCGCCGGTGATGGCGTCCTGCACCGAACCGACCAGGGACAGCCCCGACAGCAGCACCACAACCCCGGCGGCGATGATCTGGGACGGTCTGATGTCGACGCCGAGTTGTTCCTGGAACGTATACAGGGTCGCCGCGGGAGTGGCCGCGACGAGACCACCGACGACCTGCTGGAAGAAGAACGGCAGACCTATCCGAGTGAGGGTGCGGTTCACCCGGTAGATCACCGTGGTGGTGAGGAACGCGACCGAAGCCATCAGCACCCCGCCGCCCATCAGCACCGAGATGGACGCCGCCATCGACGACCAGGCCAGCGTCGCGATCCACCGGTTGTACGGGTGCGGGGCCGTCGTGAGGACGGTGAGAGCGTCGTGCGCCTCACTCGGGGTGACTGCCTCCCGGCGGATACGCCGCGTCAAGCGGTCGACCGCCGCAAGGCGTGTGAAGTCCATGGACCGGTAGTGCACGATCCGCATGGTGCTCGCCGGGGGGAGGGTGGGACCGCGATAGGCGGACAGGACGATGGAGTTGTAGGTGACATCCACATCGCACTGTGCGAGTCCGTACGTTGCCGCGATGAACTGCACCTGTTCCGCGGTATCCATCGCACCGGTACCCGACGCCAGGAGGACCTCACCGACCCGGACCGCGAGGTCGAGTACCTCGGTGACCACCGCGTCGTCGGTGAGGTCGATCGGCTGGAGGGGCGTCGGTGCGGCAATGACCGCGTCGACGGTGGCACGCCGGTCGCCCGTCAGACGCGCAAGCGTGTCCGAAAGCTTTTCCATACCCTCTGTGAGCTTCGCCATATCACGTGTCGGAGACAAGGTCCTTCTCGGTCAAATCGGTTGCAGCGAGTGCCGACTCCAGTGTCTCGTGGCGAAAAGTGGAGGTGACCTGATCGTGGACGACTCGGAACGCTGACGCCACGATACGCGTGTCGCCGGGAGCGGTTGCCCAGGTGGCTTCCTCCTCCGCCACCACGACACCCTCGTAGACGTACATTCGCTTCGGGATCAGAGTGACGCCCGCCGTCGCCGCCCATTCCCGCAGAGCGGACAGGCCCTGGCTGGCACCCTCCGGACCCCCCAGTTCGATGTCGTCACTGGACAGGGCCAGCAAGGTGTCGATGTCACCGGCATTGAGGGCGTCGTGCCAAGCGAGGACGGTTGCGATCTCCGAGGTTGTCATATGTCAACGCTAACGAATGTGGGTGAATATTCGGTGATCTTCCCTTATGGATATGATGGGCGCGCGTGTCCGCCTCCTTAGCTCAGTGGTAGAGCACTCGCCTTGTAAGCGAGCGGTCGTCAGTTCAATCCTGACAGGAGGCTCCATCAGCGGAAGACGCTGCTGCTGTGCAGATGAGGGCCGGTTTCCCCAGCGGGAATCCGGCCCTCATCACGTGTGCGGACGGTATCGCTACGATTGCGGTCCCGCGATATTGACCATCCAGGCCACACCGAACTTGTCGGTGCACATGCCGAAGGTGTCGCCCCACGGCGCCTTTTCGAGCGGCGCGCTCACGGTGCCACCGTCGGAGAGTTTGTCCCAGTACCCGCGGAGTTCGGCCTCGTCGTCGCTCTCGCCGCTCAGTGCCACGGAAAAGTTGTTGCCCGGCGTGTAGTCCATGCTGTTCGGGGTGTCGGCACCCATGATCGCCAAACCCGTGTCGGTGGCGAGCATGGAATGCATGATCTTGTCTTTCTCGGCCGGATCCTCACTGACGTGAAAATCGGCGAAGGTGCTGACGGTCAACTCGCCACCGAACACCGACTTGTAGAAGTCCATCGCCGCTCTGGCTGTGTCACGGAATGAGAGGTAGGGATTGAGGCGGGCAGTCATAGTGTTTCTCCCTCGCATCGTCGGGTTACCTCATCCGATTATCGATCAGTCCGGCGAAGCACAGAAGGTGTTCAGCCCGATGCATCGCTCGGGCGTGCCCTTATCAGCAGGTTCCCGACTTGGCTGCGTCGTAGGCCTCGATCATCTGGTCCTTGCGCTCCTGCGGCGCGTCCTTCCATTCCGGGGTCTGCGCAGAGTCGTCGAACAGGGCGTCGAGGGCTTTCGTGCGGTCGAATGCTTCGCCGCTCTGCTGGGCCCGTGCCTCGGCATTGTTCGCGTACTGGAGCAGGCCCGCGCACAGGTCCGCCACCGGGGAATCGGAGCTGGAGCCGGGCTCACCCGCGGCCGACGTTGTGCTCGCCGCGGTCTCGGAGTCGGCGGTGGTCGATTCGGAACCGCACGCCCCGAGGAGGAAAGCGGCAGGGATCAACAGCGCAACGATGGTTCGTTTCATGGGCAATACATACCAGAATGCGCTGGCGACCGGTGTCGGGCGGTGTGGGGCGACGTCACTCCGGGCCGAGGGTGTAGTCGATGGATGCACGATCGGTCCGGCCCTTGAGCCAGCGGCCGGGAAGTCGGCCGGCGAGCTCGCCGAGCGGACCCACCGCGGCACTGAGTATGCCCACCGTTTCCTGGAGGAGGTCGATACTGGCGCTCATCCGCTCCAGGTTGGGTGCGAGCGCGGTCAGGGTTTCCGACAACGCCACGATCTGATCGATAGGCCCGCCCTTCACGATCAGTCGTTCGAAAGCGCCGTCTTCTGCCAGCAGGGTGTCGAGGATGCCGTCCTCGGCCAGTGCGCGATCGACGATTCCGTTCTTCGCGGTAAGGCGTTCGACCGCGCCTTCCCGGGCTGTGAGCCGCTCGAGCGGCCCGTCCTCGGCCGTGAGACGGTCGAGGAGCCCGTCCTTGGCGAGGAGCCGTTCGAGAGCCCCGTCCTGGGCGAGGACACGGTCGAGTGGTCCGTTCTCGGCGAGCAGCCGGTCGAGGGGTCCGCCCGGCTCGAGGAGTCGTTCGAGAGTGCCGCCCTCGGCGGTGAGGCGGTCCACCGGCCCACCCGGGGCGAGCAGCCGGTCGAGCGGTCCACCGGGCTGCATGGCCTGGCCGAGAGGACGGTCATGGGCCGTGAGCGAGGAGAGGTGCCCGAGCATCTGCAGCGGGTTGCCCTGGCCGCCGGTGTTCAGGCCCGTGACGATGCCGGTTCCGGTAACCGCGCCGCGGAGAGTGCCCACCGTGACCTCGGCGATGCCCAGACCGAGATCGGCTGCCGCAAGACCGGCGCGCACCGGAAGAGTGATCAGCGACACCAGATTCATGCCTTTTACTGTAACCCGCAACTCACAAGCAATGACGAGCTTGCTCGCTGATCCTGTGAAGTGCGGAGCGGAACCCGCGCGACACCGTCAAGGCAGTATCTTCAGCCCGATGACGCATCCCACGATGCCGAGGATCAGCAGCAACTTCACCAGCGACGCACTCTCCTCGCCGGTCGCCATTGCGAAGCCCACGGTCAAGGCCGCGCCGATTCCCACCCAGACCGCGTAGGACGTCCCCGTCGGGAGGGTCCGCATAGCGAACGCCAGCCCGCCCATGCTGAAGATCAAAGCGACTGCGAAGACGACGGAAGGTCCGGTGCGACCGAGCCCTTCGGAGCGGCCGAGAGCGGTTGCCCAGACGGCCTCCAGCACTCCCGACAGAACGAGCACGATCCATGCCATGCCAAGCACACTCCCCAGCACCGTCTTGTCGTCGGCCGGGTACGGTGCGCTCGTCCGGGTGTCGTTTCCCGACCGTCCGAAGATACTCGGAAATCTTTGTGCCTCACCAGGGCGCCCGGGTCGCGGGACGATTGTTTGCGTCGAATAACGTCGCGAATCGGTGCGCGCTGAATTAGTGTTCAGCCGAACGCGTGAATTCTGCGCGCACTCCACGGACGATGACGAGGCATATCATGATTCTTGGACTGCTTGCCGCAATCAACAGCGCCACCACATTGGGGCTCGCCAATACGGTGATGACATTCGGGGGAGTGATACTCAACCTGAACGTCCTCGCCTGAATCCGAAATCGGATCAGGCAGGCATTCTCGCCCCTGGCAACACCTTTCGATAGACGCAGCCCTGCCTCGTAGACGCCGGCGGGGCTGCTGTCACGTGCGCTGACAGTGAGTGGTTCCGGGCACGCAACTTTTCCATTCTCTCCCACGATCACAGAAACGCCTGCCTTTTCGGCAAAGAAGAATGCGTGAGAAAACTCCGGAAACGCAATTGCGCGTGTCGCCGCGGATTCCGTGGAGTTCCCCTATTCTCATCTCGAGCGCGCACACCATGGCGCGCAACCCACTCGGTGGGGGGAGATCACGGAGGACATGATGTTAGGTCTGCTCGGTGCACTCAACAGCGGCGTCACGCTCGGCCTGGCCAACACGATCCTGACGTTCGGGGGTGTCGTCCTCAATCTCAACATCGTGGTGCTCTGATTATCAGTCGTGCACTGACCGGAGGCTCCCAGGTCGGAGCTCACAGGAACCTCGCAGTAAACCTTCAGCCGGGTTCCAGGACCGCGGGCGAAGATGGATCGTGTGAACGAGAAGCCTGCCGAAGCCCGTGTCCTGGTGGTCGACGACGAGCCGAACATCCGCGAACTGCTCTCTGTGAGCCTGCGGTTCCAGGGATTCGAGGTTGCGACCGCGTCGACCGGTGCCGAAGGACTCGACATCGCGCGAACGTTCCGCCCGGACGCCGTGATCCTCGACGTCATGATGCCCGGCATGGACGGCTTCGGGATGCTCGAGCGTCTGCGTGCCGACCGCGTCGACGTACCGGTGTTGTTCTTGACCGCGAAGGATGCGCTGCAAGACAAGATCAGCGGGCTCACTCTCGGTGCGGACGATTACGTGACCAAGCCGTTCAGCCTCGAAGAGGTGGTGACCCGACTCCGCGTGATCCTGCGCCGTGCCGGGAAGGTGTCGGCAGAGGAGCGGTCTTCGCGAATCAAGTTCGCCGACATAGAACTCGACGACGACACGCGTGAAGTCTGGAAGGCAGGCACGCCGGTGTCGCTGTCACCCACCGAGTTCACTCTCCTGCGTTACTTCATGGTCAACGCCGGCACCGTGCTGAGCAAGCCGCGAATTCTCGATCACGTCTGGAACTACGACTTCGGCGGCGAGGTCGGGGTGGTCGAATCGTATGTTTCGTACCTGCGTCGCAAAGTGGACACGGGGGAGACGCCGTTGATCCACACCCTGCGCGGGGTGGGGTACGTCATGCGCGAACCGCGGCGATGACCGAGCACCCCGCCGGGCGGTGGTTTCGGGCGATGCCGCTCCGCATCACCCTGGTGGGTGCGGTACTTCTGCTCGCGGCCCTCGGCCTGCTGGCTTCGGGCGTCGCCGTCACCTCCGCCCTCGACAATTCTCTGACGAGTCGTGTCGATCATCAACTCGAGGATGCGGCGCAGGGGTGGGCGAAGCCCCATGAACTGCATCTTCTCCCTCCTCCTGCCGAGCCGAATCCGGGCCGTCCCCCCAGCCCGTTCTTCGTTCGCACCGTGTCGGCGAACGGCACTGTGCTGCGGCAGATCAACGACGAGTCGGTGGCACCGGATCTGACCGGTGTCTCGGATGCGGGTCCCGTCACCGTCGGTTCGTCCGGCGATTCGGACGTGCGCTGGCGGGCGCTCACCACCACCGCTCCGGATGGAACCCGGACAACCGTGGCTGTCACGCTCACCGAGAACGACGAGACGGTGAATCGGTTGGGGGGACTGCAGGTCCTCATCGGCGGAGTCGTGTTGATCGTGTTGGGTGTGGTCGCGTATTTCGTCGTGCGCCGCAGCCTGCGGCCGCTTGTCGAGGTGGAGGAGACGGCTGCCGCGATTGCCGCCGGTGATCTGCATCGACGAGTCCCGGAACGGGACGACCGCACCGAAATCGGCCGATTGGCGGTGGCGCTCAACGGAATGCTCGCGCAGATCCAGCAGGCGTTCTCGGCTACCGAGGCATCCGAGGAGTCGGCGCGGCGGTCGGAAGACAAGATGCGGCGATTCGTCGCCGATGCGAGCCACGAACTCCGGACGCCGTTGACGACCATTCGCGGATTCGCGGAGCTGTATCGGCAGGGAGCGATGACCGACACCGAAACACTGATGAATCGGATCGAGGGTGAGGCTTCCCGGATGGGTCTGCTGGTGGAGGATCTTCTGATGCTCGCCCGACTGGACGAGCAACGCCCTCTCGCCTGGCAGCCCGTCGATCTGCTGTCGCTGGCCTCCGACGCGGTGCACGGGGCGAGGGCGGTGGCCCCCGAACGTTCCATCGCTCTCGAAGTGCTCCCGGGTCCCGGAACGCCGGAGGTAATCGGTGACGAGGGACGGCTGCGGCAAGTGCTCGGCAACCTACTGACCAATGCGGTGAAGCACACCCCGCCGGCCGCGGACATCGTGGTGCGCCTGGGCACCACCGACGAGAGTGTCGTGCTCGAGGTGGCCGATACCGGACCGGGTCTCACCGAGGAGGACGCGGCACGGGTGTTCGAGCGGTTCTATCGCACCGACTCCTCGCGAACCCGTGAAGGCGGGGGCGGCGGAAGCGGGCTTGGACTGTCCATCGTGGCGGCGCTGGTGGCAGCGCACCGGGGCACGGTCACTGTCGACACGCGCCCCGGTGAGGGAGCCACTTTCCGGGTAGAACTTCCGCGGTCCCGCTAGATGTGGACCTTCCGCGTTCCCGCTAGATGACGTGGCGGTGGGCGGCAAGGCGGCGTCGCATGTCCCGCAGGTAGTAACGGGAGGGCGCTTCCCGCAGCGGGCGAGGAACCCGCCTGTACGCGGCGGGGAGCACCTTCATCAGCCGGTCGAACCGTCGCTGATCGCGCTCGGTCCAGGGCAGTTCGAGTTCCCGGCGGAAACGGTCGGGGAGCAGTCCGATCGTGATGAAGCGGTTGGCCCC
>NZ_JBAQEO010000791.1:0-5146 GCF_049286785.1 Rhodococcus sp. (in: high G+C Gram-positive bacteria) | reverse complement strand
TGTTCCGTGACCGCGCGATGTCCGGCATCGTGAAGATCTTGTGGATCATCTTCTTGATCGTATTGCCCTACCTGGCTGCGTTTGTCTATCTGATAGTCCGTGGCCGCGGCATGGCGGAGCGCCAGGTTGAAGCCCAGCATGCGGCGAGGCAGGCCACCGACGAATACATTCGTGAGGTGGCGGGGAAGTCCGCTGGAGATCAGATCGCCGACGCGAAGGCATTGCTCGATGCAGGCACGATCAGCCAGTCCGAGTTCGACGTTCTGAAAGCGAAGGCTCTGGGCTGACCAGTGGACTTCTGAAGTGCCGGGCGACGTCGAGGAGTGCGATTGCGGTGGGATCACGTCGTCAGAACACTCATCCGCTTCTCGGATTTGGACTCGATAGAGACGAGGCCTGAAGGACGGGCGGCCTAGAGGTACTCGTGGCCGTGTCCACATTCGAGGCCGTCTGGGGCCGATCGTGGACATCGATTCATGCAATGGAAGACCCGATACCGCTTGCCCGGGGGCAACGACGCGAAGCCTGCGTGGGCGTCCTTGATCTCGTATCCAATCGGACCGTGGCAGAACGAACATGATCTGGTCTCATCGCGTCCCTTTTCCATGCATCGATCGTAAGGTGTTTCAAGGACGGTAAAGCAGAGAAATCACATCCCTACTGTGAACGATTCCCCGACGTCGTTGTGGCCGCAGACCCTGGTACGGGACCGGCCCGTGCGCCATCTCCTCGAGTTGGCTGACGAGGCCCAGATGATCATGCTCGGCAGTTGGGGGTCGGGGCGGCGTTTCAGGGTGACCCTCAGCTCGACAATTGCAGCCCTGCTGCCACGACCCCGTGCCCTGTCCGGATCGCCCGGCCGCGCTCCAGCGACTGGTGCACCGACCTGATTCTGCCGTCAGGACTAGGCAGAGCGAGGCGGGTTCGGCCTTCCTCGATTGAAGGCAGGAACGAGATCCACTTCGCCTTCGACGCCGACGTGGAGCGTGGCCTTGGAAGGTCGTTGCGGAGATGATCTCGCTCAGAGCGGGCGCAGCGTAACCTCCGCGTGCGAACCACTCGGCAGCCTCTAGGAAGTCACATGCTGGGATCACTGGGCGGCGCCGTGTCGACAGTGCACATCAAGCCGAACTGCGGTGGTGGTCGGCATATCCGGTTCCCCAAGGGCGTGCCTGCAGACGCACTACTGTCCGAACGATCGGCGCTGACCCAGACCGGGAGGCACGGCGCGGGAAAGACCCGGGTGTTCGCCATGGCACGGCGGCATCGCAGTGATGACGGCGTACCAATGACGGGAATTTGGACTACGTCACGAGGGTAGTGACGGCTGCGAAGTAGATCATGATCGACAGCAGGTCTTGAACGACAGTAGCGAGCGGACCCGAACCGAAGGCGGGGTCCTTGCCGAGCTGTTGCAGAAGCCAGGGCAACACCATTGCCACTGTCGTGGCAATCGCACCCGGCGTCGAGAGCACCAGATCCAACAGAAGTCGGCCAGTTCGGCACTTGTCACCCGGCTTCGCCCGTCCCAGGTCATGTACGTCACCAACAACGAACCGGCCATCGCTCCAAGGTCAGATCGGCGCGTCCGGCGACGGAGGAGTCGATGTGGATTCTCACATGGCGACAGACGGCACGAATGAAGGCGGGGAACGTTGCGTGTGTGCGCCTCTGCAGCACTCCGCACGATGACGGCTCGGTGAACACTGTGCGCGCGCAGGCGAGGATCGGCTCGGAAGAACTCTGCGGCAGCGAGGAAAACAGCGTGCAGAAACTCCCGAACGTTCCTGGCGGATGTCACCGCAACGACGGTCGCGGCGAGGTCGGACACCACGGACTCGTGCACCGTGACGATGAGATCGTCACCCCCGTCGAATGTCTCGCAGAAGTACTTGACGCTCAGGTTCGCGTGCCGACACGCCGCCCGTCACATTGTGGACGACTCCTCCTTCACCAACTTCATTTGGTCTCCGCAACAGATCTCCGAGTGCGGCATGTCATCACTGCACGGACATGCTTTCTCGTAGACGAGCTGAGCCCCACACTTTTCGCAGGCGTAGCGATCTCCGGCGTTTCTCGCCATCTCGGCCTCCAGCGTCTCGCGGTCAGTTCTTACGTTAGGGCCCCAGTGCTGGACGCACAACAAATACCGAACAGAACCACAATGGAGCTCGATTCACAGGTACAGGACTGCACCAGCGGGACTTGTCCGACGTCACAGCCGGGCCACGACCTCCAGGCTTCGGCGAAGCGTGCACATCACCCCATCACCCTGTGCGCAGGCGGAAACCGACGCCTCGAACGGTATGGATGAGGTGCGGCGCACCGTGGGATTCCAATTTGCGGCGGAGCAGGTAGACGCATGTGTTGAGGACATTGCTCCCGTCTTCGGGGGACAGACCCCACACCGACTCCAGCAACTGCCCGCGACTGACGACCCGGTCAGCATGCGTGGCGAGAACGGTGATCAGTTCGAGTTCCGTTCGTGTCAGCGGAATGCGGGCATCACGCGTCCGCACGGTGCGGCACTCGGTGTCGAGGGCAAATCCGTCGAGCACCGCCGACCGCATGGAAGCTCTGGACGGACCGATGCGTCGGAGAAGTGCACGAACCCTGGCCACTGTCTCGTCAACGGACGTCGGGGTGCCGAGAACTTCATCGGCACCGGCCGCGAAATAGGCGCATACGGTTTCGTCGTCGCGTACCGGGAACTCACCGATCACAAGAATTCCGGGGACGAGCCGGGCAGCTCTCAGTGAGCGGACCAGTTCGAGACCGGGGACGGTCGACAATCGTGCATCGAGGACCATCACATCCGGTGACTCTGCGCTGCGTCCTCTCGGCACGGTCTGCCCGGTTCTCACGCGAACACCGGCTCCACGAAGCCGCGCAACGAGCGGTTGCTCGGCCTCCGCGGTAACAACACGTACGGTCCCGGGAACGACGGTAGTCACGTCCATTCCAGCGCCTTTCTTCCGTGACCGACGGGCACCACAGAGGCGTCGCATTTCGTCGTCGCGCTCGGGGGTGAAAGCGTGGTTGTCGGCTGCCGTCGACATCGCAGCACTCCCGACCTCCGTTACACGACTGCCATCGATCACCCCTTTGGCGGCGCAACCTCTCAGCGAGAGGTCCGCCCACGGCGGGATGCGCAGTCGGGAGTCATCCGTACCGAAATGCGTCGAAGCAGATCCGGGCACCCGGTGCACGTTCCCGCGGTGCGATGATGAGCACGAGAGCAACGGATCGATGCGCGAAAATAACGCGGAGGTAAAGATCACAGTGACCGAAGATTCGGACGTCGAACAAGCTCGGGTATTTCTGGCGATGTTGACCGCTGAGCTGGCTCAGGCGAGCAACGCCCTCGAGGTGCACTCGATGCAGCATGCAGACGGTGCCGCAGCCGCAAAGGCCCCCGCGCTTCAGTCGACGATCAGGGACCTCAACCGGATGATCACCCGCCTCTGTTCGCGCTATCCGAACATGCGCGAGGGCACGGGAGACAACCACATCCGGTGACGGCTCACTTGCCGAATCTTCTCCACGGTCGGATCACTGAGCTCTCCCGGATTCTCGGCGTCGAGATGGCGAAGCACCCGTTCGAAATACTCCGTCGGGGTCAGCCCGAAATGGGTGTAGATCTCGTCGTCCGGACCGCCACCGTAATGACGCCATCGGACAGCGAACTCAACCAACTCTGCCGTCGGCCTGTCGTCCGCCACTGTATCTCCGGTCCGAGACATCCGCTTCCCCTCACTGCGCGCTGACATTCCCATGTCGGTGGTGAATTCCACGATGTCACTGTCCTGTTGCCGGAATCTGTCGACGAAGGGCCTACAGCCACAATCCGTGTTGAACTTCTTGTGCACGAAAAGGAATCACACGGTTAATTCTTGGTGACGGGGAGCTATGACTCGGCATCCACGCGGCGTGCACTTGATTCGATCCTCGCTGGAATGGAACCAGGATAGACCTTCCGGTGTACCCGGTCATCGCCGGAGTGGCTTGCGGGTGTCGCGATGCAACCGATTCCGGCGTACCCGGTTGCCTCATGTCGAGAAGCCCGCGAAGTCAGGGGTGTCATAGCGGAGATCCCCGACGGTGGTGCGTACTACGGCCCAGTTCTTCTGCTCGACGTGTGCCCCGTCGTTGGAGTTGCCGGGACGCGAGCGGGTGAAGGTGATCTGTCGTTTGTCGCACCAGTCGAGTAGGTGGTGGTTGATGAACTCGCTGCCGTTGTCGGAGTCGACGCCGAGGAGCGGGAACGGCATGATGGCGGCGATCTCGTCGAGTGCGGCGATGACCCATTTGCGAGCCTTGTTGCGCACACTGCGGTTCACGGCCGCGCCGGTCGCGATATCGGTGACCGTCAGCGTGTAGGCGTGCTCACCGACGGCGTCGCGCCCTCGTGGCCGACCAGGTGGATCTCGGGCGTTCCCCGACGTCGCGCGACACCACCTGCACCCACCAGCGCTGCTCATGACCGTGTGTCGAATCAGTGTGAGAACAGGACTCCCATCGATACGATCGCCACCCTCGCGCACACCACGCCGACAATCACCTGTTGTTCAACAACCTTTCAATGATCGTGTCAAGCCGCTGCTGCGATGTTGCGGGGTGAGTCGGGTTGCCAGACAGATGGTTGCCTGGATGGGACGTTTGCCTTGGGCGCGAGACCGGTGCGAGTCCGGCCCAGGCGACGAGTTGGTCTGCCGAACCGATCAGGGCGGGATCGCCGACAGCGGCGAGGAACTCGACGCCGAGCCGGAAACCCATGCCGGGCAAACTCACAATCGCTTCGGCCAGAGGGTGTCGGCGAAATCGGTCCTCGATCGCAGCGTCCGCGGTTTTGATGCGCTCATCGAGGGTGATCACCCCCTGCGCCAGCTCGGCAACCAGCGTGGCGGCGACGTCCTGACACGGTCCGCCTTCTGCACGAGCAACTCTCCGAGCACGACGCATTGCGCTTCTTCTCTCCCCTGCCGACACATCTCGACGATCTCGTCGCCATGCTGTGCCGACAAGACGCCACACACACCGGGGTGCGGGCCGGGCGCAGGGGCCGGACCGATCAACTCGTGGGGCGGTTCACAGGCAGCCTGGTGGCGAGAACAGCGGCCTGGGTTCGTCGTTCGACCCCCAGCTT
>NZ_JBAQEO010000790.1:0-17723 GCF_049286785.1 Rhodococcus sp. (in: high G+C Gram-positive bacteria) | reverse complement strand
CGAGCCCTGCTCCGGGCGGAGCAGACCGATCAGCGACTTGAGGAACACCGACTTACCGGTACCCGACGGGCCCAGCAACGCGCTGACCTCACCGGACGGGAGGGTCAGTGTGACGTCCTGCCAGATTCTCTGCGAGCCGAAAGACTTCGTGAGTCCCTCGACAGCAACCTCGACTCCCAAAACTACCTCCGATAAGAATTCCACCCCGAAGAGACCGAGGTGCCAGTACACAGTGGGATCGTTTGAAAGTCAATGAATCCCAAGGATGGGCTCGAAACTCATTGTTACAGTAGACGTTCGATATCTTCGATGATGCGATTGAGCGACCAGCGTAGGTACGCGACATCCTGTGGCGGCTCGAGCTGCTCGTATCCGGTGAGGATATAGAGCCCGAGGTGTGCAAACTGTTCGGCCAGTACCTCGTCGCCGAGGATGCCCGAGATTGCGCCCAGCACGACGCTGTACCGCTGACGGTCCACCATCGCCTGCACTTCTCGAACCTCGGGGTCTGTATGACTCCACGCGCGGATCGCGGATTCCGCGCGGTGCGGGAGATTGGTAGAGAATTCGACCAGCATGTGCAAGCGGCGCAACGGCTCCGCCTCGGTATTCGCCATTTCGACCAGTTGCAGTGTGCGCTCGTCGAGCCATACCTGAAGAAGTTCGGTCTTGAACTCCTGCCAGTTGGCGAAGTAGTTGTAGAACGAGCCCGTCGTGACCTTGAGGTATTTGCACAGGGGAGCGAGCTTGAGGCTGCCATAACCATCCGTGGACAGGATCGCTATTGCAGCGACAAAGTACTCGCTGCGCGATACCAAAGTCGCCACCGGTGCCCCCTAGATCTCTTGCCAGTCCCGTGAGTGTACGAGTTCGTCCGATTCGGGACCGTCCCAGACAGGCCATTGCGCATAAGTTAGCTTATGTTAGATTGGTTTGTGACGCAGGGCACAGGGACATCCGGGCCCAAAGCATTCGATGGAAAGTCAATCTTTCAGGAGACTTCGTGACCGATCGCCCCTACCACCCGCTCAGCGTCTCGCCGCTCTCCTTCTGGGCGAGCACGGCCGAAGAACGCGAAGAGGTCTTCAAGGTCCTGCGGGCCGAGTGCCCCGTCAGCTGGCAGCGGCCCGTCGAGGGTGCGCTGATGCCGCCCGAGAACCTCGGTTTCTGGGCTGTGACCAGCCTCGAGCACATTGTCGAGGTGAGCACCAACCCGGAGATCTTCTGCTCCGGCAGGGGTACGCAGTTCGAGGAGGTTCCCGAAGACCACCTCGAGGCCGCATCGTCCTTCCTGGCGATGGACGCTCCCCAGCATCAGATTCTGCGCAAGCTGATGAGTTCGGCGTTCACCCCCAAGCAGGTCCACAAGATCGAGAGCCAGATCAAAGTTCAGGCAACGCAGATCGTCGACGACCTGATCGAGAGTGGCGGCACTGGCGACTTCGTCAGACAGGTCTCGATGCGTCTGCCGATGTGGACCATCTACGAGATGCTCGGGTTGCCCGAGGATCGACGGGAAGAGGCTGCTCACCATGCCGACGGAATGGTGTCCTGGGCGGACGAGGACGTCGCTGCCGGCCGCGAGCCCGGTGAGGTGTTGAGTGAATCGCTGGTGGCACTGCTCTCGATGGGAATGGAGTTCGCGGAGGAGACTCGCAAGAATCCGCGTAACGACATCTGGACCAATCTGGTGAATGCCGAGGTGGATGGCCACCGGCTGACCGACGAAGAGCTCGGATCGTTCTTCGTTCTTCTCTCCGTTGCCGGCAACGACACCACGCGTAACACGATCACCCTCGGCACCAGAGCATTCTATGATTTCCCCGAACAGCGAGCCCTGTTACTCGAAGATTTCCCCGGACGCATCGGCGGTGCCATCGAGGAGGTAGTCAGATGGGTTTCGCCCGTGATGACGTTCCGTCGCACGGCAACTCGTGACACGGTTCTCGGCGGGCAGCAGATTCGTGAGGGCGAGTGGGTAGCGATGTTTTACGCGTCCGGTAACCGTGACGAGAAGTTCTTCGACGACCCTTGGAAGTTCGATATCTCGCGTACCCCCAACCGGCATGTTGCCTTCGGTGGCGGTGGACCGCACTACTGTCTGGGCAACTTCGTCGCCAAGATCCAACTCCGACACATCTTCGACCAGCTGCTGCACCGTGCGCCGAACCTCCAGCTCGGGGAGCCCGACTTCTTGGTGGGCAACTTCGTGAATGCGGTGAAATCGATGTCCTATTCGCTTGATTGATGAAACCGGCAGCGTGCAAGGGGCACGATCAACCCTTGCGCATAAGTTAACTTATGTTAGTTTCTATGTATGTGACCGGTGGCACCGCGCCGCCTCGCGACGAAGGGAAAGACCATGGGATTCACCAATTCTGATGAGGTTCGCCGTTACATCGGCGGGATCTTCGAGAGCGCGTTCTCCGATCCGGAGCTGGCTCCGAAGCTGAAGGCAACCGGTCTCGTTCTGCGTTTCGACTTTTCCGACCCCGCAACCGATCTCGTGGTCGACCTCGGACAGAACACGGTGGTGCCCGAAGGAGTGGAGTCGGAACCGGCGGCGACCATGTCGATGACCGCCGACACCGGCAATGCCTACTGGCAGGGCAAGGTCAATCTTCCCCTCGCGATGGCCAAGAGCAAGATCAAGGTCGACGGCAACGTCGCCAGCCTGCTCAAGCTCGCACCACTCGGCAAGAAGCTTTTCCCTGTCTACGTTGAGAACCTGAAGCGCGACGGTCGCGAAGACCTCATCGTCAAGTAGTCCCGTCGATCGATCGCGAAGGAACGCGACGTGTCCGCCCCGCACCACACACAACCGAGGAGAATTCCGTGACCGTCGACGCGACACGCGAACCCGCTGCAGTTGGATCAGACGAGCTTCCCGCTCTGATGGCGAAGCTTCGTGGAGTGTATGCCGGAGGCCGGACCCGGGACGTGTCCTGGCGGATTCGCCAGTTGCGCGGAATCGAACGCCTCGTCGAGGAGCGGGAAGGCGAGATTGCGGCCGCACTCGATGCCGACCTCGGCCGCAGCGCGGCCGAGGCCTGGCTCGGTGACATCGCATCGACGAAGGGCGAAGCGGTGTATGCCCGCAAGAAACTGCGCAAGTGGATGCGCCGCCGGTTCCAGCCCATGCCGCTCAACCAGTTCCCCTCGCTCGGGTGGGTTCAGCACGAGCCGCTCGGAGTGGTGCTGATCATCGCGCCGTGGAACTACCCCGTGTACCTGGCGCTGAGTCCCCTGGTTGCCGCCGTGGCCGCCGGGAACTGCGCGGTGGTGAAGCCCTCCGAATTGGCGCCTGCCACTGCGGCGTTGCTGGCCCGGCTGATACCGGAGTATCTCGACAAGGACGCGATTGCCGTGGTCGAGGGCGACGGAATGGTGACACAGGACCTGCTTGCCCAGGGCTTCGATCATGCGCTGTTCACGGGCGGCACCGAGGTGGGGAAGAAGATCATGGCCGGCGCGGCGCCGCATCTGACGCCGGTGACGCTCGAGCTCGGCGGCAAGAGCCCGGTGATCGTCACCAAGGACGCGGACCTCGAGATCACCGCCCGCCGGATCGCCTGGACGAAACTGTTGAACTCCGGACAGACCTGCATCGCCCCTGACTACGTACTCGTCGAGGCGTCGGTCAAGGATGAGCTGGTCCGCCGGATCATCGATACGGTCACGAAGTTCCGTTCGGAGGCACCGAACACCGGCATGCGTGTGGTCAACGCTCGCCAGTTCGAGCGGCTGATCGGATACATCGCGGACACCTCCGGTGAGATCGTGACCGGTGGCGACTTCGATGCCGCATCGTTGACGATCCAACCGACGGTGATCGTGGATCCGAGTCCCACCGATTCCGTCATGCAGGACGAGGTTTTCGGGCCACTTCTTCCGATACTCGCCATCGACTCGCTCGATGCCGCCATCGAGTTCGTGAATGCGCGCCCGAAGCCCCTGGCAACCTACATCTTCACCAGGTCGGGTGCCGCGAAACGCCGGTTGCTGACCGAGATCAGCTCGGGTGGCGCCGTGGTCAATCACATCGCGATGCACTGCCTGGTTCCGCAATTGCCCTTCGGCGGTGTCGGGGCGAGCGGCATGGGCGCCTACCACGGGCGGTGGGGATTCGAGGCGCTGAGCCATCGCAAGGCGGTGCTGTCGAAGACGTTCAAACCTGACCTGCAGTTGATCTATCCCCCGTACACGGACAAGGCGCTCGCGCTCATGCGGAAAGTGTTCTGAGAAAAGAAGGAATGAGCCATGAAGATCATCGTGGATCGAAAGAAGTGCACCGGGCTCGGAATATGTGAGTCCTTGGCGCCGGAGGTATTCGAGGTCGACGACGGCGGCGACCTGAATCTCCTGACGGACGAAGTGCCCGAGGGTGGTCTCGCCGAGGTGGAGGAGGCAATCGCGGGTTGCCCCACCGAGGCATTGCGGCTGGAACGATAAAACAGATGGGCATCGAGCATCTGGTGGTGGCCGGCGCGTCGCTGGCCGGCCTGCGAGCCGTTGAAGCCGCCCGCAAAGCCGGATTCGAGGGACGAATCACCCTCATCGGGGCAGAGGAGCATCTGCCCTACGATCGCCCACCCTTGTCGAAGGCGTATCTCGAGGAGCGCGAGGCCGGAACCGAGCCCGAATCGACCCGGTTCCGCAGCGATGCAGTGCTGCGTGACGAACTCGGTGTCGAACTGGCGCTGGGCGCTCCTGCGACAGGCCTGGACACCGCACAGCGTGCGGTGACGATTCGGGGCGGGCGGCAGATCAGGTACGACGCCCTCGTGATCGCCACCGGCGCCGAGGCCCGCCGGCTGCCCGGAACAGAGCATCTCGCGGGCGTGCACACACTCCGGACGCTCGAGGACGCGGTGGCGGTGCGTGAGGCATTGGACGCCAGGGCGCGGGTGGTGGTGATCGGAGCTGGATTCATCGGGTCCGAGGTGGCCTCGGGCGCGCACAAGCGAGGTTTGCGGCCGACCATCGTCGAGGCGCTTCCCACCCCGCTCATGCGCGCCGTGGGCCGACAGATGGGCGCGGCACTCGGGTCGTTGCACACCTCCCACGGCACCGATCTCCGGTGTGGCATCGGTGTGCGAGCCCTCGAGGGCGACGGAAAGGTCGAGCGCGTGATCCTCGCGGATGGCACCGTGATCCCCGCGGACCTCGTGGTCGTCGGAATCGGTGCGTCGCCCACGGTGGGGTGGCTCGAAGGTTCGGGTCTCATCCTCGACGACGGTGTCGTGTGTGACGAGAATTTGTTCACCGGCGTGGAGGGCGTGTACGCGGCCGGCGATGTAGCACGGTGGCACAACCCGGTATTCGGCAGGCTGATGCGACTCGAGCACTGGACCAGTGCCGCCGAGCAGGGAGCCACCGCGGCCAGGAACGCATTGAATCCAGCAGAAGCGAAGCCGTATTCGACGGTTCCGTACTTCTGGTCGGACTGGTACGACGTTCGGATCCAGTTCGTGGGATCCTCGCAGGCTGAGAAGGTCGTGGTGACCGACGGTGATCTCGGGACGGGTAAGCGCGTTGTCGCGTTGTACCGGGAGGGTGACCGCTTCGTGGGGGCACTCACGGTGAACGGCCAGACCGAGATCATGAAGTATCGCGGCCTGATCGCGAAGGGGTCGTCGTGGGAAGAGGCGCTGGAGTTCTCCGCCATGCGACGGGAGCTGCTCGAGGCCAAGCGGATTACCGCCGCCATCTAGCGCCTCCGCCCGTCGTCAGCGAACCAGGTCCCTGCCGATGAGTTCTTTCATGATCTCCGTCGTCCCGGCGTAGATCGTCTGGATCCGCGTATCCACGTATGCTTTGGCAACCGGATATTCGAGCATGTACCCGTATCCGCCGTGCAGTTGCACGCACCGATCGATCACACGCTTCTGCAGTTCGGTGAGATACCATTTGCCTTTCGCGGCCTCGATGGGCGTGAGAGTGCCTGCGTTGTAGGCCATCACGGATCGATCCACGTAGGCCTCCGCCACGTCGAGCTCGGTGGACATCTCGGCGAGCTGAAAGCGGGTGTTCTGGAAGTCGGCGATGGACTGTCCGAAAGCCCGGCGCTCCTTGCAGTATTCGACGGTCGTCGCGAAGATGGCACGGCTCGTGCACAACGCGGAGGCGGTCACGCCGAGGCGCTCACGCGGAAGATGGCTCATCAGATATTGCAGTCCGTGACCCTCCTCTCCCAGAAGGTTCTCGGCGGGAACTCGGACGTTCTCGAAGAACAGCTCCGCCGTGTCCTGACCGGGCAGCCCCATCTTTTCGAGCTTGCGTCCTCGGATGAAACCGGGCATGTCCCGTTCGACGACGAAGAGGGAGAAGCCGCGCGATCCGGCCTCGGGGTTCGTCCGCGCCGCCACGACTACCAGGTCGGACATGATTCCCGACGTGATGAAGGTCTTCTGCCCGTTGAGGATCCAGTCGTCGCCGTCGCGCCTGGCGTCGGTCTTCATTCCCTGCAGATCGCTGCCGGCTTCCGGTTCCGTCATCGCCAGCGCGCCGATGGTCGTTCCGGCGGCGAAGCCTGGCAGCCAGCGGCGACGCTGCTCCTCGGTCGTGAGGTCCACCAGATAGTGCAGCACCAGGTCGTCCTGCAACATGAGGGTGAGTCCGAAGGAGAGTGCGTTGATCCGGGCCACCTCCTCACATACCACCATGCGGTATCGGTAGTCCGGTTCACCGGAACCGCCGTACCGGGAGTCGATCTGAAGGGCGTAGAGGCCCGATTCGGCGGCGCGAACGTAGACCGAACGATCGATCATCCTCTCCCGATCCCATTCGTCCTGAAAGGGCTGCACTTCGCGGGCGAGGAACGCTCGCACCGATTCTCGGTACAACTCGTGGTCGGGGGTGTACAGGTCGCGGTTCATGGACGGAACCTTTCGATCGGAGGATTGGGTGGCGCAGGACACGGGGGCCGTCTTGACATGAGTAAGCCGTCAGTATTGACTGTTTAATCATATTCGTCAACGAAAGGCGCCCGATATGACCCCCGTGAATCCGGTTGATTCCCTGCCGAAAGACCTTCTGCTAGGCCGGAACGTCTTCATCACAGGTGGGGGGAGTGGGATCAACCTCGGCATCGCGAAGAGCTTCGCCTCCGTGGGGGCGAATGTGGCGATCTGTGGTCGCACCCGTGCCCGTCTCGAGACGGCCGCCGTCGAGTTGCGGGCGCTCGGCGTGGAGGTCTCCATCTCCGCCGCCGACGTTCGGGACGCTGACGCTCTCGAAGCCGCGTTCGAGACGACCCGCGAGGAACTGGGGCCGGTCGATACCGTGGTGGCCGGTGCCGCGGGAAACTTCTTCGCGCCGGCAGAATCGATCAGCTCGAACGGGTTCCGAACGGTACTGGACATCGACTTGCTCGGAAGCTTTCACACCGCGCAGTCGGCGTTTGCGCAGTTGAAGGAGACCGGGGGGAACTTGCTCTTCATCTCCGCGGGACAGTCGTATCTGCCGTTCGCCCACCAAGCGCACGTCGGCGCGGCGAAGGCCGGCGTCGACAACCTGATGCGTAACCTCGCGCTGGAGTGGGGACAGTACGGAATTCGGGCGAATTCGATCGTGCCAGGTCCGATCGAGGGTACCGAGGGCATGGAGCGACTCACAGGCCCCGTCGGTGAGGACGTGTGGACACGCGCCGTACCGCTCGGACGCTTCGGGACCGTCGAAGAAATCGGTGCCATGGCGGTGGTGCTGTCCTCGCCTCTCGGCAGCTACGTCACCGGTGCTCAGATCGTTGTCGACGGAGGACTCGGGCTGTCCGGACTGGGATCGCTCAGTCAGGCCGTGGTAGCCGCGCTCCCGGCAGGCGAATCTAATAGAAAGTAAATAGAGTCACCGAGGGCTTGCGTAACTCGGCTTATGTGTGACATGCTTCACCACGCAGTCCGATTGCGACGCATGAGCAATAGTACTGCCGCTGTGCATGCGTGCCCCCGTTCAGGGAATGCCGCCGACGCGGAGAACCGCCTAATACCCAAGCGAGGAGTGTGGATTCATCGTGCGCGAAAGTGGGCGGTCAGCCGGCGTTCTCTCGGCCGTGAAGTCGGCGGGCCAGACCGCGCCGGTGGTTGTCGGAAGCTTCTACGCCACCGGACTGGAAACATTCCGGTTGATGTTCCGCCGCCCCTTTCAGTTTCGTGAGTTCGTCCAGCAGGCGTGGTTCATCGCCAGTGTGTCCATCGTGCCGACGTTGCTCATGGCAATCCCCTTCTGCGTCATCGTCGTCTTTCAGATCAATCTGCTGCTTACCGAGATCGGTGCGATCGACTTCAGCGGTGCCGGCGCAGGTTTGGCAGTGGTGCGCGAGATCGGACCGGTAGTGACCGTCCTCGTGGTCGCCGGGGCGGGGGCAACCGCTATCTGTGCAGACCTCGGCTCACGGAAGATCCGCGAGGAGATCGATGCCATGCAAGTACTCGGCATCGACCCGATCTCCCGGTTGGTGGTGCCCCGTGTGCTCGCCTCGACCTTTGTCGCGCTCTTCCTGAACGGACTGGTCACCACGGTCGGTCTCATCGGCGGCTATGTGTTCGCAGTATTCCTCCAGGGCGCGACTCCCGGTCAGTTCGTCACCAGCATTCCTGTTCTCACCACTGTGGGTGATCTCGTTGTGAGCGAAATGAAAGCGGGAGTGTTCGGTCTGCTCGCCGGCCTGGTGGCCTGCCACCTCGGGCTCGGTGCCAAAGGTGGGCCGAAGGGCGTGGGAGACGCGGTGAACCAGACCGTGGTCTTCAGCTTCGTCCTTCTCTTCCTCGCCAACTCGATCATCACGACTATCTCGCTGCAACTTCGGTGAGCGGGTTCAAGGAGAACAGATGACCCAGGACTCGGTGACGAAGGACGGCGCCGGCGGTAGCCGACAGGCTCGCGCCCTGCTGCGCGCCGCGGACAGTCCCATAGAGTACCTCGCGGAAATGGGCCGGCAGGTGTCCTTCTATGCGCGAAGTTTCGGGTGGATCAGAAAGACGCTCGTCCAGTACCGCAAAGAGGTGATGCGACTCGTCGCGGAGGTGAGCCTGGGCACCGGCGCACTCGCCGTGATCGGCGGCAGCGTGGTTGTCATCGGATTTCTTACCGCTGCAGCGGGTTACGAGGTAGGGCAGCAGGGAACGAAGACACTCGGCAACGTGGGTATCTCCGCGATGGCGGGATTCGTCTCGGCCTTCATCAATACCCGTGAAGCCATTCCCGTCATCGCGGGTGTGGCGCTGACGGCGACCGTCGGCGCCGGTTTCACTGCCCAGCTCGGGGCTATGAGGGTGAGTGAGGAAATCGACGCGCTCGAGGCGATGTCGATCCCCTCGCTTCCGTACCTGGTGACCACCCGCGTCATCGCCGGATTGATCGCCATCGTCCCCCTCTATGCCATCGCGCTGATCATGGGGTACGCGTCGACGCAGGTCGTGACCGTGTGGTTGGCGGGGCAGTCGAGCGGAACCTACGCGCACTACTTCAACGTCTTCCTGGTGCCGTCGGATGTGCTGTGGTCGCTGGTGAAGGTGCTGGCCATGGCGCTGGTCGTCATGTCGGTGCACTGCTACCACGGCTACAACGCGAGCGGCGGACCTGCCGGTGTCGGGATGGCCGTGGGCCGTGCGGTGCGCACGTCGCTGATCGCAATCATGGTGGTGGACCTGCTCATCGGCATCGCCGTCTACGGCGGCGCGGGTGCCGGCGCACGGATCTCGGGGTGACGTCGTGAGTGCACCTCTAGCGCTTTCCCGCGGCGCACTGGCACTGCGCGGTGCCGGATTGATCGTCGTCGTCGTCCTGTTGAGCTTGCTGTCCGTCGGGTTCTACAGCGATTTCTTCACTTCCACCGCGAAGGTGACCTTGCTGACCGACCGTGCCGGACTTCTCATGGACGAGGGTTCGGACGTGAAGGTGAACGGCGTCGTCGTCGGGTCTGTATCGAAAGTGTCCTACACAGGCGACAAGGCCGAGTTGGAACTGTCGATGAAGCCCGACGAGCTCGCCACCATTCCGGCCGGGGTCTCCGCCGAACTCGAACCGACGACGCTGTTCGGACGGAAGTTCGTGACCCTCGTGGCCCCCGAGTCCGCCGGCTCCGGAATGCTCGCGGCCGGTTCGGTGATCGACGCGTCCCGCACCACGATCGAGGTCAACGACGTCTTCAGCACGTTGACCACCGTGCTCGATTCCCTGGAACCGAGCAAGGTCAATTCCACGCTGACGGCGGCGGCGACCGCCCTGCAAGGCCGGGGTTCGAAGCTGGGGGACGTGCTCAGTCAGGTCGACACCTATCTGACGCGGTTCAACGGCAGCACAGATGTGCTGCAGCGTGACATCACCAAGCTGGCGGACAACGCGGACACCTTCGCGGACGCCTCGCCCGCGTTCCTGCAGATGGTCGACAATTTCTCCGTCACCAGCGATTCGATCGTCGAGAAGGACGCGCAACTCAGCGCGTTTCTGTTGAGCTTCACCGGTATGGGCAATGCGGGCACTCAGTTCTTCGAAGAGACCGGCCCGCCCTTGATTCAGGCACTCGATGTTCTGGACCCCACCACCAAGCTGTTCGCCGAGTACTCCCCGGAATACACATGCTTCGCGGCCGCGATGAACCAGAGCCGCAAGTTGCTCGAGAACACGCTCGGCGCAACGCGTCCCGGATTGAACGTGCTGTCGACCGTGCTGTTCGGCGACCCACCATACGCGCCGGGGAAGAACCTGCCGGTCAACGGTGCCGACAATCCACCGAACTGCTATGGCGCCCCAATGGGTCCGGGTGACGCGAAGCCCGCGCAGACGAACTTCAACGACGGCTCCGACGCGTACCAGCGGGAGTTCGAGTTCGGGGAACTGGCGAAATCGCCATTGTTCTCCCTCCTCTTCGGCCCCGACAACATGTTTGGACCCGCGAAATGACATCGAAGGCACCTGGATTCAAGCTCATCATCTTCATGCTGGTGACGACGGTGACGACCGCATTGCTCGCGACGGTTGTCGGCAACATGCGCTTCGGGCCGAGCCGGTCGTACTCGGCGATCTTCGTCAACGCGTCGGGCCTCGTTCCCGGGGAGGAGGTCAAGGTTGCCGGCGTCCCCATCGGAAAGGTGGAGGCGGTGCGGCTACGCGGGACCACCGAGAGCATTGTCGAGTTCACGGTGTCCGAGGATCGTCCGTTGCTCAGCGGAACTGTCGCCGCGGTGAAGTACAAGAACTTGATCGGTGACCGGTATCTGGAGCTGACCAACGGCCCTGGTGAGATGACACCGCTCTCGGAGGAGGAGCCGATACCGTCCGACCGGACGCAGCCGGCGCTGGATCTCGACGAACTCGTCAACGGGTTCAAACCGCTTCTGCAAGGGCTGGATCCGGAACAGACCAACCGGCTCTCGGTGGCACTCATCGAGGTCTTGAACGGTCAGACCGAAACCATCGGCCTGCTCGTGCAGGAGATTGCGACGTTGACGAACACTCTCGCGGATCGCGATCAGGTGATCGGACGACTGATCTCCAATCTCGATGCCGTACTCGCGACCGTGGATGCGCGCGCTGATCAGTTTTCGAAGATCGTGCAGCAGATTCAGAGTCTCATCGGCGGGCTCTCCGCCGACCGCGAGATGATCACGGGGTCGCTCGTCGACATCGACAATGCGAGCGCGACCATGGCCGGGCTCCTGGGCGACACACGCCCCTCGATTCAGCAGGACATCACCGAACTCGGGTCGTTGTCCCGAAACCTGAACTCCAGCACCGACACGCTGAACTTCGCGATGGGTGAGCTTCCGCAGTTCTACAAGCGAATGGGCCGCGTGGCGTACGGAAACTTCGTGAACTTCTACGTCTGCGGCCTGGCCATTCGGTATCCGGCGGTGAGCGGCCACGCAGATACGCCCATGTTCATCTCCCCAGTCGAGAGGTGCCAGTAGTTTCATGAAGTCCTTTCTGGAACGCAGACCGGGGCCGATCGGGCTGATCGGAACCGGAGTGATCGCCGCGGTCCTGGTGGCGGCATTCAATTTCGAATCCCTCCCGGGTGTGAACGACGCAGTCGACTACAAGGCCAGGTTCGCCGACGCGAGTGGATTGCACAGCGGCGACGACGTGGAGATCGCGGGCGTCAAGGTCGGTAAGGTCACCGAAATCGAGCTGGCGGGTACCGCGGTCGAGGTGTCGTTCACCGCCGACACGGACAACGCAGCGCTGGGCGATGCGACCACCGCTGCCATCAAAGTACAGACGGCGCTGGGCCGCAGATTCATCGAACTCGAATCCCGCGGATCGGGCGAGCTGGACGAGGGTGCGACGATCGCGATCGAAAGAACGACCGCCGGATTCGACATCACGGACTCGCTGTCGGAGGTGACCCGGACGGTCACCGAGACGGACGTCGACAAGCTGTCGCAGGCCCTCGACGTCACCGGAGAAATGTTCTCGGACCTGCCCCCCGAACTGCAGTCGTCGCTCGACGGGCTCTCGCGGTTGTCGAACACCATCTCGTCCAGAGATGGTGAATTGCGTCAGATGGCGACGCACGCCAACGGTGTGTCCGGGGTCCTGGCGGAGCGCAACCAGCAACTGGTCGCGCTGATGGGAGACGGACGTGCGCTCTTCGCGGCGCTGAACGAGCGTGCTGAAACCATCCGCACCCTCTTGATCAACGTGCGTGAGGTCGCCAACCAGCTGAGCGCGCTGGCCGACGAAAACCGCGCGGCGATCGGACCGACGCTGGCCGAGCTCGAGACCGTCACCGCCACCTTGAACAGCAACTACGGCAATCTCAACGAGGCACTGACCCGGATGGCGCCGTTCATCCGGAACCTGAACGAGGCGGTGAGCAGTGGCCCGTACTTCGGTGTCATTCTCCAGAACATCCTTCCGGCCGACCTGCGGGGTCAGATGCCGAACAGCTTCGGTGGGGGTAACTAGATGACGGGCCGCAGATATACCGGATGGATCATCGGGTTCGTCGCCCTTGCGCTGGTGGTGTCGGCAGTCACGTACGCCGCGGTTCGCGCGCAGACGAAACACGCCACCATCTACTTCACCAACTCGGCGGGCATGTACGTCGGTGACCCGGTGTCCGTCCTCGGCGTCCCGATCGGGACGATCGACGAGATCGTTCCCGACGGATCACGCGTGCGGGTAGAGGTGAGCTACGACAGCAAGTACCAGGTGCCGGCGGACACGAAGGCTGCGATCGTGTCCCCGACGCTCGTCACGGGACGGTACGTGCAGTTCGCTCCCGTGTACGAGGGCGGTCCGGTTCTCGAGGACGGCGCAGTCATCGACGTCGACCGTACGGCGGTGCCTGTCGAATTCGACCAGGTGAAAGAGCAATTGGCGCAAATGGCCTCGGACCTCGGTCCGGAAGGCCTCAACGCGGACGGCAGTGTCAACCGGTTCCTCGAGTCGACGGCGACCGCCTTCGACGGTAAGGGCAGGAGCATCCACGACACCATCGTGGCGCTCTCCGAAGCCTCGGCGACTCTCGAAGGCGGCAGCGACGACTTCTTCGGAACGGTGAATGGTCTGCAGACCTTCGTGACCGCTCTCGCACAGAGCGATCGTGACGTGGTGGGGTTCAGCAACGAACTCACGTCCGTGTCGCAGGTGCTGAACAACAACCGCACCGAGCTCGACGCCGCGTTGCACGCGCTCGGGCCGGCGATGACCAATGTCCAGCAGTTCGTCGCAGACAATCGCGACGCACTCTCCACCGACCTCAGCGAACTCACGAAGGTGAGCGGACTGCTGGTGGAACGGATCGACGAGATTGCCGCCGTCCTGCATATCGCTCCGACGGCACTGTCAAACCTCTACAACATCTACGACCGGGACGCGAACTCCCTGACCGGTGCCCTGATGGTTCCGGACAAGGTTGATCCGCTGAAGCTGATCTGCGGTCTGGTGACCACTGTCGGGGCACCGCAGCAGGAATGCGCCAACGTCACCGACGCCTTGCGCGGTGCGGCCGTGTCGCCCGCCTCGATGGAAGGCCTGATGATGCCCACCACCGGAGGTGGACGATGACGGCAAACCCCCGACGTTCCCGCGCGGCGCGCAGCACGGCCGTATCCGTGTTCGCTGCCGGAATGCTCCTGACCCTCGCAGGGTGCCGATTCGATGGCATCAATTCCTATGCACTACCGGGTAATTCGATCGACGGCGACTCTTACCGGGTGACGGTGGAGATGGAGGACATCCAGAACCTGGTCGCCAACTCGGAGGTCAAGGCGGACAACGTCACCATCGGCACGATACGCAAGGTCGACATCGAGGGGTGGACCGCAGAGCTCACCCTCGACATCAGTGAAGATGTGGAACTGCCGGCGAACGTCACCGCGAAGCTGGCCCAGAAGAGTCTGCTGGGTGCGCAGTATCTGGAACTGACCACCCCGGCGGGCCAGGATGCGGTGGGCCGACTCGGAGGCGGTGACACCATCCCGATCTCCCGCACCAGCCGGTACCCCGAGACCGAGGAAGTGCTCTCCACCCTGTCCCTCGTTCTCAATGGCAGTGGTCTGGAGCAGATCCGGACGATCACTTCGGAATTGAACAACGTCATGAGTGGCCGCGAGGAGAACATCCACGGCATGCTCAGCAACCTCGAAGTCTTCGTCCGGAGCCTCGACGAGCAGCGCGGCAACATCACGCGGGCGATCGACAGTCTCGACCGGCTCGCCGGGGTGCTCGGCGAGCAGACCGTGACGATCGACCGGGGAATCGAATCCATCCAGCCGGCCGTCGAGATACTGGATCGGCAGCAGAATGATCTCGAGGCGATGCTGCGCAGCGTCGGCGCCTTCGGCGACGTCGCGCACCGTGTGCTCGACAGTAGTGGTGACGATCTCACGGCGAATCTGACGAGCCTCGCCCCGACACTCACGGAGCTTGCAGCCGCGGGTTCCGACCTCCCCGAGGCGTTGATCCTCGCGGCCTCGGTGCCCTTCCCCCTCACCAGCGCGGAGAACATCGTGAAGGGTGACTATCTCAACCTCTTCATGACATTGGACCTCAGCACACAGACGATCTCGAACGACATCCTCGGGAGCATTCCCGTGGACCACTGGGCCGGCCTGCGCAACGCCACCAGGGCATCGAATCCGTTCCTGGCGCCGACCGAAGACGGGAACGCTCTGGAAACTCTCACACAGGGGACGCCGCGATGACTCTCACCAGAACAGTGCGTATACAGCTGATGGTCTTCGCGATCCTGACGGTGCTCGGCGTGACCTACTCGACCTTCAATTACGCTGGCCTGCAGCGATTCACCGGGATCGGTACCTATACGGTCGAAGCCGAGTTCACCGACGCGAGCGGCCTCTACGTCAACGGGATCGTCACCTATCGGGGAATCGACATCGGCACCGTGACAGATATCGCGACGGCTCCGGTCGGCGCGGTGGCGACGATGCAGTTGCGTTCCGGTACCGACGTCCCCGCCGGGACAACGGCACAGATCCGCAGCGTGTCGGCGATCGGCGAGCAAAACATCGATCTGCAGCCGACTACCACCGTGGGCCCGTACCTGGGCGACGGCGATGTCATTCCGGTGGGCCGGACTTCGGTCCCCACCTCGGCGAGCACTCTGCTGACCAACGCGGACGAATTCCTGCAGTCGATTCCGCTGAACGCGCTACGCACGACCCTCGACGAGGCCTCGGCCGCGTTCGACGGGACGGGCCCCGCACTGGGACGGTTGATCGACTCGTCCGGCGGGATTCTCGAGGACGCCCAGAAGACGATCGATCCCACCCTGAGGTTGCTCTCGGACGGCGAGACGCTGCTGGACGTGGGCAACGAGATCAGTGGCGACGTCGGCTCGTTCACCAGCGATCTGGCGTCGTTCACGCAGCAGTTGCGGATGAACGACGAACAGATCAGATCCACGCTCGACGTGGGTCCGGAGTTCGCCGCCACCGTCGGTGGCACTCTGAACGACATTCGACCGGCAACGCAGCTCCTGCTGGAGAACCTGCAATCGGTGGGGCAGGTATTCGAGGTGAACCTTCCGAATCTCCGTCACATTCTGGTGGTGTACCCGGCGCTCGCCTCGATCGCAAGCTACGCCCACCAGGGGATGCAGCTCAGCGGCGATCCGAACGAGCCCCAGGGTCCGCTCGACGTGAAGCTGGCCGATACCCAGCAGGCAGGACCGTGCACCGTGGGATTCGAGGACATCGAGCGACGCGATCCCTCCGACCTGAGCCCGGCGGAGCCGTCTACCAACACGTACTGCCGTTTGCCGCAGGACGACCCCCGCTCGGTCCGTGGGGCGCGCAACCTCCCCTGTGCGACGAATCCGTCCGTCCGCACCGCCGAGATATCCGAGTGCCCGAAGGGGCTGCCCTCGACCTGGCCGGGCATGCTGTCCCGGCCGGGACAGCCCGGCGCCCAGCAGCAGGAGCCTCCAGCGGGTGTCGTGGCGCCTGCCGGTTTGGACAGCGGCACGTACGACACACGGTCTTATGACGCCGTGCCGTACGACCCTGCTACCGGACGCTTCATTGCGCCGGACGGAGTCACGTACACACTGACGGAGGCGGCCGAAGCCACGTCGAGGGGATCGACACCAGAGTCCGAGGAGGACGCGAAATGGCAGTCTCTACTGCTGAATCCGGTGCTGACATGATCGAGGCCGGTTCGGAGCCAGCACTCGAGAACGAAGCGAGCGTGTCACCACGTGAGCCGGGTGCGCGCGGTCTGACCGTGTTCCTCGTGATCTCTGTGCTCCTTGCCCTCGCGGCGGCGGCCTTCGGAACAGTTCTGTATTTCGGCCAGCGCGACTTCGAGAATGCGAATGCGCGCGACGCCCGGATTCTCGACACGGCACGGCAGGTATCGGTGAACCTCGTGACGCTGCGGTACGCCACTGCGCAGGAGGACCTGGACCGCATCCTCGGGGGAACCACCGGCTCGTTCCGGGACCAATTCACCGATGTATCCGGAAGCTTCACGCAGGTTCTCGCGCAGGGCCAGGTGGAATCGACCGGTGAGGTGAAGTCCGTGGGCTTGGTCGAGGCGGACGACCGAAAGGCGACAGTGCTTGCCGCCGTCACGTCGACAGTGAAGAACACGGAGGCCCCCGATGGGGACATGCGCAGCTACCGCATGAAAGTCAGTCTCGAGAACATCGATTCTTCCTGGCTCGTATCGAATGTGGAGTTTGTGCCGTGAGCAATGATTCGAAGAACAAGATGAATCCCTCCGCCCGCATCGCCGGCTGGCCGGCGGCTACCCGCCGGATCGTCACCGCCGCAGCGACCCTCGTCGCCGCCGGGACGGTCGCGGCGGCCGCGATGCTGTTCGTGCAGGACCGGGGTGACGAGAGAACGCTGGATGCGCGGTCGTCGGCAACGTCCGCTGCGGTGGAGAAGGTGCCCGTCCTGCTCTCCTACGACTTCAACTCGGTCGATGCGCAACTCGGCGCTGCTCTGGAGAGTCTGACCGGTGACTTCCGGAAGCAGTACGAAACATTGGCCGGCCAGGTGATCGCGCCCGCGGCGAGGGAGAAGTCCGTCACCACGTCGGCGACCGTCGTCGAATCTGCAGTGGTCGAATCGTCGGAGAACGAGGTGACGTTGCTGCTCTTCCTCAACCAGACCACGACGTCCCGTGATCGCGCGGAACCGAAGCTCGACGGAAGCAGGGTCACCGTCGCCATGGAGAAGGTCGGGGACGATTGGAAGATCGCCGACGTGACTCCGGTCTGATTCCCTAGTTTTCACATCGGTGAGGGT
>NZ_JBAQEO010000789.1:0-2233 GCF_049286785.1 Rhodococcus sp. (in: high G+C Gram-positive bacteria) | reverse complement strand
CTCATATACTCATCGAACGACGGATCCGGATGCTGCGCAGCCAGATGCTGGTCGATCAGCTCGAATCCTTCACCAGCTCGGTCGCCGAATGCCAACACGTGCCGCAGGGTCGGAACGTCGAGTGCGGCAGCCTCTGCTGCAAGCGGCCGCGAGACCGCTTCTGACGCCGTCACGAAGACCTGCATTCCGGCCGCTGCACCCATGCGCTCGAGCTCATGGCTGCGGTACTGCACCGGAAAGGGCGTGACGATGCCCCCGAGCTGGGCAACAGCAAGGTAGATCATCGGGAGCTCGACGACATTGGGCAACTGAACCCCTACCACCGTGCCGGCCGAAACGCCGTGAGCAAACAGCACGCGTGCGAGTCGTTCCACCTCTATTCCGACCTCCGCCCACGTGAGGCGGCGGGGCGCTCCCGTCGTAAAGGACAAGCGGTTCGGTGCATCGACGAGTGCGAGCACGTCGGGGCGCTCCCTGCAGTGTTCGTCGAGTCGTTCGGACCATGTACGACCACTCCACCAGCCGTCGCGCTGATAGCCCTCGGCGACCTCGTCCGCGAACAGTCTCAAGCTTGACCTTCTCCTCGTTCCGTGCGAATCAGCCGGCGCACCCACTCCGACGTCTCCGTGAGCTCTGTGAATATACTATTACATAGGAAGTGACTTGTGATCCACCTCTCATGAGTAAACTCTGCCGAAACACCCAGGTGAGATCGATGGTCATGACGAAGACGCAGCATTAATCGTGACTGCAACTCCAGCATGCCGATGGCATTGTGGAAGTTTCTTCAATAGAAGTAGCAACAGAAGACATGTCCGGAACAGCAGAAAAGGTGCACTGCATGAGCGATCTCGTCCGAGTGGACGTCCACCGGCACGTCGGCGTCGTCACCCTCAACCGGCCGCATCGAAAGAACGCGTGGACAGTGCCGATGCAACGCGAATACTTCGACGCCCTACAAACCCTGACCGACAATCCAACCGCTCGCGTACTAGTCCTGACCGGCGCGGGCGGATCTTTCTGCCCGGGCGCCGACACCGAGGCGCTCTCCACCTACACCGAGACCGGCACCACCAACCCCGAAGCCGAAACCATCGTCCAACCCGAATGGTTCCCGATCACCGTACCCAAGCCGATGATCGCGGCGATCGAGGGACCCTGCGCCGGAATCGGATTCGTTCAGGCACTGCAGTGCGACATCCGAATTTCCTCACCGACCGCTCGATTCTCGACCGCATTCTCCCGTCGCGCTCTGCCCCCGATGCACGGTGCTGTGCCACTGCTCGAACGAGTGGCGGGCGCCGCTGCAGCCGCGGAACTACTACTGACCGGACGGACCTTCGACGGCAGCGAAGCCGCGCGCCTCGGCGTGGTTCACCAACTCGCCTCGGAGCCCTTGACTGCCGCGATCGAGTTGGCCCAGGACATGGCCTCCCGCTGCTCCCCCGCCTCGCTTGCACGCATCAAGTCCGATCTCTGGGCGCCTCACCTCGATCGCATCGCCGCCGCCGCCGAGCAAGTTGACGCAATTCTCCCCGACGTGCTCGGTTCAGCCGACTTCCGCGAAGGAGTCGTGAGCTTTGTCGAACGCCGAGATCCCCAGTTCTCCCCTCTACCACCACAATTCGGAAGGCAATCATGAATCCCCTACCCCAACCGCTTCGACTACCCGTCGTGTCGGCGCCGATGTTCCTGGTCTCCGGTCCCGAACTCGTCATCGCAGCCAGCACATCAGGCATCGTCGGCTCGTTTCCCGCCCCCAATTGCCGCACATCCGGGGATCTCGACGCCTGGATGGGAACTATCAACGACGGCATCAGCAGTGCCCGACGTGATGGCGTTGCGCCCGCGCCCTGGGCGTTGAATCTCGTGACTCACAGCACCAACCAACGCCTCGCCGAGGACCTACGACTGGTTGCCGAACATCAGCCCCCGATAGTCATCACAGCGCTCGGGTCACCGGCACCGGTCATGGATGTCGTCAAGAATTACGGCGGCCTTGTCATCGCCGATGTCGTCAACATAAAACTTGCACGCAAAGCTGCGGGAGTCGGCGTCGACGGTCTCGCGTGCATCTCCGCAGGCGCAGGCGGCCATACCGGACACCTGTCACCGTTCGCGTTCATTTCTGCGGTGCGCGAGTTCTTCGACGGCTTGGTGAGCGTCGGTGGCGGCATCAGCGACGGCCATGGTGTGGCCGGAGCTATCGCGGCTGGAGCCGACCTGGTCTACA
>NZ_JBAQEO010000788.1:0-3406 GCF_049286785.1 Rhodococcus sp. (in: high G+C Gram-positive bacteria) | reverse complement strand
GGGCCGATTCCTGCGCCGCGATCTCCGCGGCAGCCGCCTCCTTCGCCGCCTGCTCCGCGAACACCGCCGCCTCGGCGGCGACCCTGGCCGCCTCGGCTGCCGCCGCCCTGGCCGCCTCTGCCTTCTGTGCCGGCGTCAGGGGCGCGCCGCCGTCCTGCGGTTGCTGGGTCACCAAGACCTCCTGGGGGCACGAACGGCGGGAAAGTATCCACCGCAGACCTTATCCCGTGACGCACGTGACTACTGTGTTCCTGGTGCAGGACAAACTTGTGTGGATCGACTGTGAAATGACCGGCCTTCGGCTCGGTTCCGACAAGCTGATCGAGATTGCCGCTCTCGTCACGGACAGCGACCTCAACGTGCTGGGTGAGGGTGTCGACATCGTCATCCACGCCGACGACGAGGCGCTGGGCGCGATGCCGGACGTGGTGAAGAAGATGCATCAGACGTCGGGGCTGACCGAAGAGGTCCGGAAGTCCGTGGTCACGCTCGCCGATGCGGAGAAGCAGGTACTCGCCTACGTCAGAGAGCACGTCCCGGTGGCGGGCACCGCTCCGCTGGCGGGCAACTCCATCGCAACGGACCGCGGCTTCATCGCGCGCGACATGCCTGATCTCGATACGTATCTCCACTATCGGATGATCGATGTCAGCTCGATCAAGGAACTGTGCCGCCGCTGGTACCCGCGCATCTATTTCGGTCAGCCCGAGAAGGGGCTTGCTCACCGCGCGCTGGCGGACATCAGGGAGTCGATCCGTGAACTCCGGTACTACCGCCGCACCGCGTTCGTGCCTGATCCCGGCCCGTCCACCAGCGACATCGCCGCGGTGGTCGAGGATCTCGGACCCGCCTGACCAGGCGATTGGCTTCCGAGGCTTGCGGCACGCTAGTATCTTCCTCGCTGAAGTTACTGCCCCCGGGCGGTGGCCGAAGCGGATGGTGAGTGTAGTTCAGTTGGTAGAGCACCAGGTTGTGATCCTGGCTGTCGCGGGTTCGAGTCCCGTCACTCACCCCAGAACGAAGAAGCCCCCGGCCGCGGCCGGGGGCTTTTTCGTTGCCTCTCCGTTCCGGAAAGGCAACCGGGAGCGCCTGTCAGGCGTTGGCGTTCCCGGCCTTCCAGACGTTCCACGGGATGTTCCAGTCACCGAGGCCGTCCGTACCCGACAGGGTGCCGCCCACGGTGTTCTTGACGATGACGATGTCTCCGCGTTTGGTGTTGTCGTACACCCATTTGGCGTCGGCCGGGCTCAGGTTGAGGCAGCCGTGGCTGGTGTTGGAGTACCCCTGCTGGCCCACCGACCACGGAGCCGAGTGGAAGAAGATGCCGCTGTACGACATTCGGGTGGCCCAGTCGACCGGCGTCTTGTATCCAGCGGGAGAGTTGACCGGCACGCCGTACGTGGACGAGTCCATGACGAGGTGATCGAATCGGTCGCCGATGATGTAGACCCCGTTGTCGGTGGGTGTGTCGTCTTTACCCATCGAGGTGGGCACCGTCTTGACCACATTGCCGTTCACCTCGAACGTGACCTGCTTGGTGTTGTCGTCGGCTACAGCGACCATGGCGTCGCCGATGACGAAGGAGGTGTGCACATCTTCCTGACCGAACACTCCGTTACCGAGATCACGTCCGTATACCGCAACTTTGACGTCCACCGTGGTGCCGGGTGCCCAGTAGTTCTGCGGACGCCAACGGACCTCACGGTTGTTCACCCAGAAGAAGGCACCCTCGACGGGTGGGTTGGTGGTGATGGTGATCGCCGCCTCCGCGGCCTTGCGGTCCGGGATGTTCTCGTCGAACTGCACGGCCACAGGCTGCCCGATGCCCACCACTGCGCCCTCGCCGGGCATCACGTACGGCTTGGTCACGTTGCCGGGTGCACTGGTGGTGAACGAGGATGTCGAGGTGGTGGCACCGCCGAGACCGTTGGCCTTCGCCTCGATCCGGTATTCCCTGTTGTATCCGAGGGGCTCGGTGTTGACCCAGGACAAGCGGTCCGGTGCGATGGCACCGCCGACCGGCTCACCTTCCGGGTTGTACATGGCGACCTCGGACAGCGTGCCGTCGACCACCCTCACCGACACCGGATCGCCCGGCGAGTAACCGACCGCACCGTCGGCCGCCGAGGCGGTCACCTTCGGCTTGATGAGTTCGGTCAGCGGGTTCGAGTCGATCGGCGCCTCACCCTCCGAGGTGACATCGGCCGTGCCGGACACACTGCAGCCTGCGATCGCCATCGCGAATACGAGTGATGCCGCCGCAATCTTCCCCGCCTTCGAGACGGATTTCTTCGACCGCCCGCGCCCACCGCGCCCACTCACGCGCGTTCCGCGCACCAGCACCATGGATAACCCCACTTCACGTCCTCGCTCCGAATTCACGTTCAAGCCGGCACGTCTCCCGCATCGAGGGACGGAACAGCACGTCGAGACCGTGTGGTTTCCAATAATGCCAGCCACCCGAGACGGGTTCCAACCAAGCGCCGAGCCGCTCGGTAACGTTCGAATATCAATCGCGATCAGGGGCGCATTTCGTTACGGGTGACAGCGTGGTTCGCTCGCCACGACGGTCGGCAACCAGCTGATTTGCATTCCTCGGAAGCGGTCCGCTACTGTTCTGTCTCGCAAGAGCGAGCGCCTATAGCTCAGTTGGTAGAGCAAGTGACTCTTAATCACTGGGTCCGGGGTTCGAGTCCCTGTGGGCGCACTTGCAGGAACGGCCCCCATCCTCTCGCCAGGATGGGGGCCGTTCTCGTTCCACGATGTCGATGCCACCACTCGACGGTGTCGTCTCAACGGTGTCGTCTCGACGCTGCGATGACGAACGGGCCGCCGGATCATGAAGGTTCCGAAAACTTCACATCCGACGGCCCGCTACGACGAGGTGTTCAGCGCAAGGCTTTGCGCAGCACCAGGAGCCCCACCAACACACCCGCAGCGATCAGTCCGTACTTGACCGCAGGCTCGTTCAACTTCACGATCAGAGACCGCTTCGTGCTCTCCACGAGACGCTTCGGATTGGTGCGGACCGTCAATTCGTCGAGAGTGCTCGCGAGCTGGTTGCGCGCATTCTCGATATCACGCTCGATGCTCTCGGTGTCCCTGGGCACGTGTCCTCCAACTTGTTCGATCGTTCGATCCGGTTCCTGCGTCAACCGTAGACGAGAATGTGGCGGCCACTGCCCGGTCTCCCCCATTCCCTTTCCCCGGCATTCTCTCGCTTTGCCACCGGCTTGGGTAGCCTGACTGCCTGTGACCGACAACAGCAGACTCGCTCCCGGCGACACCGCACCCGCATTCACACTCACCGATGCCGACGGCAACGACGTGTCGCTTGCCGATTACCGCGGCCGTAAGGTCATCGTGTATTTCTATCCCGCCGCCAGCACTCCGGGATGCACCAAAC
>NZ_JBAQEO010000787.1:0-16217 GCF_049286785.1 Rhodococcus sp. (in: high G+C Gram-positive bacteria) | reverse complement strand
GGAATCGCGAAGGGCGGCTGCTGTTTCCGCTTCGTCCAGTGTGCTGGTGAAACTCAGCACGGAATGAATGGAACCGATTGCGGAGCGGACGAGCAGACGGGAAAGCTCGGGGCTGATCGAAGGCCGCAGAGCGCACAAGGCGTCTTCCCACAAGGCGACATAGTGACGCTGGCGCCAGCGAAGTCTCAACTGGTCGCTCTCGGGCAGGTTGCGCGCCTCGCGCACATATACCTGACAGAGCGACCGCCGGCGTAGAACCAGTTCAACTTGGTCGTTGACCAGGATTCCCAGTGTGACCTGGGGATTGGGTGAGACGGCCAGCGACTGCTCGGCGCTCGACACCAGATGATCGACCACGCGGTCGAACATTTCGACGAGGATGGCGCCTTTGTTGTCGAAATGTCGATAGATCCCGGATCCCACGATCCCCGCAGCGGAGCCGATGTCGCTCAGACTGACGCTGGGATAACCGTGGTGGGCAATGAGCTCGGCGGCTGCATCGAGTATGCGCTCCCGTCGTTCGGGGTCTCGTATACGCGGGCCTGCGTTCTTCGGCACTGGTGTGGGCTCCTCGTCTTACCGGACTACCGCTGGGTGCAGGCGCCGGCCGGTGCACCGGCGAACCTAGCCCTGCGTCCCGTCCGGCCGGGGTCTGCCCCTTGAGTGTAGATGACCGATCACTAGTTTCCTCTCGTTGCAGCCACGTCGCCGCAGAATCCCAGGAAAAACTGGATGTTTACAAAAAAGAACGCCAGATCTATAGTCGCTAGTGAAAGGTCAATCACTAACTGGATGTGGTTCCGCTCATGCTTCAACTCTTGGGAAGTTGTCCCCGAGGAGCGTCGTCGACCAGGCGGCGAACTGCCGAACGCCACGTTGCACAGTCTCTGGGCGCAACGTGTTGCCCGCGGCAGAGACCGCTCGCCGAACATCCAACGATCGAGAATGCGAGTCAAGAATGACGAAAATGCACAGCGCCCGAACAGGGAGGTCTGGTCCCCATGAACGATGATCTCTATGTAGTAGGTGCGGCCTGGTCGGACGTACCAGATGACACCGATCTGCAACTCGATGAGGCCGTCTTTGCCAGCTGTTCGGAAGCACTCCGAAACGCAGGTATCCGTCGGCATCAGGTCGGATTCTCCGTGACCAGCTCCCTGGACCTGTACGACGCGCGATCGATCTCGAATGCGTTGACCGCTCCCGCCGCGGCGGCCTACCTCGGTGACGAGGTGCGGGTGGAGGGGGACGTCAGCAGCTCGATTATGTTGGCTTCGGCCACCCTTGTTTCTGGCAGCGTTGACTTCGCGATCGTTGTGGCAGTGCATGTTCCAGAGATTGGAAGCGTCGCGGAACAGGATGTGGCCAAGCTCCGCGAGCACGTCAGCAGCTACACCTTCGACTCTCACCTCGATCGACCGGTGGGGATGACCTCCAATGTCACCCTGGGTCTGCATGCAGCGGCTCTGCTCGATGACGGAGCTGTCGACTGGGCCGAAATGACCGAGCGGACCGCCGGCGATATCAACCGCGGCGCCCGGCGATCGCGACCGCGGCGAGGTCCGGTTTCCGCCGCCGATGTTGCACAGTCCCCGATGGCAGTTGCGCCGTTGACCCAATTGATGCTGCCGGCATCATCAGCAGGTGTGGGAGCCTTGATTCTGGGACTCGGTGTGTCGGCCAGGCGCTGCCCGCAACCCTTGGCGCGTTTGACGGGCTGGGGTACGGCAACGAGCCGTAACAGTTCGGACCCGCGATGGCTGTCCGATCCGTGGGAGGCCGCAGGCACCGCACGGAAACGGGCGTATGCGAGAGCCGACATCACCGACCCGGCGTCTCAGGTGGGATCGGTAGAAATGACGGACTTGAGTCCCGCACTGAGCCCGGGCTTACTCAAAGCACTGGACCTCGAGTCACTGCCCGGGGACCGGGTGAACCCCTCAGGTGGGGTGCGCAGCAATTACCCGGGCATTGCGAACGGAATGCTCCGTGTGATCGAGGCGACCGACAATCTCGCATCCGGCATAGAGGGTGCCGCTGTGGTGCACGCCGCGGACGATTTGTGTGGGCTCGTGACCTCGACGAGCAATGTTCTCGTATTGGAGGCACCGTGAAGGATCATGCAGTAATCAGTGGCGTCGGCCTCACCAAGGCCACATCACCACGGCGTCAGGCGATGTCGAAGTACGAGCTGTGCCGGTTGGCCGTCGACCGAGCGATCGAACATTCGGGTGTTTCCCGCGGGGAGATCGACACCGTCATCATCGGTGACATCGCCGGGTTCGAGGCATCGAGTGTTTCGGCCAAGACGATCGCCCCTCATCTCGGACTCTCGCCGATGACGACCGTCATCCCGATCTCGACCGGCGGCACGTCGGGCGGGCACCTGCCGAACCAGGCGGCAACCTTGATCAAGGCGGGATTTGCCGAGCGGGTGCTGTGCGTCGCGCCGAATACGTTCGACGGCCCGGTCGATCTGCAAGCTGTGATCAACACGAACTCTCCGATGATCATGGAGCAGCCGCTCGGTATGGGCGCCTCGCATATGGGTGCGTTCTTTCCTGCCGCGTACCAAGAGACATATGGGGTCAGCGACGAGGATCTGATGCTGGTCGCGAGGAAGAACCGCGCGGATGCCGACTTCAATCCGTACGCGCATGTGAACAGCAGTCTCGATGACAAGCATGCGGATCGGATGATCTCGACACCGCTGCGCCGGGGCATGACGTGCCCGGTGTCCTCGGGGGCCATTGCGTTGGTCGTGACCGCAGAGAGCCTCGCGCGGACAGAATCGCCGAATCCGCTGGTGCGTATCTCCGCGCACGGTTCGATCAGCGACGGATATCTCGGCGGTAAACGTCGCGACTTCTCCAAGTTCGAGGTCGTCGAGATCATGGCCCGCCGGGCATACCGAGAGGCTCAAATCCTCAACCCGATCGAGGATTTCGATGTCGCCGAGGTGTTCAACCCGCTGGCGCCGATGGAATACATGATGATGGAGGCGTTCGGGTTCTGCGAGTACGGGACGGCGCCGTCGCTGGTCAAGGATGGAACCACGCGATTCGGGGGTGCGCTGCCGGTGAACCTGTCGGGCGGCATCGTGTGCACGAACCCGGGGCTCGCGGGTCAAATCGCCCCTGTTGCCCACGTGGCACTGCAGCTGATGGACCAATCGGCTACCCGCCAGGTCGAGGGCGCGAAGCGAGGTCTTGCGCACAGTGCCGGCGGCACCTTCTTCCAGTTCCACACGGTAACCGTTATGGAGCAAGTTGCCTGACGTTGGGCGCACAGCAACTTCATTTCACACCAAAGGATGACACGATGACTCAAACCACCACCACCTCCGACACCTTGATCCACGACGTCCACTGGGAGATCGACTACAAGGTCCGACTCGGCCAGGCTTGGAGCCGCTTCATGCGCGGTCTCCAGAACAAGGAACTGTGGGCCACCCGCACCAACGACGGCGCACGCACATACCTGCCGCCGCAGACCTACGACGAGGCGACATTCGAACCGATCACCGAGTGGGTGCAGGTCGAGCCGGTAGGAACTCTGCGCGCGTCGACGATCGTGTACCAGGGCTTCGAGGGCGGCCCGGCCGCGCCGTACGCAGTCGGTGCGATCGAGATCGACGGCACCGATTCACTTCTCATGCACTTCATCGGCGGAGTCGATCTGACCGATCCCGATGCGGCGCGTGCACAGCTGCGCTCCGGGACACGGGTGCGTGCGGTGTGGGCCGACGAGCGTAATGCGGAAATCACGGACATCGTCCACTTCGCGGTCGAGAGCTGAGCATGCTCGCGGACGAGGGCGTCTTGCTGCTTCCTGACCTTCACGAGCTTCGTGAACGTCTTGTCGGGCTGCGCTTTCCCGATGGAGTAACCGTAGTCCGCGAGCATGAAGCGTGGTTGGGCCACGAGGCCATGCTGGCTCCGGACGTCGACGGAGACCACCTACATCCTTTGTGGCCCCTCATCGTCGGTATGCGGGGTATGGGCACCAGTGTCTCTGAACTCTGTGAGCTGGTCGGGAAGAGATCCGACGACGCCATCATGTTCGGGGAGCTCGAGATCACCCAGGTCACGCCACTCGTAGTGGAGACGGCGTACACGGTGCGCGGCGAGATTCGCGACGTGGTCCGTCGCACAGGTCGACGCGCCGGTGTCTTCGACGTCGTCACCTTCGAGCTCGAGTTGTGCCCACCCTCCGGCCCGGTGGCGGCGACGGTAACCAATTCCTTTGTGTTCGTCAGGAGGACGTGATGTCGACTGCCAGCGTCGGAACCGAGATTCCGCCGGTCCACGTACGGGTGGAAGCGGAGCCGATGAAAGTCTTCACGCTGATCACCGAAGACCCCAACCCCATTCACTGGGATCCGGATGCGGTCCGAGCCGCCGGGTTGGGGGAGCAAGTGATCAACCAAGGAGGGCTCAACGTCGGCTACGTTCTCAATGCAGTGACTGCTTGGACGGGCTCTCGCAGCAGCATTTTAGGTACACGAGTCAGATTTCTCGGAAATGCATTCGCCGGAGATGATCTCGTCGCCGGCGGAGAGGTGGCCAGTGTGGACGAATGCACGACACCTCCCATCGCCACGTTGAATGTGTGGCTTCGCAGAACAGACGGTGCGGAACTGGTGTCCGGAACTGTCTCCGTTCGTCTCCCCGATTCTCGAAAGTGAGACCCCCCATGCGTCAATCCTTACGCGACGCGTTCGATCACTCGTTGAAGCTGAATGCAGACACGGTCGCGATCGAGTTCGATGAGCAGCGCATCACTTATGCAGAACTCGACAACTGGGCTGCCGCAGTCGCTGCGCAATTGGCCGGATTCGGCGTCGGTCCTGGTGATCCGGTCGCGATCTACCTGCACAATTGCCCTGCGTTTTTCGCCGTCGATATCGCGATCGCTCGCCTCGGCGCGGTGAAGGTTCCCCTCAACTACATGCTGCCGATCGGAACGGTCGGACACTGCCTGCAATCGGCCCGCGTCAGGGTCATGGTGACCGGCACACGGTTGGCCGAAGCGGCCCGTTCGGCATCGGCGGATCTACCGGATCTGATCGTGCTCGAAGCAACCGAAGACAGGCTCGCGGTTCCGACTTCCACGAGTGTCCCGATCAGACAACCGGATACAGATGCCAAGGTCGCGTCGGTACCCGATACGAGTAGTGCGGTGACACCGGAAAGTCCTGCAGCTCTGTACTTCACCGGTGGTACTACAGGTCTGCCGAAGGGAGTCCTGCACAGTCAGCAATCGACGCTGGCGCTTCACTACGCTCAACTTCTCGAAGCAGAAATCCTGCAGGACGAGCGACTGCTGTTGATGACACCACTCGCCCACGCGGCAGGCCTGTTCGGTCAATCTGCACTCATTCGAGGCGCGACAATCGTTTTGACAGACGGTTTCGATGCCGAGTCCACGGCACAACTGTTGGCAGACGCCGGCATCACCTGGGTCTTCCTCGTCCCCACGATGATCTATCGACTGATCGATATCCTCGAGGGAAGTGATCGGGATCTGTCGCTTCGCACCATCGTCTACGGTGCGGCGCCTATCGCCCCATCGCGCTTGGAGCAGGCGTTGGCGGTGTTCGGGCAGGTCTTCGTGCAGCTCTACGGGCAGACGGAGTCGCCGAACTGGGGGACCCGGCTGGCAAAGAAGGACCACGACGTGGCCCGGCCACATCTGCTCGGTTCGTGCGGACAGGCCTCGATCATGGCGGATGTAAAGATCATCGATGATTCCGGTCAGTCGCTGGGACCGAACGAAACCGGTGAGATCTGTCTACGGACTCCTTACCTTCTCGATCGGTATGTCGACGCCCCTGAGGCAACCAGCGAGAAGTTCTTGGACGGGTGGATCAGAACCGGTGACATCGGAACGCTCGACGCCGCCGGCTATCTGTATCTCCTCGACCGTAAATCCGACATGGTGATATCGGGGGGAATGAACGTGTATTGCCGCGAAGTCGAAGATGTACTGACCACTCATCCTTCCATCAAGGACGTTGCAGTAATAGGTATTCCACATCCGGACTGGGGCGAGTCCGTCCACGCCGTGGTGGTGCCGGCCGATCACTTCGACGCGCAGGAAGTCATCGACTGGACCCGGGGCCGGCTGGCTGCATACGCACGTCCCAAAACCATCGAGGTCGTGGATTCCCTTCCCGAGACACCCTTCGGGAAAGTGGACAAGAAGGTTCTGCGCGCACCCCATTGGGCCGATCAAGTGCGGGCAATCGGATGAGCACGCCCGCGCTCGGTCCCGATCCGCGACCACAACTGAGTCCCGATTCGCAATCGCCGCAGATCAAGGGGTGGATCTGCGAGAACTGCCGTCATCCACTCGCGTTACCCGCTCCCTGGTGTCCGCTGTGCCGAGGCGCTCTCCACGATGCGCAGTGGGGGCCGTCGGGACGGGTCTGGTCCTCCACCGTGCTTCGGGTGCCGCTCCCCGGCAGGACACCACCTCTGATACTCGCCTATGTGGATCTGGACGACGGTCCCCGTGTCCTCGGACATGTTTCGAGCGAGGTGGTCGAACGATTGCATGTAGGTGAGCGCGTCACGCTTGTCGGCCCGTCGCCCGACGGCGATTTGCTGTTCGCCACCGTATGAGTTGAGAACCAACAGGAAGGATCCACGCTATGGACGCATTCATCAGGGGCGTAGGCACCTCGCTCTTCGGTAAACAACCCGAGCTCACCGCATCGGAACTGATCTGGGCGGCAGTGACGGAGGCGCTTGCAGACGCCGAGCTCGAGCTGCCCGAAGCCGTCTATGTCGGTACGTGCTTCGGCGAGCCCGGCATTGCTCAGCGCGCGCTGCACCGCATGGGCATCACCGGTTTGCCTATCACTGTTATGGAAAACGCCTGTGCGAGTTCGACTCACGCGTTTCACGAGGCAAGTTCGGCAGTGGACTCAGGTCGATACTCCAACGTGCTTGTCGTCGGGGTCGAACACTTGACGTCGCGTTTCTCCGGGGCAATTCCGGTGGATCCGCGCGACTTCGAGGGCAGGGCAGGCCTCGGTCTTCCTGCCCTGTATGCGATGTCGGCTGCACGGTACCAAGACCGGTACGGTGTCACGCCCGAAGAGCTCGCGGCGATCTCGGTGAAGAATCACGCACACGGAATGCACAATCCCCGTGCACAACACCGTGCTCCTGTCACGATCGAGCAGGTACTGGATTCACGGATGATCTCCGATCCGCTGACGCTTCTGCAGTGCTGTGCGATCGCGGACGGCGCCGGGGCAGTCGTCGTGGGCAATACCAGACGCTCGTCGCGGGACATCAAGGTCCGCGGAAGTGCGATGCAAACCGGTGGACTGTGGAACCACGAAACCGAGAACGTGTGGGGCCACGATCTGATCGCGGCAACCGCAGCAAGTGCCTACGATGCAGCGGGAGTAGGGATCGCGGACATCGACGTCATCGAGCTTCACGATGCTTTCACCATCGGTGAGATCGTCACGACCGAGGCCCTCGGCATGGCGCCGCTCGGTAAAGGGGCATCGCTGGCCACCAGTGGCCACACGGCGCTCGGAGGAGCGCAACCGGTCAACCCCTCCGGAGGCTTGCTCTCACGTGGTCATCCGCTCGGGGCCACCGGAACCGCGCAAGTCGCCGAACTCGTGTGGCAACTACGCGGTGAAGCCGGTGAACGCCAGGTCCCCGGCGCGCGGTTGGGACTGTTGGAGACGATGGGTGGCGGAGCCGGTGGTGTCGACGGAAATGCCTGTGTTGTCTCGGTGCTCGAGGGCAACTGAGGCTGCGCGACCATCGATCAGAGACTCCGGAGAACCGACACGTGATATTCGACGCGATGCTGCCCGACACCGTGGACAGCGCAGATGACAGTGCCGTACAGGAAAGTGCAGGTTTTCGGACGACGTGGACGACCGAGACGTCCCATGATCCGTTCATTCAACTCACTCTCGCCGCCGAACGAACGTCGACGATCGGCCTCGGCACTGCAGTTGCGATTGCTTTCGCCCGAAATCCGATGTCGACGGCGCTGACCGCGAACCACCTTCATCACGTCTCGGGTGGAAGGCTTTTGCTCGGCTTGGGCACCCAGGTGAAGGCGCATATCGAACGGCGCTTCAGCATGCCGTGGAGCCATCCGGCTGCGAGGATGCGTGAATATGTACTGGCGCTGAGGGCGATCTGGAACTGCTGGAATTCGGAAGAGGCGCTCGTGTTCGACGGGCGTTTCTACAAGCATTCGCTCATGCCGCCGCTCTTCGATCCCGGCCTCAATCCTTTCGGCGCGCCCCCGGTGTTCGTTGCAGGAGTGGGTGAACGCATGGCTGCTGTGGCCGGTGAGGTTGCCGACGGGTTCCTGGCTCCGCCGTTGGCGACGACCGCCTATCTCCGCCAGGTGCTGCTACCTGCTGTAGCAGTGGGAAGTGCACGATCGAACGACGCAGTGACCTCAGCCTTCCAGACGTGCGCCATGCCGTTGGTCGCAACCGGTGGTGGTCCGGCTGAGATGGATGCAGCGATCGAGGCGACTCGCGCGCGCCTCGCGTTCTACGCGTCGACGCCGGCCTACCGCACCATCCTGCAACTGCATGGATGGGCCCACGTAAGTGAACAGTTGGGTGACTGCGCCAAGCGGCACGACTGGTCGGCAATGCCGCAGCTCATCACAGACACGATGCTCGATACGTTTGCCACCGTTGCGCCTCCGGGAGAGGTGACAATGGCTCTTCGCAAGCGATACGAGGGGATAGCGGACCGAGCGATCATGTATCCCGTACGACCGTGGTCGGCGGCGCTGACTGCCGAGGTGCTTCGATCGCCGATGGGCGCCGAGTCGAGCTGACTATCGTTGTATTGCCCTTTATCGCGCGCGCACCGGCCGCGGTTCGGATCGTGGTGTCCCACACCTATCGCCCTCACGCGCCACTTGGGTCGAGCCACCGGATCTGCCCACCATCGGCGCCGTCGGACTGTCGACGACGCCGATGGTGTCGGCTTCGCGCTTGGCGACCAAACATCTCTCGCGGTATCCGGAGCAACGGTGAACTTTGGTCCCAATTGTTGGCCTGGTGGAGTAAACGCCTGATCGACGAGGGCCTGAGCCGGTATTGCACCGGGCGCAGGCCCTCGAACTTTGGGGAGATGCGCTCGGCTCGGTGCTGTACCAGTGGATCTACTCGTACAGCGCAGCGGTCGGTGCTCGAACACGGCGCGGTCGAGGAAGTCGCCCCCGCGCGACACAGATTTGGGGTTGCGCCGGCGTCGGCGTCAGCGAGTAGCCGTGAGGACCGATGCTGATACTGCAAAGCCCCGGCCCCTGTTCCAGCGGGCTGTACCCGTCGTCCGAGTGTTGTGATGGCAACATGCAGGGATCTGTGGGTCAGCTGCAGCTTCGGTGAAGTGCCGACCGAAATAGGTCTCGAGCAAGGCCTGCGTCTCCACTGTCCATTCGGTGTCGTGCAACTCCTCGAGGGCGGAAGCGGCCCTGCCGGCGTTGGGCATGGCCGAACACGCCGCCGATCGTGGTCTCGAACTCGGCGTGTAGGTCGGGAGCATCGAGGCAGGCCTGCGGGTAGAAGAACGTCGAACGCGCAGACTGGTCGGTCTCCCACGCCGTGCTCGAATGTCGTTATCCCGGTCTCGGAACTGATTTCTCGGTCCAACTCCCGGGGAGCAGTTCACGGCGAAGTCCTTCGGATCTGAACGGCGTGTTCTCACACCGTGACGGAACCGTCCTCGCGGTCGCGTGGGCTCTCGCAAGAAGACGCAGCCCATCATCGCGTGTCATGCACGAGATGCCGGAGCGTCCGGAACCTTGTCCGAGCGTTAGGCGTGCATGACGAGCGTCGCAGTACATGGCAGCAAGCCGATTAGTCAACAGTCATTCACTTGCCTTCGTATCGCTATCGCCACGGTCAACTGCGAGGCGCGGCTGCTGCGGGGCCGGCAGGTCGGCCGCCTGTAGCGCCGGGTTGAGAATTGGCGGCCGGTAGCGGTTACCGTAGGGAACATGACGGTCGAACCGGAGACCCCACGACGCGTGCGACTCGATGCCGACGACCGGCGCGAACAGTTGATTCTGGTTGCGATGAGACTATTCGCCGGCAAGCCGTATGACCGTGTCTCGACCGCTGACATCACCGAAGCGGCGGGTACCACACGTACGAATCTCAACTATCACTTCGGGAACAAGCGGAATCTGTACGTGGAAGCGCTCCGGCGCTTCGCGACGTTGCCGTCGACGTTGCCCCGTGACGTCCGAGCAGCCACAGTCGAAGACAGTGTGGACCGCCTGTTCGGGCGGTGGCTCGACTTCGTCGAGTGCAATCACGAAGCATTCATGGCGCTCTACTACGCACAGCGGTCGACCGCGGGGGACGACGTCAAGATGCTGCTGGAAACGGCTCTCGCCGCCTGGGAGGATCGATTGCTCTCTGTTCTGCGGCTGCCTGCGGAGGATGTCGTCGTGCGTGCACGAGTCCGCGCGTTCCAGGCAATGGTCGGTGTCGCGACCCAGGAATGGCTCGAGCATCGCGTGCTGTCGAAGGTGCAGGTCAAGGACTTGCTGACACGGACATTGCTCGAACTCGGTCGGTTGTAGTTCGACGTCCGCTTCGGTTTCACATGCTGCCCTTCCCGTGCGCCCGAGCGTGGGTCCGCTACCTATTGACATCGACGTCAGTAGAGCTCAGACTTGTGGACTAGGTCACATATGGATGCACAGAGGTGTGCAACGCTTCAGGAAAGGGAGCTGATGACGATCGACGACGCCACACGGACTGTTCTGCGGGCCCGCGAAAGCGTTTTCTCGTCACCTTCCGTCCTTGCTGGTGTGGCAGGCGTGCGACCGCAGATCCTCGATTCGTGGCGGCGGTCCCTGTCGTACGGACTCGACCCGGAACGATGCGTGCCCAAGCGTTCCCCCTCTCCTGACTCCAGTGCACTTCTCCGCAGATTTGCCGGCATCGTCATTGAAAGCAAGGGCGCTGCGATGGCACAGTCGAACTGCAGCGTGGCGATCACCGATCTGGACGGACGCCTGTTGAATCGTTGGGTGACCGACGGGAGCTTCGCCGCCACTCTGGACCAAAAGCTGATCGTTCCTGAATTCTCGGTCGCCGAGGGCGCTACCGGCACGGGTAGCAGCAGCATCGTCTTGGAGACGGGTCAGCCGGCGGCGGTTGCAGGTCCGGAGCACTTCAACGGTGACTGGATCGGTTTCACGTGCGCAGGAGCCCCGATCAGGCACCCGATTACTCGCCGGCTGATCGGATCCCTCAACCTCACGGTCCGGCATTCCGACACCAGTCCTGTTCTGTTGTCGTGGGTCACGGATATGGCGGCCGACATCGAACGCGCAATGCTGGACAACGCATCGACGGAAGAAAAACTCCTCCTGACTGCGTACATGAAGGCGAAGCGGGACGCCCGCCACCCGGTTGTGTGCCTGAACGGCCGCACCGTAATCAGCAATGCACCCGCAGCCCGCATGCTCGGTCCCGCCGACCAAGGGCTCGTGTGGGAGGTTGCGTCGAAATTCCTGCGAAACGAGTACGAGAGCGCCGCGCTCACCCTCACCGACGGATCGTCGGTCAGGGTAGATGTGACCGCGGTGTCGGACGGGGCCACGCCGATAGGGGCGGTCGTTCGGCTTACACCCGAGGACCGCACCGACGGGGCCATCTCTATGCCGTCGAGCCCCCCGGCAGCCCTGCCGGGTTTGGTCGGTGCGAGTAGTGTATGGCGCCGGCTATGCGTCCGGACCACGACGATCACGGCCTCGCCCACCCTGGTGATCGGTGAGGCCGGCGCCGGCAAAATGGCGGTCGCCTCCGCCCTGGGTGGGCAGGCTCCCACTGTGGTCGACGCGGAGAAAAACCATTCCACTCAGGAACAATGGCTCGACGACGTCCGCACGGCATGCCAATCGGGTGCCACACATGTCGTCCTGCGTCACCTGAACTGCTTGGACGCGTCTTGGGCCAGGTCGACTGCGCGACTTCTCGAAGAGGCGCGCGATCGGGGTCTCAGGGTAAGCGCAACATTCACGAGACAGACAGCCGATAGCTCGACGACCCCGCTGCTCGACTGGTTTGATGAAATCTTGGAAGTCCCACCGCTTTCGGACCGAATGGACGATATGGGACTTCTCCTCGAGAGCCTTACCGCCCGTCACGGGTCAGCAGGCCGCCGTGTCCGCTGGTCGCCCGATGCTGTGCAGGTGATGACTCGCATCGTGTGGCCGAGGAACGTGGTGTCGCTGGAAAGTGCAGTGCGAGAAATACTTTCGACACACACGAAGCCGACCATTGGTGCATCGGACCTGCCCGCCGATCTGCGTGCCCGTGCGAGTCGCCGTACTCTCGTCGGCCTCGAGCAAATCGAGGCGAAAGCAATCATCGAAGCGCTGCGAAATGCCGATGGCAACAAGCGACTCGCCGCCGACGCTCTCGGTATCGCGCGGTCGACGTTGTACCGCAAAGTTCGCGTACTCGGAATCGATTTGAGCGCATCGAACTACTGACCCTGACGGTCCTGGCAGCGGTTCCTGCAGTATCTTGCAGTGGCGCTGCCCGTCCGTGTATGTCATGCGACAAGCTACTTCGTTCCGTGGGTGCCCACGAAACATTGCAGCGACCTGGTCGAATACGCATCCTTGCCGCGGGCCGACTCCTGGTCGTCCATGTCCGAGTGAACTCCCAGTTGCAGCCCGCGGCCTGAAGTCGATCCCATTCACTTCACGAGAAGTCCCGCATCTACCGGCAATGTCGCACCGGTGATATAACGCGCTTCGTCGGATGCAAGGAACAGGACGGCATTGCTCACATCGATCGGATCAACCCACGGAATCGGCAACAGATTGACCGACTGCGAGGCGGGCTCGAAATCTGCTCGAGTCGGGCTCTCCAGATCGGGTCGAAAGATCCGATACGTGCCGTCGTTCTGAATCATCGGTGTGTCGACCTGTGTGGGGTGTACTGAGTTGACGCGGATCCTATGCTCGGCGAGTTCCTGGGCGAGGGTCCTCATCAATCCCACGACGCCGTGTTTGGATGCGGAGTAGTGGGCGACGCTCTGCATGCCCTTCAAGCCGGCCACCGAACTGGTGAAGATGATCGAGCCACCTCGACCGCCCTCGATGAGATGCGGCACCGTTGCCACAGCGGTGTTCCAGGCGCCGGTGAGGTTGACGTCGATCAATTGCTGCCACGAATCGGCCGGAATTTCGTGCGTGCGGTGAGGTAGTGGTGCTATGGCGGCGTTTACCGACACAATATCGAGGCGTCCCAAGTCCGCTACCGCACAGGCGATATCGGACTTGAGTGCCTCGAGGTTCCGGACATCGATCGCAAGTGTGATGATTCGTTTGTCGAGAGATTCGACCTGGCTAGCGGTTTCGGCAAGTTCTTCAGCTGTGCCCATCGGATAGTACACGTTCCGGATGGCATCGGGCACATCGATCGCGATGATGTCGGCGCCCTCCTCGGCCAGACGGATTGCGTGCGCGCGGCCCTGCCCACGTGCAGCACCGGTAATGAGAGCAACTTTTCCTTCGACACGGCCCATGTACGTACTCCTTTGCTGTGCTGTCTTGTTGTCCGAGTCACCAGATTCCGACGCTGTCTGCCCCGGCTCTGGTAGATCCCGCTACGCGGGCCGGTGCAGAGCCGGGCAAGTGACAGTTCACCCGCCACCTCCGCATCGACGTCACTATTGAGCGGTGTAGCCACCATCCACGGCGATCTCTGCCCCGGTCACATACCGTGCGTCGTCCGAGGCGAGGTAGAGCGCGGCTTGGGCAATGTCGTTCGGTTCGCCGAGTCGCCCCATCGGGATGCCGTCGAGGAGTACCTGGAACGCTTGCGGGTTCTTCTCCTGCACTGGGGAGACGATGTCCGAGTGGACAATTCCGGGGCAGATGGCGTTGCAGCGAATTCCGTCCTGCGCCGTTTCGAGTGCGACAACTTTCGTCAGCGTCCGGATGCCGCCCTTGCTCGACCCGTAAGGCGAGCTGTAACGCATCCCGACGATCCCGCTGATCGAAGCGATGTTCACGATAGCCCCACCGCGGCCGCTGCGTTTCATCTCGCGAACAGCGTGCTTGCAACCGAGCCATGTACCGCCCAGGTTCGTGTCGACGACCGAGCGGTAGGTTTCGTAACTCATCTCGTCGATCGGGTCGCGGCGGGTGATCCCAGCGTTGTTGACGAGGATGTCGACCGAGCCGAATCTCGCCCGAGCTGCATCGAACGTGGCGATCCAATCGGACTCTTCCTGCACATTCTGCCGCATCACCTCCACTTGGGAGCCGTCCGGGAAATCCTCGAGCCGGTCCTTCACGGCGGGCGAGATGTCGGTAAGCATGACTGCCGCGCCTTCCTGCGCGAACAATCTTGCGGTGGCGAAACCCAACCCGGCTGCAGAGGCACCACCTGTAACGATTGCCACCTTGCCGGCGAGCCGGCCGCTCTGCGATGTCTGCTCAGCCACGGATGTCCTCCCATACCCGCTTGTTGCCGTCGCGCACTACGTGTCCCCAGCGGAGTCCTGGGAAATGACCTCCGGCAGCGGGGATTTTCTCGTCCCACATACGTTGGCGGAACCGCTCGACAGCGGCGTGGGCGCGGTCGTGGTCGGTATGGCTGATGAAGTTCCACTGACCGCGATCGTTGTCGTCGACCAACTCGGGCTGTGCATGCACCAGATCGCCGAGCAGCAGGCCGCGCTCACGCTGGGAGCGCAGTTCGAGAACGACCTGTCCCGGGGTGTGCCCGCTCCCGTCGAGGGCAACGACACCGGGTAGTAACTCCAGCTCTTCGTCAGCCTGAAAAAACTTGGTCTGCCCGGCAATCGGTCGCAGTCGGACGGCGGGGGCATCGTTCTCCGGGTGGCAGAAGTTGGCCGACAGCTCGAGCCGCTCCATACTCTTGTCGACCTCCTCGTCGGTGAAACCGAAGTCTGGAGCCAGGAACCAGTTCCAGTCGCGTTGATCGATGTGGTAAGTCGCGTTCGGGAAGTACGGTTTCCCGTCCACACTTGCCCAGCCGATGTGGTCGAAGTGAAGGTGCGTGAAGATCACGTCGGTCACGTCGGCGCGATCGAGGCCGGTCGCGGCAAGTGAGGACCGGAAGCCGCCTCCGGCGAACGGCCACTTGGGCTGCGGGCCTGCACCGCCGTCGACGACGATGATTCGATCGCCCGCCCGCACCAGGTAGCCGCCGAGCGTGTTGAGGTGCTGGCACTGGTGGAATACCGGCTCGAGCAGGTTGCTGTACGGATCCCAATCGGATTCTTTCAGATTGGGATAGAAGGCGTTTCCAGGTACGACCGCCTCGCCGTCGATCAACGGCGTGATCTCGATGTCACCGATTTTCATGTTGTGTTCCCTTGGTGGTTGTGTTTCGTTCTCACGCGCTGGCAGCGTGCGGTTACGTCAGTTCGCGTCGGCCTTCACGTCCGCGGCCGGGGTGAGCTGTGCGTTGGAAGTAGTCGAGTACCGGTAGTGCTCAAAGCCTCCCGCTGCCTCCGCCTTCACTGAGGCGGCCCAGTTCGGGAATCCGCCGAAGTTCATCGCGACGCCGAGAGTCTTGCCTTCCACGTTTGTTCCGAGCCACCATGCGCGCAGTTTGGCGCCGGCGGGGAAGATGGTGGCGTTGTAGAACGCGTGGAGCAGGTTGTTGTATTCCTCTACGGCCTCGGGTGCAACCTCGACGCGAGTCTGGTTCTTGTCTCGGAGTTGCGAGATGGCTTCTCCGATGGTCTGTGCCGCGGGTTCGATCATCGCCGGTGCGTTTGCGAACGGGATCTGGGGCCCGGCGATCATGAAGAAGTTCGGGAATTCGTCCACTGTCATCGCCAGGTGTGTGCGTGGACCGTCCTGCCACTTCTCGGCGAGGCGGCGTCCGCCCCGGCCGCGAATGTCGATGCGAGTCAGCGCACCGGTCAGGGCGTCGAATCCGGTCGCGAAGATGATGATGTCGAATTCCAGCTCGGTGCCGTCTGCCAGTCGGATTCCGGTCTCTGTGACGTCGTCGATCGCATTGGAGCTGACGTCGACGAGATCGACGTTGTCGCGGTTGAACGTCTCGTAGTAGAAGTTCCCCAGCGGGGGACGCTTTGCTCCGAACGGGTGGTCCGATTTCGGGCAGAGCAACTCCGCCGTGGCGGGGTCCTTCACGATCGTGCGAATCTTGTTGCGGATGAAGTCCGACACTGCCG
>NZ_JBAQEO010000786.1:0-8897 GCF_049286785.1 Rhodococcus sp. (in: high G+C Gram-positive bacteria) | reverse complement strand
GTATGGGTGCGGGTGTGGCGGTCCTCGCGGCGGCGCAACGCGATGTGGCAGCCGTTGCAGCGCTCTTCCCCGCTCCGACGGCCCCGAAAGCCGAAAGGTACGCGCCGAAGGTCACCGTCCCGGGCCTGATCGTGACCGGCAGTGACGTCGACTCCATGAACAGCAACGCGAAGGAATTGGCATCGTCGTGGGGCGGCGACCACGTCCTGCGTTCGGTCCACGGCGCATCGGCATCGGGTCTGACCGAGGGCCGACGACTGCTCGGAGCGCTGGGAGTCGGTGGTTCCGAGCGGAAGACGCAGAACGTGACGCGCGCGCTTGTGACCGGCTTCCTGCTCTTCCACCTCACCGGCGACAAGAAATACGAAGCTTTCGGCATGGGCGAGGCGGAGATCCCCCACACGACCCTTGTCGATCCGAACGAGGACCATGTCCGCGCAACGCCGCCTCGCAGCGCACTGGCCGCACTGATCGGGTAGGCCTGATCGAGACACGACAAGCGTCTCGTCAGACGAGCCAACTGCGGGGACGGTAGAAATCGTCGTCGTCGTCGAGGTCCGGACGTTCGCGATCGGGTGTGGGCGAGCTGACCGGTTCGACGGTCGACTCGGAGGGTATCGACCGAGCAGAGTGAACCGCCGTCGCCTCGCTGAGCCGGAGTTCGTCCTGTCGTTGCCGGAACAATTCCAGTTCCGCCCTCATGTGCGCACGCCGCGCACGTAACCGGTCGGCACGATCGGTCACAACGGACCGGCCTCCGCCAGTTCGGCACCACTGTCGAAGCCGGTCGGGGATGGCGGAGCAGGCAGACGTGGCGGCTCGGGTATGAACGTGTCGGGCGCCGGTAGGGGTGCTGCTTCCCTCTCCGGCCCCTGCTCGACACCGACCACCTGCGGCAGGTGTGCGGTCGGGGCACCGTCTCCACCTCCGCCTGCGTTCACTCCTAGGCCCGCAGCATCGTCCTCCCCTGCGGGCGGCGCGCCGGCTCCCGGAGGTTCTGCAACGGACTCATCTCCGGCGCTGCCGCTGACGAGCGTCGGCGGGACCGGACCCGGATCAGGCGTCGGCCCGTCCTCGGCGCCTTCTTCTGGACCCGTCTCGGTAACGATGCGAGGAAGTCCGTCGGGCCCGATCCCCACCTCGAACCGCGATGTACCACCCAGTTCGTCGCTGATCTCGAGATGAATTCCGCGGCCGTCGTCGTCGAGGGCGAGTGTCCAGGACTTGCCGTCGAGCGTCACTGCGAGGTGTTTGTCCTTCCCGGGGCCGCCCTCCGAACCCCCAGGAGAAGCATCAGCATCCTCGGTCGGGCTGTCGCCACCGGTTTCACCACTGGGGCCGTTCTCGATGTCTCGGTTGTTCTCACCGATGAGCGCGCTGACGGCATCCTCGACGAGTGGCTGGATGATCGAACCGAGTCGACTCAGCCCTCCCATCAGGTCCTGCCCCAGCCCTGCGAGATCGGCGGCACCCGTCCCGCCACCCTGAACCGGCTGTCCGGGAACACCGCCGAACCCGGGAATGCCGCCGAACCCGGGCAGACCTCCGGGCTGGATCGCCGGCATCGCAGGGCCGGTACCGACGCCGGCACCGAACTGGCCGATCGGCGCCGAGATCGGAGTCGAGCCGCCTGCACCCCCACCGGTCGAGGCGGGAACGGTGGCGGCGGGTACCGAAGATTCCGACACGACAGCCTGTGCGGAACGGCCCGGGATCCCGACAGCCGCGTCGTCGACCACCGGGCTGGGCGCAGGACCAGCAAACGGACCGGGCACTCCCACGTTCGGGACCGGGGCACCGTGTGGAGCCGCAGGCGTTTCGGGGGCACCCGGATGAGAAAGAGCCTGCTCCTGCACCGGGATCGGGATCGCATGTGCCTCGGCGATCGCGGCGTCGTACGCGGCATGCACTGCCTCCGCGCACTCCGCACAGGCCACCGCGAACTCGCGCTGCTTCGTTTCGTAAACACGCCGGAAGTTCGTGTCGAACCAGTCCTTCGTGATGGCGGCGGCGCGTCTGACCACGTCATCGCGGTCGAGCCATCTGAGCGCGCCGGCGCCACCATCCTTGTACAATCCGTTGACGTGCCGGAAGTCGTCATCCGCGAGGTCCGGGAACCAGTAGGACGCGTCCTCCATGCGGTCCTTGGCGAGGGAATTGTCACCGTCTCGGCCGTGGGCGTAGATGTCTGCGAGTACCGCAATCTGCGCCGGGGTGTACCCGCCGACCGTGGACTGGTGCAACGACGCAACCTTGTACGCCTTGTGAGTCACCGCGGTGCTGAGGGTCAGGTTCACCTCGAACATCACCTCCGCGAGGACCTGCAAACGCCCGACGGTGGCGGCGGCGCGCACATCGCCCAGGTCCGCCGCGTCGAGCGCCGCTGTGGCCGCGACGCCGGTCCAGCCACGCCGCACACCGGACATCGAACTCTCGTGTTCGTCGAGCTCCGCACGCGCGATGTCGAGACTGCGTCCGAGAATGCCGATGTCCCGGGCGAGCGCGTTCACATCCATTCCCCGCTCGGCGTCGAACCTGGCGTAGTAGTCGGTGAGGTCGAGGCTTTCGTAACCCAGCTTGGTTGCCGCGGAGAGGAACAACTCGAAGAACTCGAGTCCGCGGGCCCCGAGATCGAGCATGTCGTCGGGCACGTTCAGAGTATCCGGTCGAAGATGCTCGCCCAGTTCGCGTTTGGCCGCCTCGGCCTCGTGCGCTGCATGCCCGTTGTCGAGCAACTCGGCGTAGCGCACATCTGCACTTGGATTCCGGGCACCCGCACCGACCCCGTACTCGTCGGAGAACGGCCGCCACAACGGTTCGTCCTCGGCACGCGCGGCCGCCCACGCCTGAACGAGTTGCGCCTTGTACTCACGGCTGAGATTCGGATCCTCCATCAACGACGTCGGATCAGTGGTCACCACTGGACCCCGTTCACGTCCGACGCGAAGCCGTGGTCGACCGCCCCATACCTCGTCGCATCGGCCCGGAGGGTCAGCCCGATCGACTCCGTCCCGGTGGCCCAGACCTCGAATGTGGTGGCGACAACGCCGAGTGCGTCGCGCAACGCGTCACCTTTCGCAGCGTAGTCGCGGCCCGCTGCCGTCCCGGTGAATCCGAACCGGCCGACGTCGACCGCCTGCTGTCTCAGGACCTCCGCGGATCGGACCAGTCTCGCTCCGGCAGCGGCCACCACCGCAACATCGACCTCGAATCCATCCACCATTGCCCCACCCTCTCTTCGCGACCTACTGCATTGGACGCGGCAGCGCACCGATCGGTTCCCCCACGCGATGATCGGGTCGATACTAACGGGAAAGACCGTGGTGACTGCGGCGGAGGTGCCGCCCGCTCAGATCGAGGCGACGATGCCGGCCAGCTCGTCGGCGAGACTTCGTGCGACGTCGAGATCCGATGCCTCGACCATCACCCGGACGAGCTGTTCGGTCCCGGAGGGCCGCAACAGTACTCGACCTTGGTCGCCCAGGCGTCGCTCGGCAGCCTCCACCGCGTCCACAACGACGGACGAGGACGCGACGACGGCCTTGTCCGCGACCTTCACGTTGACGAGTACCTGTGGGAGCGTGGTCATGGCCGACGCCAATTCCGTGAGGGATCGGCCCGTGCGGGCCATACGGCCCATCAGACGCAGGCCCGTCAGCACCCCGTCACCGGTTGTCCCGAAGGCGGGAAGTACGACGTGCCCTGATTGTTCACCGCCCAGGCTGTAGCCGCCTTCGCGGAGCACTTCGAGGACATACCGGTCACCCACACCCGTGGTGACCAGGGAAATCCCGGCCGACCGCATCGCAATGTGCAGACCGAGATTGCTCATCACCGTTGCAACGAGAGTATTGCCGGCCAACTCGCCGTCCTCACGCATACCCAGAGCCAGGACGGTCATGATCGCGTCACCGTCGACGACCGATCCACCGGCATCGATGGCCAGGCAGCGATCCGCGTCTCCGTCGAGTGCCAGTCCCAGATCTGCTCCGTTATCGACAACAGCCTTCTGCAGGTTCTCGACGTGGGTGGAGCCGCAGTGATCGTTGATGTTGAGCCCGTCGGGCGCGGCGTGAATAGCGATGACCGTGGCGCCTGCGGCGCTGTACGCGGCGGGCGCCACCCGCGAGGCGGCGCCGTGTGCACAGTCCACCACCACGGTGAGACCGTCCAACCGATCCGGCAGAGCACCGGCGAGGTGCCGGAGATACCGATCCTCGGCATCGTCGACGGTGCGAACCCGTCCGATCTCGGCACCTGTGGGCGCTCGTCTCGTGCAAGTACCGGCGATGACCGTTTCGATCCGGTTTTCGATGTCGTCGTCGAGTTTGTGCCCACCTGCTGCGAAGATCTTGATGCCGTTGTCGGGCATGGGATTGTGCGAGGCGGAGATCATGACTCCGAGCGAGGCACCCAGTTCCGCGGTGAGGAAAGCCACGGCGGGTGTGGGGAGTATCCCGACGTTCAGAACGTCCACTCCGGCAGATGTCAGCCCCGCGACGACCGCCGCCTCCAACATCTCGCCGCTCGCCCGTGGATCACGACCGACGACGGCCGTGCGACGCCCATCCCCCTGCGGCGCGAGCACGGTGGCGGCCGCGGCAGCCACCGTCAACGCCAGTTCGGCAGTGAGCTCGGCATTCGCCAGACCCCGAACGCCATCTGTTCCGAACAACCGACCCATAGACCAGACCTCTCGCACGTCGACAACACACGCTCTACAGCGAATAAAACCGAGAGCAGGCGTCCGGTAATCATGGACGCCTGCTCTCGGGAAGAACAGGTGCCGAAGCCGTCCGCGAGGGGCGGCTTCGGCGACACATCAGCGCTTCGAGTACTGAGATGCCTTGCGGGCCTTCTTCAGGCCGTACTTCTTGCGCTCGACGGCGCGGGCGTCACGAGTGAGGAACCCGGCACTCTTCAGAGCGGGACGATCGTCGGGGGTGACCTCGATGAGCGCACGGGCAATGGCGAGACGCAGCGCGCCGGCCTGCCCGGACGGTCCGCCGCCGTGCAGCAGTGCGGTGATGTCGAAGGACTCGGTGCGGTCGACAGTGACGAGCGGCGCCTTGATCAGCTGCTGGTGCACCTTGTTCGGGAAGTAGTCCTCGATGGTGCGGCCGTTGAGCTTGAACTCGCCGGTTCCCGGGCTCATGCGAACACGGACAACCGCTTCCTTCCGTCGTCCGACGGTCTGGATGGGACGGTCGATCACGATCGGGGCCTGCTGCGCACCGCCGGCCTCGATATCCTCTGCAACCTCGGGCTCCTCGACGGACACGTACTCGTCCGCCGCCACCTCGACGGCCTCGGTGATCTCTTCGGGGTTGGACACGTTCTGTTCCTCCGGCGTCGTCACTGGGCCACCTGCTTGATCTCGAACGGCACCGGCTGCTGCGCGGCGTGGGGGTGGTTCGGGCCCGCGTAAACCTTCAGCTTGGTGCTGATGGCGCGACCCAGCTTGTTCTTGGGGAGCATGCCGACAACGGCCTTCTCCACAAGGCGGTCGGGGTTCTTGTCCAGAACCTCGCCGACCGAGCGGGACTTCAGACCACCGGGAAATCCGGAGTGGTGGTACAGGAACTTGCCTTCGCGCTTGTTGCCGCTGATGGCAACCTTCTCGGCGTTGATGATGACGACGAAGTCGCCGCCGTCAACGTGCGGTGCAAAGGTGGGCTTGTGCTTGCCGCGCAGCAAATTCGCTGCCTGGACGGCAAGGCGACCGAGCACCACGTCGGTGGCGTCGATGACGTGCCACGTGTGGGTCACATCTCCGGCCTTCGGGGTGTACGTAGACACAGAACTTCCTCGTCTTGTTCATTCCGCTGCTGGCCATTGCGTATCGTCGAGCGATTCCCGGCGGCCAGTTGAGACCCGAGAACCGCCTGCCACTGCGCTGATGAGCGCAGCGGCGCACGGCACGCCAACGCAGAACAATACCGGCTGCCACACCTCGGGGTCAAAATCGCCATCTCCGGGAGTGTGACGGACGATCAACCTGCCAACGCGTCGACCAGCCGTTCCACGGCCCACGTCAGCTCTCGCCGTTCTATCACCAGCGGCGGTGCGATCCGGATCGTGCCCTCGTGCGCGTCTTTCGCCAGGACCCGCCGGGCGAGTAGACGCTCGCAGATCACCCGGGCGGGAGGCATGCCCGCTGCCAGTTGGACTCCGGCCCACAGACCCCTGCCCCGGACTTCCGACACGTGCTCGTCGGGGAGTTCCGCCAGCATGCCGTGCAGGTAGGTCCCCAGCTCACGACTCCGGCGCTGATATTCGCCGGTCTCGAGCAGTTCCACCACGGCGCTACCGACGGCACACGCGAGAGGGTTGCCACCGAAGGTGCTCCCGTGCTGGCCCGGCCCGATCACGTCCATGACCGGCCAATCGGCGACCACAGCGGACACCGGCAGCAATCCTCCGCCGAGGGCCTTGCCGAGAACGTAGACGTCGGGGACGACACCCTCATGGTCACAGGCGAAGGTATCCCCGGTTCTCCCCAGGCCGCTCTGGATCTCGTCCGCCACCATGAGCACTCCGCGACGCGTGCAGATCTGCCGCACTTCTGTGAGGTAGCCGCCCGGAGGCACCAGGACGCCGGCTTCACCCTGGATCGGCTCGAGAAGCACCGCGACGGTGGCGTCCGTGATCGCGTCCTCCACGGCCCGCGCGTTCCCGTACTCCACCGACACGAAACCGCCTGGGAACGGTCCGAATCCCGTGTAGGCATCGGCGTCGGTGGAGAATCCGACGATGGTGATGGTCCGGCCGTGGAAGTTGCCCGCACACGTGATGACCTCCGCCTTCCCCGGCGGCACTCCCTTGACGTCGTAGCCCCACTTACGCACCAGTTTGAGTGCCGTCTCCACGGCTTCCGCCCCGGTGTTCATCGGCAACACCGCGTCCTTGCCGCACAAACGACTCACGTCCTCGCAGAACTGCGCGAAACGGTCGTGCTGGAAAGCCCGGCTCGTCAGCGTGAGACGACCCAGTTGCTCGCGCGCGACGGCGACCAACCGTGGGTGCGCATGTCCGAAGTTGAGCGCGGAGTATCCCGCGAGCACATCGAGATAGTCGACGCCGTCGATGCCCTTGACCCACGACCCCACTCCCGACTCAATCACTATCGGCAACGGGTGATAGTTATGCGCGCTGTGCTCGTCCGCCCTGTTCAGCTGATCGCGCATCACATCCGCCACCGAGAACACATCGTCCGACATCGCTTTACCCCTGATCTCTCCCGGTCGCCCAGTTGGCTCCGGTCGGCCGGCTCTCTCCGGTCGGAAAGCTCACGCCGGTCGGAAAGCTCACGGAACCCGCGAAGCTCCGATGCGCTGCATGTGAACCCGTCACCGAACTCGAGAAGCGCCGAGTAGTCGATCGGTACGGGTCGTAGCCGCGGTGCGTCATTTCGTCCGCGTGGTACGAGCCCCGCACGGGTAGGACCACGTCGACACCGCCGCTCTCCAGATCGAGTCCCAGCCGCTCGGTGTCGACTTCGCCTGCCGGTATCGCGTCCGGGACGGTGTCGGGCAGTCCCGCGGCAGGGTTGATCGTCAGAACCTGATGTCGGAGACCGCGGTAGACGTCGACGGGTGAAACCCACTGCGCCATTGCACGTTCACGGTCAACCACTTCCTTGGGACATATCCACGCATCGATCGAATACGCGACATCGAAGTAGGTGGGCGGAGACATCAGACAGGTGCACGCCACTGACCGTCGGGACGAGCCGAGACCGTCGGAGGGCGACATCGCGATCCCCCTCCTTCTGCGTCGGTCAGATCAGTATCCACCTGCCGAAACGCCCGATCAATGCCCCGATCCACGGCCCGATCGGCACAGCGCCGCAGCAGCAGTTGCTGCCGGGGCGTTGTGCACGACGGATAAGGTCACCCCCAGGAGGCGGCGTTCCTGTTCTCTGCGGCCTGCATGTCGCTCGCACCCTGCTCCACGGTCCTCGCGATGGTCTCCAGGACCTGCAGAAGGTCGTTGTTGGCGTTGTCCCACTTCGCCTGTACACCCTGGTACGCCTCCTGGGCGCCGCTCTCCCATTGTGCGACGAGCCCACGCACGTAGCCCTGCAGCTCCTCATGGGTCTCGCGCAGCTTGGCCTCGTTCGACTTGATATCGCTCGACAGCGCCTGCAGCTCGGCAAATCCGTACTTCAAAGACATTCGATGCTCCTTTAACGTTTCGTGGGTGAACTCGAGCTCGGAGAATCCCTAGATATCGAGCGATCCCGAATTGCCGGCCGCACGGATTGCGTCCTGGTTGGACTGCTCGGCAGCGTCGTACCCCTTGCCGTTCTCACGAATCTTCACCGCGATCTCGGCCAGCGAGTCCTGGAGCCGCCGCGACGCATCACCGTAGCGAACCATCAACGCCTGAAAAGCATCCTGCGCTCCGCCTGCCCAGGCGGTGGACGACGCCTCACAGCGGCCCTTGAGGCCGGAGATGGTGGACTGCAGCTGCGCGTTCACCGTCTCGACATGATTGGCCGCGGCCTCCATCTGGCCGACATCGGTAACAACTCCCGCCATTGTGACTCCTTCTGTTCATCGGTGTGGCGGCCCCCATTGGACTGCCCGATCCACCCCTACACACGATTGGACGCGTCAGCGGTCCTATCGGTTCCACCACTGTGGAAGTTCTTTCGCGGCCGAACCCGACGGCTCACGGCGCAATCACCAGGGATCGCACCATTTCCGCGCACACTCCCTCGATCGCATCCCATTCGCCGGAAAGGAACTGACATCCGACGCTCACCTGGAGGTCACGCTCGACGAGGACGTGCCATTTCACTGACGAACTCTCGTCCGGGAACTCGTTGTACGAGATGCCCGGTCGCCCACCGAAAACCACGTCGCGTTCCAGCCCCCCGAACAGATCGGGCC
>NZ_JBAQEO010000785.1:0-9342 GCF_049286785.1 Rhodococcus sp. (in: high G+C Gram-positive bacteria) | reverse complement strand
GTTTGGTGGTGTCGGCCGGTCTCGTCACACTCCCGCCGGGATCGCGGGTGGCCGACGCCCTTCGTGCCGCCGGTGGTGTACGGGACGGGGCCGACACCTTGAATCTGAACCTTGCGCAACGACTCTCGGACGGAGACCAAGTTCTCGTGGGGGCCGCGGCCCCCGACGCGCCCGCGAGCACGGTCGGCGGCGCGAGCACTGGCACCGGCTCGCCGTCCAACGGTAAGGACACGGTGGGCGGGCGCGTGAATTTGAATACGGCCACCGAAACCGAACTCGACGCCCTGCCTGGTGTGGGTCCTGTCACCGCGGCGGCGATCGTCGCGTGGCGAAAGACCAACGGAAGATTCACCGCGATCGACCAACTGGGAGAAGTGGACGGCATCGGCCCGGTGCGTCTGGAGAAGTTGCGCGACTCGGTCACCCTCTGATGCCCGAAGGCGACCTGCGTGTCCTCGACCTGCGGCTGGTCCCGTTCGCGGTGGTGTCGTGGTCGTCCGCGACCACCGCGATTCTGCTGGGGTCACGCGCGGCGTGGTGGCTGGTTGCAGGCTTCGCAGGAGGGGCGGTTGCCGTCGTGATCGTCCGGGTCCTGCGGTCCTCCATCCGAGGACCTGCGACGGGCGGTCTCGTGGCCCTCGCACTGTTCGGGAGCTGCTGCGCCGGCGCCGTGGCGTTGCGGGTCCAGGCGGTGGAGGAACACCCTCTCACGGTGCTGGGCCGGGACGGGGCCTGGGCAACGCTCACGGTGGCGCTCGCCGACGATCCCCGCACGCTCGCCACCTTCGGAAACCAGGTGATCGTGAAGGCGAACGTGGTCGAGATCCGGACGAGCACCGAGACCGTCGAGGCCCGCGGAGCGGTGGTGGTTCTCGCCCCTGCAGACGGGTGGCTCGGGCTTCTTCCCGGTCAGCGAGCCGTTCTCCGGGGGCAACTGAGCTCGCCGCGTCATCGCGACCTGACCCTGGCCACCGTGCGTGTCTCCGGACCGCCGCACGTTGTGGAACCGGCACCGGTACATCAGGATTGGGCGGGCGCTCTGCGGGCGAGATTCGCCTCGGCCGCATCCGCATTGCCGCCGGATCAGGCCGGTCTGCTGCCCGGACTGGTGCTGGGGGACACATCGCGACTGTCATCCGATGTCAAGGACGACTTCACGGCCACCGGACTCACCCACCTCACTGCCGTCTCGGGTGCCAATGTCAGCATTATCCTCGGGGCTGTCCTGCTGCTCGTCCGAGCGGTCGGGGTGGGTCCCCGGACCGGCGCCGTGCTCGCCGCGATCGCCCTCTCGGCCTTCGTGGTCGTGGCGCGACCCTCGCCCAGCGTCGTGCGTGCGGCGGTCATGGGCGCGGTTGCCCTCCTGGCTCTCGTCGCGGGTCGCAGGAAGCAGGCGCTGCCTGCGCTGTCCACCGCGGTCATCGTGCTGCTCGCGTGGCACCCGGCTCTGGCTGTCGACTTCGGTTTCGTGTTGTCGGCGGCTGCGACCGCGGGGTTGATCGTGATCGCCCCGGTGTGGGTGGATGCACTCGTCCGGCGCGGATGGCCCAGGGGGGTCGCCGAGATGTTCTCGGTGTCGGCCGCGGCGTTCGCGGTCACCGCACCCGTCGTCGCGGGCATGACCGGCACGGTGAGTGTCGTATCGGTCTGCGCGAACATCCTGGTCGCACCCGTCGTCGGGGTGATCACCGTGCTGGGGGCGATCACGGCGGTCGTCGCGGCGGTCAGCGTGCAGGTCGCGGCGGTATCGGTGCTGCTGACGGAGGGGCCGCTCTGGTGGCTGATCACCGTCGCCGAGCGAGGAGCACAGGTGCCGGGTGCGTCGATCCCGGTGCCGTCCGGGCCGACCGGTGCGGTGTTGGTACTCGGGGTCCTGGTCATCGGCGGGCTGATGGTGCGCGGGCGACGACTCCGGCTGGTATCGGCCGGGATCGTGTTGGGACTTCTGGTGGTCTGGGCGCCGGTGTGGCCGGCGGTATTGCTCGGCGTCGTGTGATGGGCCACTCGAACGAACTGCGCGACGGATTGCGGGCGCCGGGTTGAGGCGAATGCGGGCACGGAATCGGTGCGCGATATGTGCGTGCGGCACCCGCACTACGACTACCATCCGGTGGCAGATGTTGCGGTGAACGGTCGCGAAAGGCGCTCGCATCGGAGGTCACGGAGATGTCGGAATCAGAGCGGGCAGAGCTTGATATGGACGACGAACTCGATGCCGTCCAGGTCCGCCGTGCCCAGCGAGTAGTTGCCGCTCAGTCCCTCGATGCGGAGGACTGCCGGATGCTTCTGTCCATGCTCGGTATCGCGGGTATTCCGGAGGCGCCTGCGGGGCAATAGCGGCTGAGGGCGGTCAGCTGACATCCTTGTTGTGGTGCGCCACTACCTGTTTCGCCACTGCCGCGAGCTTGAGATTCATGCCCTGGGATGTTGCACGGAGGATTTCGAAAGCGCGATCCTCCGAGATGTTGTGAAACGCCATCAGTAGCCCGATCGCTTTGCCGATCTCACGATTGCTGACGAGCCCGGCGCGCAGGGTTTCGGCTTCCATATGCTCGTCGACCGCGGTCAGGGCAACTGCGGCGAACGAGGCGAGCAGGATTCCCTGTTCGACGGATTCGACGGTCAACGTGCCGGGTGTGTCCGAGAACAGGTTGAGGGCGCCCACCTTGCGGTCCTGGATGACGAGACGGAAACCGGCCGCTCCCCGGACCGGCGTCTCCGCGAGAACACGCCGGGCGAGGCGCGGCCACTGGGAAGCCGCGGCGAGATCCGGCTCGAACTGAGGGGTGTCGTTGACGATGGCATCGACGCACGGTCCCTCCTTTTCGAGCTGTTCCAGTTCGTCGACGCGTGCCGCGATCTCGTCACTCGACGCGACGGTCACGAAACGGGAACCCTGTTTGAGCATGAGGCTGGCGTGGTCACATCCGGTGACGAGTACCGGGGCGGCATCACAGATCGCCTGGTGAACGTGTGCGAAGTCCGTGCCGCTATACACGAGGTCGGCAAGCGTGGAAAACGTGGTGACAGAACTGTCGGCCGATGGAGCGCTGGGTGGCCGTTGGTCCTGCATGCGATTCCTCCACGTTCGGTCGTGCTCGGTCTCACCAGTCTGCCAGTCCGGTGGGCTGTCCTTCCGCGCGGGGTTTGCCGATCGCCCCGGCCTTCCGGTCGCGGTTCCAGGCGGCTGACCACGGTAGACGTCGCACCCTCGGGCGGCGCGCGCGGTTGCCTCCTGGGTTTCATTTCACAGGCACGGGGGGATACCTGTCGAATGAGCCCCGCACCAACGGAATCGACTAGCGACCTCACGGTGGGGGTGGAGGAAGAGTTCTTCCTCGTCGACGTATCGGGGCATCTCTCCGCAGCCGGACCCGACGTGGTTTCGGAGGCGGGTCACGACATCCGTGGTTTGCAGCGCGAGCTCGCGCGGTGCCAGATCGAAATCGCGACGGACGTCTGCCACTCGGGTGTGGAACTGCATGAGCAGCTGCGCAGCCTTCGCCGGCGTCTCGCCAAGGCAGCCGAGGCCAGGGGTCTCCAACTGCTTCCGAGCGGCACCCCGGTGGTTACCGATCACGTGCCCGCGGCCATCACCCCGGTGCCGCGGTACGAGAAGATGGCCCGTCATTTCGCGGCGCTCGTCGACACGGTCACCACGTGTGGCTGCCACGTCCACGTAGGGATTCCCGATCGTGAGGTGGGGGTGCGGGTGAGCAACCGGATCCGGGGATGGCTGCCTGTTCTGCTCGCGTTGTCCGCGAATTCCCCTTTCCACAGCGGGCGGGACACCGGCTACCAGAGCTGGCGTCATATCCAATGGTCGAGATGGCCGTCGGCGGGACCACCTCCGTGGTTCGCCTCGGCGGCGGAATACGAGTCGACGGCCCTGGCGATGATCGCGACCGGTGCCGCTCTTGATCGAGGAATGATCTATTGGCACATCCGGCTCTCGGACAAGCAGCCGACCATCGAGGTGCGTATCGGTGACGTCGCGATGACCGCAGCACATGCGGCGCTCTATGCGGTGCTGGTGAAGGGGCTTGTCGGATGGGCGCTGCGGTCCCCGGACGAGGGGGCGGTTGTCCCGCCGATGTCGGTCGATCTCCTGCGCGCACAACTGTGGCGGGCGGCGCGGGACGGACTGGACGGTGAGTGCTCGAGCCCGGTGGCGGCCAGGCCACTGCCAACTCGCCGTCAGCTGGAACTGTTGAGCGTGACCATCGCGCCGGATCTGGGCAGCGGTGACCGGGTGTTCGCCGAATCCGGGCTCGCGGCGGTTCTCCGTGACGGCACGGGCGCAGAGCGTCAGCGCGCGGAATTCGGACGGGACGGCACGGTGGCCGCAGTAGTGAGTCTTCTCACGAGGGAAGTGACCAGCTGACGCGTCCGGGCCGGACGGGCAGGGCCCGGCGCTCCGGGCCGGGCACGATCATGTCGGCGTTGCGTGGCACGATCTTCGCGTGAGTACTCCTTCTCAGCTCGATCAGCTTCATCTCGTTCTCGGTGACGAGGAGCTACTCGTCGAACGCGCGGTGGCACAGATCGTCACGGGCGTGCGGGCGGGCGCCGAGATCGCCGACGGGGCCGAGTTGCCGGTCAACAGGCTGCGGGCGGGTGACGCAGGTGCTCCGGAACTCGCGGAGTTGCTCAGTCCCTCGCTGTTCGCCGAAGATCGCGTCGTCGTTCTCGAGTCCGCAGGCGAAGCAGGCAAGGACGCCGTGGCACTCGTCCTCGACGCGGCGGCCGATCCGCCTCCCGGTGTCGTCATCGTCGTCCTGCACTCGGGCGCCGGGCGTGCCAAGGCGATGGCGGGCGCGCTCGAGAAGCTCGGGGCAACCGTGCACCCGGCCGCCAAGTTGAAACCGGGCGACATCAATGGTTTCATCCGCGCAGAATTCCGCGCACTGGACGTTCGGGTGTCAGCGGATGTGGTGCAGAGCGTGTTCGAAGGCGTGGGTTCCAACCTGCGCGAGCTCGCGGCCGCGTGTTCGCAACTCGTCGCCGACACCGCCGGAAAGATCGACGTGTCAGCCGTGCACCGTTACTACGCGGGTAAGGCCGAGGTGACCGGCTTCGATGTCGCGGACAAGGCGGTGTCCGGTGACGTACCGGGTGCACTCGAGGCGCTGCGGTGGGCGATGTCACGGGGCGTACCCCTCGTTCTGCTTGCCGACGCACTCGCTGACGCGGTCCACTCGATTGCACGGGTGGCGCCGGCGGGCCGGGGTGATCCGTTCAGGATGGCGTCCGACCTCGGCATGCCGCCCTGGAAGATCAAGAAGGCACAGGCTCAGGCCTCCGGATGGAATCCCACGTCCGTCGGTGAAGCGTTGCGGATCGTCGCCGCACTGAATGCGGACGTGAAAGGTGCCGCTGCGGACGCGGACTATGCGGTGGAGCGCGCGGTCGGTCGGGTAGCCCGGCTGCGTCAAGGCTGACTCGACACGAAATTGACACGATGAAGCCGCCCGATCCTGAGATCGGGCGGCTTCTTCGTGGAGTTGTGACGGTGAAACCGTCAGATCTTGTTGGCAGCCTGCGCGAGCGCGGACTTCTTGTTGGCAGCCTGGTTCGGGTGGATGACACCCTTGCTGACAGCCTTGTCGAGCTTGCGGCTGGTCGCGACGAGGAGGTCGTTGGCCTTGTCCTTGTCACCGGCCGCCGCAGCCTCGCGGAACGAGCGGATAGCCGTGCGCAGCGAGGACTTCACCGACTGGTTACGGAGTCGGGCCGCCTCGTTGGTACGGATCCGCTTCACCTGGGACTTGATGTTGGCCACGCGTAAAATCCTGTCGTCTTAAGCTGGTTCGGGTCATGAAAGCTGTGGGCGCACATATATGCACCGACAGGCGAGATTACCAGGCTCCGGGGTCCGATCTCAAACCGGTCCGATCCGGGACGCGCCGACGCGCCCACGGCTGCGCTGCTGAACGCGGGAACATGTAGCAGCATTCCAGGGATGACGCCCCCAGCATCGAAGTCCTCGACAGGAAGAAAATCGTCGACTTCCTCGACGTTGTCCGCGACGCCGAGACCGGCACGCAAGACGGCCCACGGTGCCGGTTCGGCGGCGAAGACGGCGAACGTGAACGGCCTGGACGGGAAGGGAGCGAGACGGACGGCCCCGGCAAAGGCCACAGCCCGTCCACGCACACCCCTCCAGCCGGCACACGTCTTCGACGGCTACGCGGAGATCGGGAACTACGGGCCCGCCTTCGACGAAATGTTCGATCGCGACGGCAGTGTCCGATCCCCGTACAAGGGAGTGTTCAAGGCGCTCGAGCCCGCGGACAGCGCGGACCTCGCGGCCCGGTCCGATGCACTGGGCAGGGCGTTCATAGACCAGGGCGTGACCTTCTCCCTGTCGGGTCAGGAACGGCCGTTCCCCCTGGATCTCGTGCCACGGGTGGTGGCGGCCGCGGAATGGGCTCGGCTCGAGCGGGGAATCAAGCAACGGGTGAAAGCGCTCGAGATGTTCCTCGACGACATCTACGGGGAGCAGCGCATTCTGCGTGACCACGTGCTGCCCAGACGGCTCGTCACCTCGTGTGCGCACTTCCATCGGGAGGCCGCCGGTGTGGTTCCCCCGAACGGAGTGCGTATCCACGTGGCGGGCATCGACCTGGTCCGCGACGAGAACGGTGTGTTCCGGGTCCTGGAGGACAACCTGCGGTCACCGTCGGGTGTGTCTTACGTCATGGAGAATCGTCGCACCATGGCACGGGTGTTTCCCGACCTGTTCATGTCAAACCGGGTGCGTTCCGTCGGCGACTACGCCACCCACCTGCTCCGCGCGCTGCGGGCTTCCGCCGCACTGAACGAGGCCGACCCCACCGTGGTGGTGCTGACGCCCGGAGTCGCGAACTCCGCGTACTTCGAGCATTCGCTGCTGGCCCGCCAGATGGGTGTCGAACTGGTCGAGGGCCGCGACCTCTTCTGTCGCGACAACATGGTCTACATGCGCACCACCGAGGGTGAGCGCCAGGTGGACGTCATCTACCGCAGGATCGACGACGAGTATCTCGACCCCATGCAGTTCCGTCCGGATTCGGTGCTAGGGGTGGCAGGGATCCTGAACGCCGCCCGGGCAGGCAACGTCGTCATCTCGAGTGCCGTCGGGAACGGCGTGGGCGACGACAAGCTCGTATACACCTACGTTCCGCAGATCATCGATTACTACCTGGGCGAGAAGCCGCTCCTCGCGAACGTCGACACGCTTCGCTGTTGGCTCGGGGACGAGCGGGAGCAGGTGCTGGACCGGGTGGACGAACTGGTGATCAAGCCGGTCGAAGGGTCAGGCGGTTACGGAATCGTATTCGGTCCCGATGCGTCACCGAAGGAGCTGAACGCGATCACCCGGAAGATCAAGGCGGATCCGCGCGGGTGGATCGCCCAGCCGGTGGTCCAGCTGTCGACGGTGCCGACCAAGATCGGCGACGAACTCGTTCCCCGGCACGTCGACCTGCGTCCTTTCGCGGTGAACGACGGCGAGGAGGTATGGGTCCTTCCCGGCGGGCTCACCCGGGTGGCCCTGCCCGAAGGGTCCCTGGTCGTGAACTCGAGTCAGGGGGGTGGCAGCAAGGACACCTGGGTGCTCGCGAGCCGCAGTTCCGACGAGGAACGCGAACTCGCGGGTGAGGAGCTGGTGGCCGAGCCCGATCAGGCACCCGAATCGGAACAGGGGCCCGAGCCCGGTACGTCCCAGCAGCAGCAGCAGCAGCAGCAGCAGCAACAGCAACAGCAACAGCAGCAACAGCAGCGGCAGTGGGGAGTGATGGTCTGATGCTGGCCAGAAACGCGGAGTCGTTGTACTGGATCGGACGGTACGTCGAGCGGGCCGACGACATGGCACGCATCCTCGACGTCGCCGTCCATCAGCTCCTCGACGACTCCTCGGTGGATCCCGACCGAACGTCCCGGGTGCTCCTGCGGGTGCTGGGGATCCCCGCTCCGAGCGCCGAACTCGACGTCCGGTCGGTCACCGAGTTGGTCGCGTTCAGCCGGAATCAGGTGGGTTCGATCATCGATTCCCTCGCCAACGCGCGGGAGAACGCGCGCGGTGCCCGCGAGGTGACGTCGAGTGAGATGTGGGAGTGCCTCAACACCACCTACAACGGATTGGCCGAACGGGAGCGGGCAGCCAAACGCCTTGGGCCGCACGAGTTCTTCCGGTATGTGGAGGAGCGGGCCGCGATGTTCGCCGGACTCGCCGACTCGACTCTGAGCCGCGACGACGGCTACCGCTTCCTTCTCCTGGGCCGCTCGATCGAGCGGGTGGACATGCTGGCGCGCATGCTGCTGTCGCGTGCCGGCGACCGCCCGTCGTCTCCGGCATGGGTGACCGTGCTCCGCTCGGCCGGTGCGCACGACACCTACCTGCGCACCTACCGGGGCGCTCTGGACGCCAAACGTGTGGTCGAATTCATCCTGCTGGACAGGTTGTTCCCGCGTTCGGTCTTCCACGCCATCCGTCAGGCGGAACTGTGCCTCGCCGAACTCGACCACCAGCCCGACAGCCGGGTCGGGCCGAGAGCCGAGGCGGAGCGTCTGCTGGGCCGGGCGCGCAGCGAACTCGAATTCATGCCTCCGGGAGTCCTGCTCGAGGATCTGCAGGACCGGCTGGTGGGGTTGCAGGAGACCTGCCGTGATGTCGGCGAAGCCATAGCACTGCAGTATTTTCACGCCGCGCCCTGGGTGGCGTGGACCGATGCACGGGCCGTCGGCGGGGAAGCCGTCGTGGAGGGAGAACTGTGAGCTGGCGCCTGAGGGTTGTGCACACCACCGGTTATGCGTACGACGCGCCGGTCACCTCGTCGTACAACGAGGCCCGGCTCACCCCGCGCGGGGACAGCAGGCAGACCCTGATCCTGAACCGTGTCGAGACCACCCCGGCCACCCGGTCGTACCGGTACACCGACTACTGGGGCACCGCGGTCACCGCATTCGATCTCCATGCGCCTCACACGGAACTCGAGGTTGTCGGGTCGTCGGTGGTCGAGACGGAACCGTTCTCGAAGCCGGACGAAACCGTGGACTGGGACGAACTGGCGACGCCGATGCTGACGGATCGCTTCAACGAGCAGCTGAGCAACACGGCGTATGTGCCCCACAACCGCAAGCTCGACGCCATCGCCCGCCACCTCCGCAGGGGCCTTTCTCCCGAGGAAGCCGTTGTCACCGTGGCGGACTGGGTGCACGACGAGATGTCGTACGTTCCGGGCACCACCGGTGTGCACACGTCTGCGGTCGAGGCGTGGACCGAGGGGCAAGGTGTGTGCCAGGACTACGCGCACCTGACTCTGGTCCTTCTGCGCAGCATGGGAATTCCCTGTCGGTATG